>JAFGUD010000407.1 GCA_016938685.1 Bacteroidales bacterium | reverse complement strand
GTTAACTCGATAACTGGTTAACTCGATAACTGGTTAACTCGATAACTGGTTAACTCGATAACTGGTTAACTCGATAACTGGTTAACTGGTTAACTCGATAACTGGTTAACTGGTTAACTCGATAACTGGTCAACTCGATAACTGGTCAACTCGATAACTGGTCAACTCGATAACTGGTCAACTCGCTAACTGGTTAACTTGATAACTGTTTTACACTTCCGAACTTTCATCTTCTTCTATAAAAAAGTTTTTTAGTTTGGTTAAAATTCCTGTTTTTTTATTGTTTTCTTGTTTTTTATCTTGATTTTTTGTTGTTGATTTAATATTATTTTCTTTTATTTCTGTTGTAGTTTCTATTTCCTCTTCAATAATATCTTCAACAACTATTTTCTTTGGTCCTTGCATTTTTTCAAGTTGCTTCATATAATCTATTCCTTTCAATAACAAACCAATAGCAGTTGAATATTTTGGGTTTTTAAATTTTTCTTGATCAGAATAAATGTAATTTTCAGGGCTTGCAATTTTAGTTTCAAGTCCTGTTCTGAATTCAACCAATCTGTTGATATGTTTTAGCAAAGAACCTCCCCCTGTAAGTGTTATTCCGCCTGCAATTTCGTCATAATAATTTGAATTTTTAAGTTCAAAATTTATAGTATCAATAATTTCTAAAACTCTGGCTTGAATTATTTCAGCAATAGCTTTAAAAGAAATTTCTCTTGCTTCTCTTCCTGCAATTCCTTGTACAGTAGCACTTTGAATGTCGCTAACTAAATCGGCAACAGCAGAACCGTATTGTTTTTTTAAATCTTCGGCTTGTTTTACTAAAATGCTACATCCTTTGTGAAGGTCGTCTGTAATAGAATTTCCGCCAAAAGGAACTACGGCAGTGTGTCTAATTACATTGTCTTTGTAGATAACCATGTCGGTTGTTCCACCTCCAATATCTATTAAAACAACTCCTGCTTCTTTTTCTTCGGCAGTAAGTACGGCTTCGGCAGAGGCAACAGGTTCTAATATTATTTTTATTACTTGTAAACCTACTCTTGCGATACTTTTCTCAATAATTTTTATTGATTTTTCTTTTCCAATTGAAATATGAAAACGCCCGGAAAGTTGTTTGCCCATTGACCCAACAGGATTGTTAACTATTTGTCCATCAACGTAATATTCCTGAGGGAAAACATGTAGAATTACTTCTCCGGGATTAGTTGCAACGTTGTAAACTTCATCTGTTAATTTTTTTACCAGTTCTTCTGATATTTCGTCAGATTCTGTATTGACAATAGAATGACTATTCTGGTGACTATAAATGTGCTGTCCTGCAATTCCCACAAAAACTTTTTTAAAGTCAATGCCGGATTGCTCTTTTGCTTTGTTTACTGCTTTTTCAATCGCTTCAGAAGCTTCGTTAATGTTCAAAACTAACCCTCTTGTAACACCTGCAGATGTTTCTTCTCCGTAACCTAAAATTTGGAGGTTGCCATTTGGGTCTTTTCTTCCAACTAACGAAACAATCTTAGTTGTTCCAATGTCTAATATTGCTACGTAGTCATCAAACATATTATTAAAATTTTGCTGTTAATAAACCTTTTTAAGATATTTCGGTTTTCCCGAAAGAATTATTATTAAATTTACAATATAAATTATTGTTAATATTTTAATTTCTTTTTGTGCAAACAACTTGATTTATATAGTTCAAATTGATTGCCGAATATTTATTCCAACCCACTTTGGGTGCTCCTTCTGTGTAAAAAGCTTTTAAATTTCTAATTTTTATCTCTGCGTTTTCAAGTGTTCCGAAAATAATTTTGAAATTCCCAACTTTAGGTATCATTATAAATTCATTGTTTTCATCTACAAAAACTTGATCAATCATTGACAAAGTAAACTCATCATTTTTTAAAATTTTAGCTAAATTGTATAAATCTTTATGTGTTTGGTCTTTGAAACTTGTGTCCAAAACATTTATTTTTCTAGTGAATAAAGAGTCAATTTTTTTGATTTTTCCATTGAAAACAGGTACATAACTGGCGAAATTTTTAGAAGTTGGTAAAAAATATCCATCTTCGTCTATGTAATAATTTTCACCCAATTCATTGTATATTCGGGCAATTGGTTTTCTCTGAGTTATTTTGATTTCAATAATCCCATTTTGTGAACGAAATACTTCAACACTTTTTATAAAAAAATCATCGTTCAGCTTTTCCTCAATTAAGCCTAAATCAATGTATCTAAACTTATTTCCAACAATATCTGACTGAATATTATTGTATATAAAATTTATTATAGAACTTTCTGTTACATATCTATTTTCAGCTGAATCTAAAACTGTAACTTTGATATTACTGCACAAAGTGTTTTTGTAATTTCTCTGCAAAATTACGAAAATTGTCAGAAATGCTATTATTCCTAACAAGTAAAAAATTCTTCTGTATTTTCGTAATTTATTAAATTTCATAGTTAATTTTATTGAATATTATGATTCTAAAATAGTTGTAATCTTCTCTACTAAATTTACAATACTTCCTGCTCCAATTGTAAGCAATATGTCTTTATCTTTATTTTTGAGTTTATTAATAATGTTTTCGAAATTGCACATTTCTTTATTCTCATTATTTATTTTATCAAAAATAATTTTTGACGTTACTCCCTCGATAGGAATTTCACGCGCAGGATATATGTCCATCAGAAGTATTTCGTCAAATTTTTCAAGCGATTTTGCAAAACCATCAGTAAAATCTTTAGTTCTGCTAAATAAATGCGGTTGAAAAATTGCAGTAATTTTTCTGTTTGGGTAAAATTGTTCAACTGCTTCTCTAAGTCTCTCTATTTCTTCCGGATGATGCGCATAATCGTTAATGTAAATATATCTGTCATTTTCCAGAATTAAATCAAATCTTCTTTCAATACCTTCAAAAGTTGCAATCGATTTTTTAATATTTTCAGGATTTATACCTGCCCAAAATGCCACAGAAAAAGCGGCAATTGTGTTTTCAATATTTACTTTACCCGGTAATTTTAGAGATATATTTTCGCAAATTCCTTCTGGGTAAACAATATCAAAAATTTGTTTTCCGTCTTCAATTTTACAATTTTCAGCAAAAAAATCGTTTCCTTCTTTTATTCCGTACTTGAAAGTTTTTAAATTAGACGCTAAATTGACGTTGACTTTTTGATTTGTAACAACAATCTGTGATGTTTGAGATGCAAATTTTTCAAAAGCCTCAATTAAATTAACTTTATTTTCGTATATGTCCAGATGATCTTCATCAACAGCAGAAATGAGCGCAATGTTAGGACTAAAATTAAGAAATGATCTGTCAAATTCGTCTGATTCTAAAATCAACCAATTGTTTTCATTTTTTTCGCCCAAAACAAGATTTGATTTGTAATTTTTCAGGATTCCGCCAACAAAAGCAGCGTTAAGCTTGTTGTTTTGTTTGAAAATATGTGCAACAATTGACGAAATTGTTGTTTTTCCGTGTGTGCCTGCGATGCCAATTGTTTTGTGATTTTTACTTAATAGTCCCAAAACCTGCGCTCGTTTGTATATTTTGTAATTTTTTTCTTTTAAAAAATTAAATTGTTTGTGGCTTTTTGGTATAGCCGGAGTATAAATAATAACTGAATTTTCCTGATTTTCAAGTATTTCGACCGGAATTAAGTTTAATTCGTCAGAAAAGTGTACAGGTATACCTTCTTTTTCAAGTTCGTTAGTCAAAGGAGTTTCAGTTAAATCATAACCGGCAACAAAACAACCATTTACCTTGAAAAATCTGGCAATAGCGCTCATTCCGATTCCGCCAATGCCAATGAAATAAATATTTTTATCAAAAAAGTTCAACTATGTTTTATTTTTTAGTATAAAAAAATATTGTTTTACTTTTAATTCTTAGTTCTTAATTCTTAACTAATTTTTGTTTTGTTCAAAAGTTTTCAAAGAATTATAAATTTGTTCATTAGCCCACGAAACGTATTCCATGTCATTGCCTTGTGCAAGTCTGAAATATACACCGTTTAAATCTAAGAATGTCTTCATTAAAAAAGTAGTTCTGTCGATAAAAACAGATTTTTGTTCATAAGCTTCTTGTTTCATATTTAGTTTATAAATTTTTACTAATGTTGCTTTTCCTTCATAAGGTTCGTATACGTATTTTTCAAGCTTGTCTTCATCAAAAACATCAGTTGGAATATTGTCTATCATTTGAGCGTAATTGTTATAAGCTTTGCTTAGTTTTCTGTTCCATTCAATCACGTCTGTGTTCCAAATATTAAACATTAACTCAGTAATTCCGGAAACCGCAAGTTCTTGATTGTACTGATTTGCAGAAATATAATCAGTAATCATTTCAATAGAATCAGCAGAACAAAGTTTAGAAGAATCTAAAAGATTTAGAAGGCTAAACATTTTAAAATCAATACTTTGACTACGAATGCTTTCCTTTTTTTGTAATTCTTGCAAAAGAGATATGTATTCGGTAAATAATTTTACTTTAATCTCAACATTATTAACCAGTACAAAAGGTTCTTCTACAATTGTATCGTTTTCATCAGTCGATAATAATGACGCAAGTTCAAGTTGGTAGCTATTTGCATAATGAATTTCTTCATGTGCTATAAAATAGTATTCAATGATATTTTTTGCTAGCATCTCGCCTGATTTATAAGCAATTTGTTTTTCGTCTTGGGTCTGTTGTGTTCCGCATGAAGACAATAAGAACATTGCTAATGTAAATATAAAAATTGTGGGTATAATAAGTTTCGTTTTCATAGATATATATTTTTGATTTTTAGTTAATTGCAAATTTAAAAATATTTTTTTTACAGACAAGTAAACTTTACTTTTTTATTTCTAAAATAATATCAACAATTGACTTTGCTGCATTTGGTTTTGCATATTTAGCAATATTTTCTGAAAATTTCAATATTTTTTCTTCATCAGAAATAATTTCAATTGCTTTTGGTATTAGTTCTTTTTCTGCATCAATATCTTTTATCATTATTGCAGCATTTATCTCAACAAGAGCTTCAGCATTTTTTGTTTGATGGTCTTCGGCTACATTTGGAGATGGTACAAAAATAACAGCTTTTTCTAATAGTGCCAATTCTGAAATACTTATTGCTCCGGCTCTGGAAATTACCAAATCAGACGCTTTATAAGCTAAATCCATTCTGTCAATAAATTGAGTAATGAAGATACCTTCTTTATTTTCGTGTTTGTTGTAAAATTCTTTTGATGATGCAAAATGTTTTTTTCCTGTTTGCCAAATTATTTGAATTCCTGCTTTATGAATTGCTTCAATGTGTTGAATAACGCTGTTGTTTAACGTTTTTGCTCCTAAACTTCCACCGGTAATAAAAATGGTTTTTTTATCAGCTTTTAAATTAAAAAACTCTAATGCTTCTTGTTTAGTTTCTTTTGCTTTGTTTAAATTTCTAATAGGGTTTCCGGTGAAATGAATAATTTCCGCCGGGAAAAATCTTTCCATTTTTTCATAAGCAACACAAATAGCATTTGAATTTTTTGCCAACATTTTGTTTGTAATTCCGGGAAACGAATTTTGCTCTTGTATCAGGGTCGGAATTCCTTTTTTTGCTGCAATTCTCATTACTGCTGCACTTGCGTATCCACCAACTCCAACTACAATATTTGGTTTAAATTTCTTTATGATTTTTCTTGATTTGTTTAAACTTTTTATCAGTCTGAAAAATGTGTCGAAAATTTTAAAACTGAATTTTCGCTGTAATCCTCTGATTGGCAAACCAATTATTTCGTAACCAGCTTCTGGAACTTTTTCAACTTCAAGTCGATTATCTGAACCAACGAATAGAATTTCACAGTCAGGAATTTGAGCTTTTAATTCATCTGCAATTGCAATAGCGGGGAATACGTGACCGCCTGTTCCTCCACCACTTATTATTATTTTTAGTTTTTCCATTTCTTTCAATTTAAAATCTTTTAATACTTAAATAATTCTATTCTGCAATTGTTTAGTTATCCAATTAAAAAAGGATAATCATTTATTTCGATTTCCGGTTGTTTTTCTTGTTCCGGTTGTATTTCTTTTATTTCTTCTTCTGTAGCGTTTATTTCATCAACATAAGTTGGTTTTGTGGAAGTTTCTGTGTTTTTACCAAGTTGACTTATGTTTAAAATAATTCCAATCTGAGCAGCTGTTAAAATCATTGATGTGCCACCATGACTAATCAGAGGCAAAGGTTGTCCTGTAACAGGCACAATTCCAACGTTTACAAGAATATGTAAAAAAGCCTGAAATAATATGTTAATTGATATTCCCAATGTTAGAAACATCGGGAAAGAACGCCGTTGTCGTTTTATGATTTCAGCTATTCTGTACATAAAAATAATATATAATCCAATGACCAAAACAACGCCCCAAATTCCGTATTCTTCGGCTAATACTGCAAAAATATAGTCAGAATATGAATTTTCAATTCTGTGTTTTTGTAGACTTTTTCCTGGTTTTATTATTAAACCGCCGTTTGAAATAGCAATTTTAGCTTCAAGTTTTTGACTGTAACCGTCTTCTTTTCCAAAAAGTCTGTTTTTCCATGTATTTCCACGTGCAAATCCTGTTGCCATTGAAAAAATTACGAATAATATTGCCGCTAATGAAATAACGCCGAAAATTTTACCTAAATATTTTAAATTAATCGGAGTAATAAATAATATTCCGAAAATTGTTATGTACATAAGTATTGCGGTTGATAAGTCATTCATTGCTGTCAGCAATGTTAAAAACAAAGTAGGAATGAGGATTTTTTTCAGTATTTCGTTCACTTTCCCATTGATAAAATCAAATTCGGAAATTAATTTTGAAATGTAAATAACGATTGCAAGCTTTACAAAATCTGATGTTTGGAATTTTATTCCAATAATTGGTATTTCGAACCATCTTTTTGCATCGCCAATTTCTTTTCCGAAAATCATTGTTAAAACAGTTAGGATTCCTGCTGTGATTATTACAGAATTAGCAAGTTTAGAGTAAATTTGATATGGAGTTTGGCTCAAAATAATCATCATTGTAAAAGCAATAGCTGAAAAAAACAGTTGTCTAATAAGGTAACCGAAATCAAAGCTGGTATTATCCAAAGCCATTTTAGTCAAAGAACTGCCCATAAGTAACGCTGAAATAAGCATAAGAACAGCTACAATAATAATTATTGTCTTGTCGCCTTTAATTACTTTATTTATATTGTTTTTTATCATTTTAATTTAAGTTATCTTATGTGAATTCAGACAAAAAATTGATGAATCGTTATATAAACTATAGTTTCCTAACAGCTTCTTTAAATTTTTGACCTCTGTCGATATAATTTTCAAACAAATCGAAACTTGCGCAAGCTGGCGAAAGAAGAACAGTTTCTCCTTCATCTGCTAGTTTGTATGCCTCTAAAACAGCATTATCCATTGATTTTGATTCAATAATTGGAACAATATCTTTAAAATTCTGCTGAATTTTAGTATTGTCAACTCCAAGGGCTACAATTGCTTTTACTTTGGTTCTAATTAGTTTTTTTATTATTGTATAATCATTTCCTTTGTCGGTTCCGCCCATTATTAGTACAATTGGAGTTTCGATTGCCTCTAATGCATACCAAACAGAATTTACATTTGTTGCTTTGGAATCGTTAATAAACTTTATTCCTCTGATAGTTTGAAAAAGTTCCAGTCTGTGTTCTACTCCTTTGAATGTTGACAAGGTTTTTCTTATTATCGGGTCTTTGATATGATTGACTTTTGCAGCCAAAGCAGCAGCCATAGAGTTGTATATATTATGTTTCCCTACTAAACTAATGTCTTTTGCCATTATTTCAAAGTAAGTTTCATTTGTGTTGAATGCTATTTTTTCATCTTCTAAGTATGCACCTTGTTCAACATCAACTTTTATAGAAAATGGGTATTTTTTTGCTTTCATGTTTTTGTTAATGTTGGTTGTAATTGCTTCATCATCAGTATTGTAGATAAAGTAATCGTTTTGTGTTTGATTTTGAGTGATTTTAAGTTTAGACTCAACATATTTTAAGAAATTATTATCGTATCTGTCCATGTGATCCGGTGTAATATTCAATAATACGGCTGTGTCTGCTTTAAAATCGTACATATTATCCAGTTGAAAACTGCTTAATTCCAGAATATAATATTCAAAGTCATCATAGGCAACTTGCTTTGCAAAACTTTCGCCTACGTTTCCTGCTAAACCAACACTTAATCCTGCGTTCTTAAAAATTTCATAAGTAAGAATTGTAGTTGTTGTTTTGCCATTACTTCCTGTAATGCAAATCATTTTAGCTTTTGTATATCTTGCAGCAAATTCAATCTCAGAAACAACAGGAATGTTTTTAGCTTTTGCTTTTTGCAAAATAGAAACAGTGTCAGGTATTCCGGGACTTTTTATTATTTCATTAGCTTGCAGAATAATTCCTTCTGAGTGTTGTTTTTCCTCAAAAGCTATATCGTTTTTTAACAAATCATCTTTGTAATGTCCTTTTATTTCTGAAAAATCAGACACAAACACATCGAAGTTTTGTTTTTTTGCTAAAATTGCCGCTCCAACGCCACTTTCTCCTGCTCCCAATATTACAACTTTGTTTTGCATCTATCTGACTTTTAATGTTATTAGTGAAATTACCGCCAAAAAAATTGCGATAATTATAAATCTTGTTACAATTTTTGCTTCGTGAATCCCCTTTTTTTGATAATGATGATGAAGAGGAGACATTAGAAAAATTCTTTTTCCTTCACCAAATCGTTTTTTTGTGTACTTAAAATATGATACTTGCATCATTACAGAAATATTCTCGATGAAGAAAATACCGCCGAAAATTGGCAATAACCATTCTTTTCTTACAAGTATTGCTAAAACAGCAACAATACCGCCTAATGTAAGACTTCCAGTATCGCCCATAAATATTTTTGCCGGGTATGCATTGTACCATAAAAATCCAATTGTTGCTCCTACCAATGTAGATGCAAAAACGAAAATTTCACCTATGTTTGGAATGTACATAATACTCAGATAATCAGCTAGAATAAAGTTTCCGGATATGTATGCGAAAATTGCCAAAACTCCTGCTGATGCTGAACTTGTTCCGGCTGCTAATCCATCTAAACCATCTGTTAGATTTACTCCGTTTGACACAAAAACTATAATTAGAATTACAATACCAATGTAGAGTAGGGTATTAATCCAGTTGTATTTTTCTTTAACCGGTATAATTTTACCGTAATCTATCTGATTATTTTTAAAAAATGGAATTGTTGTTTCCAGTGTTTTGGCATCATGCTGAACGTATTCTATATTTTGTGTTTCAGGATTGATTGTTTTTTCTACTTCGCTAATTTTTATTTTTTGATTAAAAACTATTACTAAAGCAATGATTAAACCTAAGCTGAATTGAGCTACAATTTTAAATTTGCCTTTAACACCGCCTTTGTTTTTCTTAAAAACTTTTATGTAATCATCTAAAAATCCGAGTGTTCCAAGCCAAAGAGTTGTTAGCAACATTAATATTATGTAAATGTTAAAAATTTTGGCAAACAGCAACACAGGAACCAGAATAGAAAAAATTATAATTAATCCACCCATTGTTGGTGTTCCGGCTTTTTGCATTTGTCCTTCAAGTCCTAAATCACGAACAGTTTCTCCAATTTGTTTTTTTTGAATAAACGTAATAATTTTTTTACCGAAAATAAATGCTATCAACAATGCTGTAATCATTGATAATCCTGCTCGGAATGTCAGGAAATTGAATAATCCTGCTCCGGGTACATTTAATTTGTCTAAGTATGTAAATAAATAATAAAGCACGTTATAATAGTTAATAGTTAATAGTTAATTGTTCATTGTTCATTGTGCATTGTTCATTGTGCGTTGTTCATTGTGCGTTGTTCATTGTGCGTTGTTCATTGTTGTTAAGTTGAGCGAAAAAAACAGGACGTACCTAAAGGCACTTTATTGTCTGCTTTCTTTTAGTTCCGACTTTCGTCGAAACTTACAAACCGGTCGTCCCTCTGGGACTTTTTTTGCAGACTAACTTAACATTATTCATTATTCATTGTTCATTGTGCATTGTTCTTTGTTCTTTGTTGATTGTGTATTGAAAATTGTTCATTGTGCATTGTTAATTGTAAATTGTTTCGTTATTTCTTCCTTGTCGTCAAAATGATGTCTTATTCCGTTTATTTCTTGATAAGTTTCATGTCCTTTGCCGGCAATTAGAATAATGTCTTTTGGTTTTGCAAATTTTACTGCTGTTTTAATAGCTTGTCGTCTGTCTGATATTTTTAGATATTCTGAATTTTCATCAAGTCCTTTTTCCATTTCTTCAAGAATTGTTTCTGGATTTTCAGTTCTTGGATTATCAGAAGTAAGAATTAGCATATCCGAATAAAAATCAGCAATAGCAGCCATTTTGGGTCTTTTGGTTTTATCTCTGTCGCCACCCGCTCCAATAACTGTTATTAGGTTTTGATTTTCATTTTTAATATCCTTTAATTCCTTTAAAATATTTTCTAAAGCATCAGGTGTATGAGCATAATCTACTATTGTAAAAATTCCATTTCCTTTTATTACATCAAATCTACCGTTTACAGGTTTTAAAAGACTTAACTGACTTAAAATTTCTTCATTTTTATTTTCTAGCAACAAAGTTGCAGTTGCATATATAGCTAATAAATTGTACACATTGTAAGCCCCAACAAATTGCAACCAAATTTCCTGATTATTAAAAGAAACCAATGTAGAATCAAAGTGTTTTTCAATTATTTTGGCTTTAAAATCAGCTAGTGTTTTTAGTGAATATGTATAATTGTTCTTTGAGTTTTGAATAATAACTTTTCCGTTTTTATCATCGATATTTGTTAACGCAAAAGCTTCCGGTTTCAGGTTATCAAATAATGATTTTTTTACGTCTAAATAATTTTTGAAATCTACGTGATAATCAAGATGATCGTGAGTAATATTTGTGAAAATTGCACCGTCGAAATCTACTCCAAAAACTCTTTTTTGATCTAATGCGTGAGAACTTACTTCCATAAAACAGTATTCACATTCTTTTTCAACCATTTCAGAGAAAAGTTTTTGCAATTCGGTTGAATCTGGTGTAGTATGTGTAGCTTTAATTTCTTCATTAATAATGTAATTTGATATAGTTGAAATCAATCCTGTTTTGTAACCTAATCCTGAAAAAAGATTGTATAGAGTTGTAGCAATTGTTGTTTTGCCGTTTGTTCCGGTAACTCCGATAATTTTAAGCTTTTCCGAAGGATTATCGTAGAAGTTAGCAGCAGCAATTGCAAGAGATTTTTGTGTTTCATCAACTTTTATAAAAGAAATATTTTCAGAGATTTCAATTTCTTCGGTATAAATAATTGCTACGGCACCTTTTTTTATTGCTTTTTCAATGAAATTATGTCCATTTGTCAATGAACCGTTTATGGCAACAAATAAAAAACCATTTTCAACTTTTCTGGAATCAGCTGTTACTCCCTTGATTTCAATTGAAGTTTCGCCCTGAAAATCAAGAATTTTTATATTAGTTAATATTTGTTTTAGTTGGTTCATTGTTATGATAAATATAATTTAACTAGAATTATTTTATATTTTTACATTGATAATTTTAAAGTAATATTTTTATTGTTATCTATTTTTGTTCCGGGAGCTATTGATTGTTTAACAACTCTTCCGGCTCCTTCAATATTAATGTTAAGTTTGTAGTTTTCAAGAATATATACAGCATCTCTAGCATTCATTCCTCTAACATCCGGCATAACGTTTTTTTCAATATGCATCGGCTGTAAAACGATGTCGTTTCCATTTTCAGTTGGTGTAACCCATGTTGTTTTGTTTGGGCTGTATGAAATATTTATCGCAGTCAAAGCATTTTTCAGAAAACCTGCAAAACTAACAGCTGCTTTTGGTGTCGATTTTACTTTTTGCATTTCATTTAAAACAAATTGGTCGTGATGCAAATCGTAGTCGAAGGTGTATATTTCTTCGGCAATTTCTTTCAAAACAGGACCCGCAGCCATACTCCCTGATTTGTGGTTTTTTGGTTCACTAAACCAGACTAAGCAAGTGTATTTAGGATTTTCAGCAGGAAAATATCCCACAAAAGTTGTATTGTGTATTGTTCTATTGTAACCTTGTCCTTTTTGATATTTTTGTGATGTGCCACTTTTTCCTGCAATATTTACAATATCGCTATGTACGTATTTGAAACCTGTTCCGTTGTTTACAACTCCTTCAAGAAGAATTTTGCATTTATTCAAAGTTTGGTCAGAACAAATTTTAGAGTTAATTATTTTCGGTTTAAAAGGACCGTCTTCCAGTTGTCCGTTTTGTCTGACCTCTTTTACAAACATGGGTTTTACCATTACTCCATTGTTAGCAACAGCATTATAAAAAGTTATAATATGCATTGGTGTGACAGAAATTTCATATCCCAATGACATTTGTCTTACAGAGCCGTACCAAAAATTGGAATTTCCGGGTATTTTTACTTCAGGAATTGGTTCTGCTTCTAGTCCTAGGTTTAGTTTGTCATTAAAACCATATTCTATAAGTTTATTTACAAATTCCTGATCTTTGTTTTCAAAAATTGAATGTATGATTTTAGAAGTTCCTACATTCGAAGATAGTTCAAAAACTTTTTGAACTGAAATTTTGCCGAAACCACCTGTTCCATCTGTTTTATAATTATAGTCTTTAACTGTAAGTTTTCTGTCTTTCCAGATTCCATTACCGGTGTTAATTATTTTTCCTAAATCTAATGAAGGATCTTTTTCAAAAGCAATCATAAATGAAATCAATTTCATAACAGAACCCGGTTCGTATTTATCTCCAATAGCCATGTTCTTTGTTTCGGCATAAATAACACTGTCGATTAAACGAAGATTTACAATTGCTCTAATTTCACCTGTTTCAACTTCCATTAGTATTGCTACACCTGATTTTGCTTGTAATTCTATCAGTCTTTTTCTTACTATTTCCTCAACTATGTCCTGCATATTGATGTCAATAGTCGAAATAATATCGCTACCGTTTTCGGGTTGTTTTATTACTTTGATTGTGCTTGTATATCCATTTGAAAGATTTTGTGCTATTTGTTTACCATTTGTTCCGGCAAGTTTTCCATTCATTAGTTTTTCAATACCAACATAATTTCCGTTTTCTCCCTCAATACCAATTGTTCGTCTAGCCAAACTGTCTGAAAAAGATTTTCTGGAGTTTTTTTGAACAGAAATAAAACCTCCTGAATATGGATGTAAGTTGAATAAAGGCATTTCCTTTAATTCTTTGAATTGCATGTAATTGACGTCGTTATGGATTTTTACATTTCGATTATTTGTTGTTCTGGCGTCTTGAATGATTTTTAAATATTCTTCTTTTGATTTATCCTTGAAAAGTTCTGATAATTGTGTTGCTAAACTGTCAAACTTATTATTTCGTTCAGATTCAGTAAGTTTATTAATGTATTCTGTTTTGGGATCCATTTTTATGTCGTAAAGTACTGAATTAGTACAAATTACTCTTCCATTAATATCAAGAATATTGCCTCTGAAAGCTTCAATGTCTTTTTCTCCAATTGCTGTGCTTTTTTCATGATAATGTTCAGAAAAAATAAACATGTAAGACATAGAAACAAGAATAGAAATAACTCCGGCTACAATCAATCCCCAAAAAATAAAGGTGAATCTTTTTACTATTTCTTCTTTTACATTCATTTCTTTTTATTGTCTTCTATTTTTAATTCAATTATCCTTGGCGGTTTTGAAAGTTTTTTCAAACCTATGTTTCTATCCTGAATTTCTTTGTTTACAACGTTTACTAAACTTAGATGCATTAGTTCAGAAGAAATAAAAACCGAATTTTCTTTCAATTCTGCTATTTCCGAATTTAATTCCTGAATTTGTGCAGTTTTAAAATCTCCAATTGCGCCAATAATAACAAGTACGAAAAATAATCCGAATATTAGAATTAGATATCTGAGATTTTTTCTCAAAAATTCGTTTTGCAAAATCTCTCCACTAAGTATTTTTCTAAGAGTTATCATTTTTTGTGTTTTTTTCTGCTATTCTAAGTTTTGCACTTCTTGCTCTGTTGTTTTCGTCTATTTCTAAATCGTCAGGAACAATTACTTTGTTGTTAATAGGCTCCAATGGTCTTATTACGTTACCATACATGTCTGTAATCCTTTTCCCTTCAAGATTCCCTGTTCTAAAAAAGTTTTTAACCAATTTGTCTTCTAATGAGTGATAACTAATTATTGCGGCTCTACCTTTGTCATTTAGAACACCAGGTATTGCCAGCAGAAATTTTTCAAGTGTTCCTATTTCGTTATTAACTTCAATTCTTATTGCCTGAAATATTTTAGCTAAAAATTTATGTTCTGTTTTTTTTGGAATAAATTTTTCAAATGCTTTTACTAGGTCAAAAGTTGTTTTTAATTCTTTTTGTCTTCTTGCTTTTGAAATTGCAACAGCTAATTGATGAGCGTTGTTTAATTCTCCGTAATTTTTGAAAATGTTTCTTAAGTCTGCTTCTTTGTAGTTGTTAATTAGCTTTTTAGCGTCAAATTCCTGATTTGTATTCATTCTCATGTCCAAAGGAGCATCAAACCGAAACGAAAAACCTCTTTCCGGAACATCAATGTGATGTGTTGAAAGTCCTAAATCGGCTATTATTCCATCAACTCCGTCAATTTTTAGATAATCCAAAAAATTTTGGATATAGGCAAAATTGCTATGAAAAAGAGTAAATTTTTTGTCATTAAAAGCGTTTTTGTGAGCGTCTAAATCCTGGTCAAAAGCAATAAGTTGTCCTGTTGTTAATTTGCTTAATAATAGAGCAGAATGACCACCACCTCCAAATGTAGCATCAATATAAATGCCATCAGGTTTGATGTTTATTCCATCAACTGTTTGATGCAAAAGTGCCGGTATGTGATATTCTTTATTCATTATTTTCACCTAATAATTTTTGAGCTAAATCTGCAAATTCTTCATCACTATGCTCAATTTTTTCATATATTTCCTTAGCCCAAATTTCAATTTTTGTGTCAAGTCCCAATAAATAAACTTCTTTTTTAATATTCGCTAAATCTAAAAGTCGCTTTGGTACAAGTATTCTGCCTGATGTATCCATTGTTATTTCTGCTGTGTCGCGATAAAATTCACGTAAAAATCTGCTGTGTTCTTTGTTGTAAGGATTTAATTTGCTTCTAATAAAATCAATTTGCCTTTGCCATTCCTCCAAAGTGTACAAAACAAGGCAGTTTTCGTAAATATCTTTTTTAATTACGAATTTATCCTGCTCATTTTCGAGTTGTTTTTTCAAAACCGAAGGAAATAAAAATCGCCCCTTTGCCTCAATTTTACATAGTATGTCGCCAATAAAACTTGTCATTCTTGTGCATATTTTAACATTGTAAAATTAAACAAACTTTTTCCATTTTCAACCATTTTTCTCCCTTTTTTTCCACAATTTTTGCAAAAAAAATGTAATTATTTGATTTACAGTCTTTTAGCATCGCTTATTTTTTTTGTTTTTTTGAAAAGTTTTTTTTGTATTTTCGTCTTAAAATTAATTTATGGTAAATACAAGAAAGTTTATTGATTTAGATGAAGTACTTAAGAAAAATAGCCCAAAAGCCTATAAATTTTTACCAGGTTTTTTAATTAATAAGCTTAAAAAAATTGTTCATGAAGAAGATATTAATCACATAATGACTATTTATCATGATGATATTGGGCAAGATTTTGTGAAGTCTTTACTGAATCATTGGAAAATAAAAGTTAATTATTGTGGATTGAATGAAATTCCTGCTAATCAGAAATATGTTATTGCTTCTAATCACCCATTGGGTGGACTTGACGGAATTGCAATGTTGAATTTGATTTATAAATATTTGGGTAATGCAAAGGCTATTGTAAATGATTTATTGTTGAATATTACTAATTTAAAACCAGTTTTAACTGGCGTAAATGTTTTTGGAAAGTTTTCTAAGAAACAAATATTAGATATTGATGAATTATATCAAGGCGAAAACCAAATATTGGTTTTTCCCTCAGGATTAGTTTCTCGTAAAATAAAAGGTGAAATTAAAGATATGGATTGGAAAAAGAGTTTTCTTGTAAAAGCAATCGAAAACGGAAGAAGTATTATTCCTGTTTATGCAGAAGCTAAAAATTCCAATTTTTTCTATAATTTGGCAAAGCTTAGAAAATTTTTGGGTTTTAAATTTAATATTGAATTAATATATTTACCCGATGAAATGTTTAAATTTGCAGGTCAAGAAATTTTGTTTAAATTTGGGAAACCTATACCGGTAGAGACATTTACAACTGATAAAGATATAAATTATTGGGTAGAATATATCAGAGCTAAATCAGATGAATTAAAAAATCAACATTTTGATGATGTTTATGAATTAGTTCCGACTTCAAAATCTAATATAGTTTAATAAGAATTCTTGTAAAACAAAAACCGCACAACATGCAAGATATTATTGAAAAAATACCAAGGGAGTTATTATCACAAGAGTTAACTGCTGATAAACTGTTGCGTAAAACTAATTTTGGCAACAATGAAATATACGTGTTCAACTATCATAATTCCCCAAATATGATGAGAGAAGTTGGACGATTAAGAGAAATTGCTTTTCGAGAAGCCGGTGGCGGAACAGGAAAGGAAATTGATATTGATTTCTTTGACACCCGTGAAATTCCCTACGAGCAACTTGTTGTTTGGGACCCCGAATCGCTTGAAGTTCTTGGTGGGTATAGATTTTTACACTTAGGTAGACTTCTTGAAAATACAAAAGTCGAATTTGATATTGCTACTACGCGTTTATTTAATGTTTCTGATGAATTTATTTCAACCTACGCTCCTTATACAGTTGAATTAGGGCGTTCTTTTATTCAGCCTGTCTACCAAGCAACCAAAGGCAAAAGTAAATCAATGTATATTCTTGATAATTTGTGGGATGGTTTAGGTGCTTTGACAAAAACCTGTAATGACGTAAGATATTTTTTCGGAAAAATTACAATGTACACTCATTTTCACACAAAAGCTCGCGATTTAATACTCTTTTTCTTTCAGAAGTATTTTAGCGACCCTGAAAATATGGTTTATCCTATTCAAAACGCCGGTTTTTTGACATCTGAAGATGATTTAAAAGCAGTTTTTTCTGGTGATGATTACAAAGAAGATTATAAAATTTTATCTGCAAAAGTACGTGAATTAGGTGAAACAATTCCTCCTTTATTTAACGCATATATGAAGTTATCTCCAACAATGAAAATTTTTGGAACTGCAATAAATGACCATTTTGGCGGTGTCGAAGAAACAGGAATTATGATTACAATAGAAGATATATACGAAAGTAAAAAAATAAGACATCTTGAAGGGTTTTAATTATTTAAAAAATCAGGAAATATCCTGATTTTTTGTTTTATTGTTTTTCTGAAAAATATCAAAAAATATTTGCTCTCCTTCTTTTAAAACTCTATTTTTGAAGTAATAATTTTAACCCCCTGCAAAAATGGAATCAAAATCTTACAATCCTTTTTTATTTGCTCAAAAACAGTTTGATAATGCTGCCGATTTATTAGAGCTTAATGAACCTACAAGAGAATTTCTTCGTACTCCAATGCGTGAATTTCATTTTACGATTCCTGTGAGAATGGACGATGGAACCAGAAAAATTTTTAAAGCTTTCAGGATTGTTCATAATGATGCTCGTGGTCCCGCAAAAGGAGGGATTCGTTTTCATCCAATGGAAACTGTAGATACTATCAGAGCAATGTCTATGTGGATGACCTGGAAAACTTCGGTTGCAGATATACCTTTAGGTGGAAGTAAAGGTGGAGTGATTTGCGATCCACATCATTTAAGTATGTACGAACAAGAGCAAATAAGTCGTGGTTGGGTTCGACAAATTGTAGAAAGTATTGGGCCTCACATAGATATTCCGGCGCCTGAAATGATGACAAACTCTCAACACATGATTTGGATGCTTGATGAATTTGAGAAAATTACAGGCGTAAAGTCGCCAGGAGCTTTTACCGGAAAACCTATTTCGCTTGGTGGTTCTTATGGTCGAAAAGAAGCTTCGGGTTATGGTGTTATGATTACTATTCGAGAAGCGCTTAAAGAGCTGAATATTAAGCCAATGAATACTGTTGCGAGTTTTCAGGGTTTTGGTAACGTAGCTCAACATGCAATTGATTTATATCAAAAAATGGGAGGTGTTGTAAAATGTGTTTCGTTTTGGGACAATGAAGATCAAAAAAGTTATGCTGTTTGCAAAAAAAATGGCATAAAGCTCAAAGAGCTTCAAAAAATAACTGATACTTTCGGTGGAATAAATAGAGAAAAAGCGCAAGAACTTGGTTATGAAATTCTTGATGGTGATGCTTGGCTTGAACAGGAAGTTGATATTCTAGTGCCGGCAGCAATTGAAAATCAGTTAACCGAAGATAATGTTGGTAAAATTCATTCAAAAGTAAAAATTATTGCCGAAGGAGCCAACGGCCCAACAACTCCCGATGCTGATGAAATATTAAACAAAACAAATATTCTTATTTTACCTGATTTTTTAACTAATGCAGGTGGAGTAATTTGCAGCTATTTTGAACAAGTGCAGAATAATATGAACTATTACTGGTCTAAAGACGAAGTTCTTTCAAAACTTGACGAAAAAATGGCAACTGCGTATGCTGCTGTTAGCGATTTTGCAAAAGAGCACTCATTGAACATGCGCGAAGCAGCGTATGTTATCTCTGTTGACAGGGTTGTGCAAGCGTGTAGAATGAGAGGGTGGATATAATTAGGTTTTTTAAACCCCGAAGGTCTTTAAGTCCTTCGGGGTTTGAAACAACTTTTTAAATAAAAAAAATCAAATATTTATGAATTTAAATAAAGACTTTTTTAAATCTGATAATCCAATTAGCTATCTGGGAGATGGAGAATTGGGAGGTAAAGCAAAGGGATTAGAGCTTATTAATTCCGTGTTAATGAACGAAATTAAGGCAGATGATTTTGCAGATTTCACCATTACTATTCCCAAAATGATTGTGCTCAGAACTGATGTTTTCGATCTTTTTATGAGAATTAACGATTTGTACGATATTGCACTTTCTGATGCTACTGATGATAGAATTGCATTGGCTTTTCAACAAGCAGATTTACCTTTTGATATTCTTGCCGATTTGAGAATGATTGTTACCGAAGTAAAACAACCGCTTGCAGTTCGTTCTTCCAGCATGTTGGAAGATGCTATGCATGAACCGTTTGCGGGGATTTTTGGCACTAAAATGACACCAAATAATCAATTAGACGTTGATACGCGTTTCCGAAAATTAGTGGAGGCTATCAAATATGTTTATGCTTCTACTTTTTTTAAATCGCCAAAACAATATATAAAGGCAACAAAACACAGTATTGAAGATGAAAAAATGGCAGTAATTATTCAGGAAGTTGTTGGAAATAGACATGGAGATAGGTTTTATCCTGAGGTTTCAGGAGTTGCCAGGTCTTATAATTTTTATCCAACCGGAGGAGCAAAACCCGAACACGGAGTTGCAAATTTAGCTTTTGGTTTGGGTAAAACAATTGTAGATGGTGGCGTTTCTTGGGCTTATTCGCCTCAGTATCCACGCAAAGATCCGCCTTATAAATCGGTTGGAGATATGATGAAATTTACTCAACTTAATTTTTGGTCGGTCAATATGGGCAAACCTGCTGATTATGACCCAATTAACGAGGCTGAATATATGATTGAAAGTCATATTTTTGATGTAGAAAAAGACGAAACTCTTAAAAAAGTTGTTTCAACTTATGATGCTAGAGATGACAGGGTTTGGCCCGGACAATTTGGCGAAGGACCAAGAATTGTGACTTTTGCTCCAATTCTGCATGATACTGCAATTCCTCTAAATAATGTGATTAAAAAATTACTGGAAATAAGTGAAAAATCTTCAAATAATCCGGTTGAAATGGAATTTGCGGTTACTTTATCCGGTAATAGCGAAGAAAAACCTTACAAATTCGGACTTTTGCAAGTTCGTCCAATGGTAGTTTCAAATGAAGTTGTTGAAATTTCAGAAGAAGAACTTTATTCAGATAAAGCTGTTATTTCTTCTGAAAGTGTACTTGGAAATGGAGAATTGAACACAATTTCTGATATTGTTTTTGTAAAACCTGAAACCTTTAATTCTTTAAATACAAGGCAAATAGCAAAAGAAATTGAAGAAATAAATAAAAAATTTCTTGAAATTGATAGAAAATATATTTTAATTGGTTTTGGACGCTGGGGAACAACCGACGAATGGGCTGGTATTCCGGTTGATTGGAGTCAGA
Source organism: Bacteroidales bacterium (assembly GCA_016938685.1). Lineage (GTDB taxonomy): Bacteria > Bacteroidota > Bacteroidia > Bacteroidales > JAFGUD01 > JAFGUD01. The sequence continues at coordinate 16,056 of JAFGUD010000407.1, read as the reverse complement.
TTTCTGCTGCAAAAGTAATTGTTGAAAGTGGACTTGAAAATATGGTTCAGGAAATGAGTCAGGCATCACATTTTTTTCATAATGTTACAAGTTTTGAGGTGCTTTATTTTTCAATTCCATTTACCAGAAAAGATGACATTAAATGGGATTGGTTAAATTCGTTGGATATTATTGAAGAAACAGAACTCGTAAAACATGTGAAATCAGCCGAACCGCTAGTTATTAAAGCAAATGGTAAAGATGGAATAGGTTTGATAAAAAAAAGTAGTTAGTTGAACAGTTAACCAGTTAGCGAGATTACTCGAAAAACCCGATAACACGAATACTCTATTACTCAAAAAAATGAATAAAGACGATCTAATAAACGAACTCAAAGAACGGGCAAAAGAGCTAAATTGTTTGTATGAAACTCAGGAGTTGCTCAATGATAAAAACAAATTACCGGAAAATATTCTACAGGGAATTATAAATGTTATTCCTTCGGGATGGCAATTCCCCAATATTTGTATTGCTAGAATACATTGTAATGGAATAACTGTTCAGTCCGAGAATTTTAAAGTAACAAAATGGGTTCAGAGTACAGAAATCAAAATGCAAGATGATGAGATTATTGGGAAAATTGAGGTTTTTTATATAGAAGAAAGGCCGGAGGCTTTCAAAGGTCCTTTTTTGAAAGATGAGCAACGTTTAATCAAAACAATTGCAGAACAAATTGGTTCGTATTTTTTTCATCGCAAATTAAAATCTGTTTTTGATGCCAGAAAAGAAGAAGACGGCAAGAAAATTTCGGAGTGGGAAGTTATTATTGATATGCTCAAAAAAACTAATCCCAAATTATTGATACGTATTTCCCGAAAAATGGTTAATTATATGCGTTGGAAGGGAATTGCTGAAGCCGAAAATCTATTTAATTTTTTTAACCCTGTTAATGTTGAAGAAGGGGGACTAAATAAAGAAACCAATTTCCCGTTTCAAGCAAAAGACGAGTTTGCTTCTCAAGAAATAATTTCCAAAATATTCGGCACTGCCTCAAAACACGTTGATAAACAGGAGATAATGGACAACGTAAGCCGTTGGATAAAACAAGATCAATCGGGTTTTTTAGTCGAAATATTAGGCAACTCTGCTTTGTCAGTGGGGCAAATGAGTAATATTTTGGAACGTTATCATCACCTCAAAAAACAGGGTTTAGAGCTTACTCCAATACGTAGACGTAATGTTGTTGTTTCTCTCACTCGCCGTTTACTTACAGATCATTCAGATTTTTTGAAATTGGGAAAAAGATTTTTAGACTTAGAATGTTTTAATGAATTAATTAGTAAAACTATTTATCCGGTTGATAGTTATGGTAAAATTGGAGGTAAAAGTACTGGATTGTTTTTAGCTAGTAATATTCTAAAAAAATCTGATTTGAGCGATGAACTTGCTAAAAATGTTAAAACTCCTAAAACATGGTATATTACTACCGATGGATTATTAACGTTCATGAAGCATAATAGTTTAGAGGAAATTGCAGAACAAAAATATAAAAATCTATCTCAAGTTAGGAGTGAATATCCTTACGTTGCTTATGTATTTAAAAATTCCTCTTTTACACAAGCTGTTTTAAATGGTTTGTCTTCAATGCTTGATGATTTTGGACTTGTTCCTCTTGTTATTCGTAGCACAAGTTTGCTCGAAGATCAACAAAATGCTGTCTTTGCCGGAAAATATAAAAGTCTTTTTATTTCAAATCAAGGTACAAAAGAAGAACGTTTAGCAGAACTAACTAACGCTATTGCAGAGGTTTACGCATCTACATTTGGTCCGGATCCAATAGAATACAGAATAGAACATGATTTGTTAGACGAAAACGAGGAAATGGGTATTATGATTCAAGAGGTTGTTGGTCAGCGAGTTGGTGATTATTATCTGCCGGCTTTTGCTGGTGTTGCTTTTTCTAAAAATAATTTTAGATGGTCTAGTAGAATTGAACTTGATGATGGATTAATTAGATTGGTGCCTGGACTTGGAACAAGAGCAGTTGACCGTTTGAGTAATGATTATCCTATTTTAATTTCTCCCGGAAAACCAAATTTGCGTGTTAATGTTACTCTTGACGAAATTATTCGTTATTCTCCTAAATATGTTGATGTAATAAATCTTGAAAAAAGAAAATTTGAAACAATTGGTATTGACGAATTTATTCGTGAACATGGTAAAGAATATCCTGAAATAAGTAAAATTGTATCTAAAATATCTGATAACTTTATTCAGCAGCCAAGTAAATTAAGAATGAATTTTGAACAAGATAATTATGTTGTTACTTTTAATGGTTTAGTTGAAAATACTGAGTTTATTAATCAGATTAAGTCCATCTTGAATGTTTTGGAAACTGAATTTGGGTATCCAATTGATGTTGAATTTGCTCACGATGGAAAAGATTTTTACTTGCTTCAAAGTCGTCCCCAAAGTTATTCAAAAGTTAATAAACCGGCAGAAATTCCTGCTTCGTTTAATACTGAAGAATTGCTTTTTTCTGCAACTAAATATATTTCTGATGGAACTATTTCAAACATAACTAATATTGTTTATGTTGATCCCGATAAATATTCGGAAGTCTCTGATTATGAAGAGCTTGTTGCTATTGGAGAGGCGGTAGGCAGATTGAATAAACTTTTGCCAAAAAGGCAATTTATTTTGATAGGTCCGGGAAGATGGGGCAGCCGTGGCGATATAAAGCTTGGGGTGAGAGTTACTTATTCTGATATAAATAATACTTCTGTTTTAATTGAAGTAGCAAAAAAGAAAAAAGATTATATACCGGAATTATCTTTTGGCACACATTTTTTTCAGGATTTGGTTGAAGCAAATATCCTTTATTTGCCTTTGTATCCCGATGATATTGAAAATGTTTTTAACGATAATTTTTTTAGTTCTTCAAAAAATGTCTTAGTTGATTTACTTCCGGATTTGAAAAACTTAACTGATGTTTTAAAAGTAATAGATGTTTCGGCTGAAAAAAAAGGCAAAGTTGTTGAAATACTTATGAATGCTGAAGAAAGCAAAGCAGTTGCTGTTTTGTCAGACAAAAAAGATGTGGAAGATGCGAAGTTTTTTAGTAAAAAATTAAATAAAGTTCAAGGTTCAACTGATTATCATTGGCGTTGGAGATTAGAAGTGGTTGAAAAAATTGCTTCAAAAATTGATGCTAAAAAACTTGGTGTAAAGGGTTTTTATGTTTTTGGAAGCACCAAAAATGCAACAGCAGGTCCTAGTAGCGATATAGATATTCTTGTTCATTTTGAAGGTGATGAAAACCAACGTAATTGTCTGGTTTCCTGGTTAGACGCATGGAGTATTAGTCTTGATTATATTAATTTTCAACGAACGGGTCATAAAACCGGGGGGTTGCTAGATGTTCATATTATAACAGACGATGATATTAAAAAGAAAAATAGTTTTGCAATCAAAATAGGAGCAATCACAGACCCAGCAAAACCGCTTAAAATTGGAACTGATTTATAATTAAAATTTTGAGTTATTTATTGTTCATCAATTCCTGATTGGTTTCGCAAATTCTAAAATTTAACTGATTTTTTTGAAGAATTGACGTAATATTTTCATTCAAAATATTGCCCCACGAAGGTTTAACAAAGGGACAAGGCTTTACATCGCCGTTTGTATTTACAAATAAAAAACTTTTTCCGCCGACGCAACCTCTTTTGCTTTCCCAAATATCAGGCGAATAGGGTATTATTTTTCTTTTATTCTTGTTGCTTCGTCTGTATTTTTTATTTAGTTCGCCAAGTTTTTTATAGTCGGAAATATTAAATTTTTCGTATTGAATATTCTTGTCTGTTAGTAATTTAGGTGAATAACAATTGATAAAATTAGCTCCTAAATTTGACAAAAATTCAAGATGAGCTTCATAATTTTCATCTGATAACATTTCTTTTCTAAAAACTGAATCAATTCCGACCAAAAGTCCGGCTTTTTTTGCTGTTTTAATTGCGTTTATCGCATTTTCAAAGGCATTTTTTGATATTTTTATGGAGTTAACAATATCAGGATTTATACCATCAAGTGAAACTACAATTCCGCGTAGTCCAAGTTTTTTGTATAAAATAAGTTTTTCTAATGTGATTTTCCAGCCTGTTGTAAGAATCCAAAAACCGGTTTTTTTGTCCATACAATTCTGTAGAATTTCAGGAATATCGTCGCTACGCATCATTGGTTCTCCGCCTGAAAGATAAAAATTACGTACACCAATTTGTTTTAATTCGTTGATTGATTGGATAATTGTGTCAAGTGGTAAAATTTCTTGATTAGAATGTTCGGAAGAATTATAACAATATTCACATTTGTAAGGACATTTAGCTGATACACAGAAAATTACAAATACAAGTTGTTGTTGTTTTTTGTTGTTTATAAATTCAATTTCGTTGATTAAATATTCTGAAAATTCCGGTGAATTGAGCGACGGTAAATCGGCAATTGCATAATATTTTGAATCGTTTTCTACATATCTGTTCGGAAAATATTTAATTGAACTTCAGGGTCTTTACTGTACTTATTTATTTCTTTTATCGCCCTAAAAAAGCCAAAATGTCTCGATAATTTTCTAAGATATTGTAATCCTAGCTTGATGTCTAATAAAAGTCTTTTTATTCCGAAAATGTATTTTGTCATTAATTACGCCGGGTTTTTATGTATTAATATTTGTTTCATAAATTGCGTATTGTCTATGAATTTCAGCTTTTGGGTCGAAAAGTCGTTTTAGATATTTTTGAGACATATTCATGCTGTCAACATTTTCATTTAAAATAAATCCGCCTTCGCAATACTTGTAATTTGTTTTTGAAATTGCTCGCATTAGTTCTGTAAATAGCATCAAATCAATACGTTTTCGTTGAAACTCCGGAATTATTGCAATTTCCATTATTCTGAAAGTATCGATTTTAGTTATGTATTTTGTCTTAAATTCTTCGTGACTTAAATTTTTATCAAATTTTAAGAATTCGTTGTTGTTTTTTAATAGCTGATTAAAATCGGGTAACCAAAGTAAAAATCCTATTGGATTTCCGTTGTATTCTGCTATGAGTAAGTTATCGGGAGTTAGAATTTTTTTAAATGGAGCATAGAGTTCCAGATCTTCTTTGTAAGTTCTGTTTGTCCAATATAAATGTTTTTGAAAACTTCCATTATTTAGTTCGGTGTATATTTTTATTTCTTCTTCAAAATTATCTGAATTTAAGTGTCTTATTTTAAATTTATTAGAAGGATAAAATCGTTCGTATTTTTTAACATTTTCGGGTAAATTATCAAATTTAAAAAAGAATGTAGAAACTAACTTTTTATCGAATTCCAAGAAATATTCAGGGTAATAATTTCGCGTATAAGGAAGTTCAAAAGCAGGCGTTTTGTCAAATTTATTTTGTAAAATTCCTGCTCCGTAATTTAAGTGTCCATTAAGTCCTATCAATATTTTGGAACATTTTAAGTGCTTTTCGGTAACAAATTTTTTTAATAATGAACTTAAATTCAAAGGTGTATTTTCGGTAAATTCTAAAAAGGCAATTTGGCAATATTCGGGCATATTTTGGTCAACAATTAAAGTAAAACGACCAATTATTTCTTCTTTTAGTGCTATTATATAAGGTGTGACTTTAGCATGTTTATGAAATTCGGTTTTTTCAAAAGAAAGCCACTCAGCTGTTTCTTCGTTAGTGGTTCTGTAATTCATGTAATTTTTGTAAATTTTCGCTGGTAATTGCAGAAACAGTTCTTTTTGAAAATTATTGTTTACTTCGATGAATTTCATAATTTTTTCTATTGTTATTTGTTATAAAATTTCTCGTCTGATATTTTCAGGTTTTGTTGGGTCAAATTTTACTAACGAGAGTTCTTTTCCGTCATGAGCACCATTAATACAAATTGTATTGCCAATTTTTTCATGCCAACTACCTGTTAATGAAGTTGATTCGTGGATATGCCCATGCAAAGTAATTAGAGGTTGACGGGTTTTTATAAATCTTTCAATTGCTATACTCCCAACATGAACGTCTAAGGGGGCATGATCAATCATTATGCCGTCAAGTGCTGCACGGTCAAGTTTTGTTTTGTAAGGTGGAGAGTGAAACAAAAATATTGCTTTTGATAAATCTTCATTTTGTGTCAATATTTGCAAATCTTCTTTTATAGTAGAATATTCCCAAACGTCTTTTTTTTCTGTTATTGAGTGATAACCTTCGGTTGGCGGAACACATCCGGGGTCAACATATCTTGAAACATCATAACGTTCCCAGTCTTTTAATAAAAATGGAGTAGGCGGCACGTAAGAATAACCAAAAATCAGAAATTCTTCAAATTCTACTTTTTTTGAATGAACATATTCCCATAATCCTTCGTTTTCAATTTCAATAAATGTTTGTTCGTCTGCTTTCCCGTCATCATTGCCTAAAATCAGAAAAACACGAGGATATTTTTCTTTTAGCTTATTTTTTAAGTTGATAAATCCCTTTTTTATAATGTCTTCTATAAAATCATCAGATAAATCATCCTCGGAAACAAGAGACTGTAGTCCAGAAGGTAATAAATCTCCCCCTAGAAAAACGGCAGAAGGCTTTTCTCTTTCAATTTTATCGAAAAGTTTTTTGTATCTATCAATTTTGCCATGCAAATCAGTAACAAAGAAGCAAGTCATATTTATTTTGGGTATTCAATTCTAGCATGATAAACATTTAATATCAGCTCTTTAAATAGTTCTTTTATTTCAGTAATATCTTTGAATGTAATATTTGCGTCTTCAAATTGTTTTGCTTTCATTTGATAGTCAATAATATTTTCAATAAGATCTGAAATAGTCGTCACGCTGTATTCTTTCAAACTTCTGGAAGCTGCCTCAATAGAATCAGCCATCATCAAAATTGCAGTTTCTTTTGAAAAAGGTTTTGGTCCAGGATAAGTAAATGTTTCAATTTCATCAATTTTATCAGGGAATTTTTTTATGTAGTTTTTATAGAAATATTGTACAGTTGTAGTTCCATGATGAGTACGAATAAAATCAATTATTTGTTGTGGTAAATTATGTTTTGAAGCCAATGCAATACCTTGTGTAACATGACTTATAATAACTTGTGCACTTTGATCAAAAGCAATTTGATCGTGAGGATTGTATCCTGTAACCTGATTTTCTATAAAAAATGCAGGGGCAGTTGTTTTTCCAATATCGTGGTATAACGCTCCAACTCTCACAAGCATTGAATTTGCACCAATTTTATTTGCTGCCGCTTCTGCTAAATTAGAAACTTGTAGGGAATGCTGAAAAGTCCCTGGTGCCGTTGAAGATAGTTTTTGTAGTAATGGGTGGTTTGTTGTTGATAGCTCTAATAGAGTAATATCTGAAATAAAACCAAAAATTCTTTCAAAGGCATAAATTAACGGATAAGCTGAAAGCAGCAATAATCCGCTTAAACCAAAATACAAGAAATCAATCCAATTTATTTCAGAAATAATTCCTTCTTGAATAATTGCAATCCCAAAATACATTAAACTCATTGCGATAAAAACACTAGCTGCCGAAATATAGAGTTGTCCTCTTCTGTTTAGTTTTGATAAGCCGAAAATAGCAGAAAAACCGGCAACAAATTGAATAACAACAAATTCAAATCCGTTTGGAACAATAAATCCAATTATTGAAATGACAATTATTAGAACAAATAAAGCTACTCTTTCGTCAAAAAATATTTTCAGAATAAAGGGCAATAGGGCTAATGGGAAAATATAAATATTAAATAATGAAAATCTCACAATTAGAGCGGAAAGTCCAACAAAAATCAAAATCATTATAAAAATGAGGAGTATTGCATTCAAGTTGTCGTAAATATCTTTGTGGTTGTTTTTTAGGTATAAAAGAAGTATTAATAAAACCAGAAAAATTACTACTCCAGAGCCTAATCTAATTAATAACAAACTGTTTTTATCGCTAGCTTGTTCGTAATTTGTTTTTAAAGACTGCAAAATACGGTATTTATCTGTTGTGATTATTTCTCCTTTTCCAACTATCAATTCACCGGCTTGCATAAAACCTCTTGTTCTGGAAAGATTATCTATTGCAAGTTTTTTTATTTCAATTGTTTTTTCTTTGTTGAAATTTAAGTTTTTTGAAATGTACCTTTCAAATCCAATTTTCTTAAAAAAAGCAACAATTTGGTCTTTGTCTTTTGAGTTTTCAACAGAATTCATGAAATTGTTGTAAACGTATTCATACGCTGTTTTTAGTGTGAAAATATTATCTCGCGAATAGGTTTTAACTAAATTATCATCTTTTAAAAAAACTAATTTGTATTCTTTTTCTTCGGTGTAACTTATTACTTCGGAAGGGTCGTAAGTACCTGTTTGATAAATAAATTCTAAACTAGTTGTTATATTTTGAAAATAAACTTTGTATGAATTTTTATTCGGATAGGGTTTATATTTATAAGAAGGATCGTTTTTTCGTTTAATTGAGTCTTCTTTCAATAAATTAGCCCATTCTGATTCAAAATCTTCTGAAAATTTCGTAACATTGTTTTCTGATGCTATCAAATCTTGATTAAAATAAAGCAACACATTGTTATTTATGCTGTCAATTTCAAGTTGAAGTTCATCTTGTAATTTGTAAATAGAAAAGCCAAAGGGAGCAAATAGATCATCATGTTGCCATGGAGTTCCTCTTTGGAATTCATATCTGAATTTTCGTTCATTTGGAAACGCTAAGAATATTATTATAAAAGATAGCGAAATTATAAAGAAACGAAGAATTTTTGTTCTGTTTTTTATGTAAAATTTACGTAACATTTTATTATTTTGATTGCAAATTTAATAAAAAATCATATTTAGAACGATTTTTTTTTAAATAGTTAAAATATTGAAAATCAATTTATTGAGTGCTTGTCAGATAATTGTTAGCAAAAAAAAACTTTAAAGTTTTATTTTTTTGTAAATTTATAATATATTTGTAAAAAAAAAATTAAGGATATGAACATAACAGGTAAAATTCACGACCTTAGGAAACAAAAAGGTTGGTCAGTTGCTAAATTAGCAAGAGAGTGTGGAATTCCCACAGTAAGTTTGAGAGCGATGTTATCTCGCGATAATCCAAACAGTTATAATGTAAAAACTCTTATCAGATTGTCAAAATCTCTAGGAGTGAGTGTTTCTTATCTAACTTTAGATGATGAAGAAACTTTGAAAACTAAATTGACTCCAATTCAAAAAAGAGAATTAATGGAGCAAGTTGACAATTTACTTTTCAACTATTTTGATATAGAAGGTGACGAAAAGTCTGAATAATTTATGTTTAAACATATTTTATTTCTTTTCATTCTTCTGTTACCATTGAAGCTGATATCTCAGATAGATATCGATTCCATCACCGCCAATAACGCATACGGACCCGGCGAAAAACTTGTTTACGCTATTAAGTACGGAGCTGTTAAGGGTGGTGAGGCTTCAATGACAATTGATATCATTCCTTCCGGTGATACATATTATTATTATGTCCGCGCGTCAGCAGTAACAACCGGATTAGCAACTAATTTTGCTAAAATTTATGATGTTTACGAAAGCTATATTAATATCTCGAATGGCTATCCCGTAAAATCTGCCAGAAATATTAGAGAAGGCAAATACTCCCTTTACAATGAAGTTCTTTTTTTTAGAGATCAGAATTATGTTTGGTCTTTAAATAGCGGAAAACATACAATCCCAAATAATACATTAGATTTATTGTCGGCATTTTATTTTGCAAGACGGCATATGTTTAATAATAATTTTTATTCCGGACAAACAATCAGTTTAACAACTTTTTTTGAAGATAAAATATTCCCAATTAAAATTAAATATAAAGAGACAGAAAGAGTAAAAACAAAATTTGGAAAAGTAAGTTGTCTTTTGTTTGTACCTGTTTTAGAAGTTAACAATCCCTTTAAAAAAGAAGATGATCTTCAAGTTTGGTTTTCTGATGATGGAAATTATATTCCGGTTAAAATTCGAATGAAATCTAAAATTGGAGTTATTAAGGCAGAACTTATCGATTACGAAAATCTTAAAAATCCATTAGGAGTTAAATAATTTTTTTATTTTTGGACTTTATAAAATAAAGAAACGAACTATTATTCATCTTGATAGATGAGTTTATGTATTTGTGTTATTCTTTACACTTTTTAAGACTAAATAAATGAAAAAATACATTGTTTTACTTTTTTTTGTTGTTTTTTTGATTTGTAATTCAAATTCTCAAATAAATCAAGCTTTCGTTGGTTTCAAGGATACTGCTCAGGCTTCTGTTACAATTGATTTTAAATTTGTAAATAATTTAATAGTAATCCCTTTGCAAATTAATAATTCCGATACTTTATGGTTTATTTTAGATAGTGGCATTAGGCCAACCTTATTGACTAGTTTTACAAATACAATGGAATTTAACGTCGCAGATTCAACAACTATAAGAGGTTTAGGAGAAGGTGACGATTTGAAAGTTTGGTATACTTTTGATAATGTAATTGAAATGAAGGATATCAAATTTACAAAACAAAGTGTTTTTGTTCTTGCAAAAGATAAGTTTGATTTACCACAAAAAATGGGTGTCCCGATAAATGGAATTATTGGATATACTATTTTCGATAATTTTGTTGTTGAAATTGATTACGAAAAGAAGAAAATGACTTTGTTTAATCCAAAAAAATTTGTTTATAAAAGGAAGTACAAAAAATGGGTTAAAATCCCATTAACTCTTTATGCCGGAAAACCTTATTCTAAAATAAAAGTGCAGTTGAACAAAGATACTTTGATAAATGCAAATGTTTTGATTGATATTGGAGCAAGTGATGCGCTTTGGCTTTTCCCGGGTAGTCACGACAGTATAGTTCTGGATACTACCAAACAAGTGTTTTACCTTGGTCAAGGTTTAAATGGAGATATTTTTGGACAGCAGGGGAGAGTTGATAAAGTCATTATACAAAATAAATATTCTTTGGAAAATGTTACAGTTAGTTACCCTGAACCTCGGGGGCTTGATGTGCCTGATAATTATGATATTGAAGGTAGAAATGGAAGTATTGGTTCTGAAATAATGCGTAGGTTTGATGTCATTTTTGATTATAGTAATAATTTACTGATGATAAGAAAAAATGCAGAGTACAAAGGTGACTTTAATGTAGATTATAGTGGAATGGAAATTATTGCTCCTTTTGTTTCTTTACATTATTATGAGATTTTTTATGTTCAGCAAGATTCTCCTGCTGATAAAGCAGGATTAAAAGCAGGCGACCAAATTATTAAGATAAATAACAATACAACTTCTAGATTTTCATTGAATGAAATACTTATGCTAATGAAAAGAAAAGAAGGCAAGAAATTGAAAATTGAAGTTGATCGAAACGGAGAAATAATAAAAACAGTTTTAATTCTGGAAAATTACAGACACTAATTCTTTTTGAGTTTGTAATGTTATAAAGTTTGTAAAGTTATAAAGTTTGTAAAGTTTGTAAAGTTTGTAAAGTTTGTGAAGAAAAGTTAATTATTGGAAATCAATACTTTAGATTAGAAAAATAACGTTCTAAGTAGTCTTAGAATTTTTTTATGTTGTTTGTTTTTAGTAATTTTATTGACCAAAATACAATATTTAAGAAAATGCCCATAAATATTGTCATCCCCCATGTTCGTGGGTGAGAGAATGGATTTAAAAGTCTGTCGAAGATATCAAAAAACAGAATTTGGGGGTGGTTTAAAATATCCCAACTATTCCATCTCATAAAACGACCTAAATATATTCCAAAACTTGCTATAAATAATAAAATTGTTGAAATAATATAAACAAAATATTTATTCAGGCGTTTTTTTAATATTTCTTCTATATCCAAAAGGCTGGTTATTCCAAATAGTAATCCTGTCCAGGCAAATGATAAAATAAGAACTAAATCAAACCAAATATTTATATGATTTAATCTCAAATGGAATAAATCTGTAAGAATATAAGGTGCATTAGGAAAGAATAATAGCCAGACGCATAGAAATAATATTACTATAATTTTTTTATTCTGTATTTTTGGAAAAATTATTAGTATTGTAGAAATAACCCATGGAATTGCAGCTAATATCAAATTTATGACTAAAAAAACAAAAGTAATTGACTCAGTGTATATAAATCTAACTGTAAGTATTGCAAAACTTATTATTCCAAGTGCCAAAAAAAGAATTGTTTGGTTGAGTTTATCGTATTTTTTTAATCTTTGAAACATATACTTACTTTTTGTTTTTTGTCGATATTAATAAAAATCAGGCTTTTAAGCCTGATTTTTAGTTGTAATCAAATGCTTTTTCAGAAATCAAAGGTTAATGATTTTTAGTTTATTTGTCTGATTAATTTGAATTTTCAAGTACATCAACAAGTAAATCCCAAAACATTTTTACAGTTTTAATATCCATTTTTTCTTCCGGTGTATGAGCTCCTTTTATTGTTGGTCCGAATGAAATCATGTCTAAATAAGGATATTTCTCAAGGAATAAACCACATTCTAAACCGGCATGAATAGCACGTACAATAGGCTTTTTGCCGAATAATTTTTCGTAAGATTTTTCTGTTATTTTTAAGATTTCTGAGTTAGGATTAGGTTTCCAACCGGGATATCCGTCGCCGTGATTAACATCTGCTCCTGCTAATTCGAAAACAGTACGAACTTTTGTAGCAATATCAAATTTTGCTGAATCTACTGAACTACGTTGACTTGAACCTACTCTTATTTTGTTGTTCCCAATATAATTTAACGTTGCAAGATTTGTAGATGTTTCTACAAGATCTTCCATTTGTTTGTCCCAGGATTGTTCTCCGTGTGGAGCTGCATAAATAGACCAAAGTAAGCCATGTTGCGTGGTTTTATCTATTGTAAAATCTACTTTGTCTATTTTTTTGTATTCAAATTGCATATTAGGTTCAACTACTCCGTATTCGTTTACAAAATATTTTTTGAATGTTTCAAAAAGTTCGGTAAAAGAGTTTAATTTTTCAGAAGGAATTGTAAAAGTTGCTTTTGCGTCTTTTGGAATGGCATTTCTTAATTTTCCGCCTTCAAATTTAGATAATCTAAGTCCAATTTCTTGATTAACATTCCAAAGAAAACGATTTATCATTTGAATAGCATTTCCATATCCTTTGTGAATTTCATCACCTGAATGACCGCCGTGTAGTTTGTCAATTAAAACTTCGATAGCAATATCTTGTTCATTTGCAGGCTCTTTTGTGTATTCAAAAATAGCTTCTGTGTCAATTCCGCCGGCACTTCCGATAAAAAGTTCACCTTCATCTTCGCTGTCCAGATTGATAAGAACTTTTCCGTCCATAAAGCCGTCTTTTATTCCAAAAGCACCAGTTAATCCGGTTTCTTCGTCAACTGTAAAAAGAGCTTCAATTGCCGGGTGTTTTATTGTAGGATCAGTTAAAATTGCCATAGATGCAGCTATTCCAATACCGTCGTCAGCACCAAGAGTTGTTCCGTTAGTTTTAATCCAATTGCCGTCAATATGTGCTTTTATTGGATCTTTTTCAAAATCATGAACTAAATCTGTGCGTTTTTCGGGAACCATATCCATGTGACTTTGAAGGATAACGGTTTTTTTGTTCTCCATTCCTGGAGTTGCAGGTTTTGTAATTAAAACATTGCCTATTCCATCTATTTTGTATGGAAAATTATTGTCTTTTGCGAACTTTTCAAGATAAGCAATAATTTTTTCCTCTTTTTTACTTGGTCTTGGAATTTGCAAAATTTCTTCGAAATATTTAAAAATTAATTCCGGTTGTAAATCTTTAAAAATCATTGTATTAAGTTTAAGTTATTGTTGTTGTTTTTAGTCTTTCAGTCTTTTAGTCCTCAGTCTTTCATTCAGTCTTCAGTCCACAGTCTTCCAACTTCCAATTTATTTTAAAAATTGCAGACGTATTTATTGTCGTTGTATATTATCATCCAAGCTGCGTTAAAGAAAACTATGTGATTTATTTCTGCATCTTCGTCTTTAAGTTTTTTAAGTTCTGCCTCTATCTCTGTGGAAATATTGTTTGTTTTATAATCATTTTTACCGTAAAGAATTATCCAACCTGATGTTGAAAACTCAATACTTTTAATAAGTCTTTTTTCTTTTTGGAGTTGTTTTATTGTTGTTTCAAGTTCTTGGTCAACATTGTAAGTTGCAACTTCTCCTTTACCGTAAACAATAGCCCATTTTCCGTTGCTATAAGCAAGTTGAAAAATGCTTTCTTTGCTTTTATTGAGTTTTTTTAGTTCATCAACAAGGCTTTGTGGGGTGTATTTAAGCGCAAAAGCATTATGTCTGGAAAGACAAACCCATGAAGTGTCATTAAGAAAATCGAAATCTTTTATTTTGTAATTTTCTGTGTTGTTTTTCTTTAAATGAGCTTCGGCAGAAGATGGTAAATTATTGTAAGAATAGCCAAAATCGCCGTAAACTATTACCCAATCGCCACTAGGAGCTATGCTAACGGTTTTTATTTCAAGCTTTTGAGTTTCAATATATTCAATTTCTTCCTTTAATTTTGTGAATTTTGAAAGAAAATCTTGCGCAAAAATGATGTTTGGAATCAGTAAAAATATTATCAGAAATTTTTTCATAATTATGTTTTTTATAGTTGTTTAGAAATTGTTATTTGTTTGATTTTTTTGCTTTGTCATATTCTTTACAGTGTTTGTAGTAATATTCATTTGCTTTATAATCTTTATTTTCAAGAGATTTTTCCCAGTTTGCACATGCTTCATTTGTATTATCCATTAATAAATTTGCGATTCCCATGTAATAATAATTATCAGTTTGTTTTGGATTATAGTCGAGCGCTTGTGCCAAGTCGTTGAACGCCAAATCGAAGGAGTTAGAGCTTAAAAACGCTTTTCCTCTTAGTGAATAATATTCTGCATTTGCCGGTTTTGCTTCAATAAGTTTGTTCATTATTTTTATTGTTTGCAGAAAGTTGCCCGCATCGTAATTTATTTTTGCTTCGTCGAATAATGCTTCTGTGTTTTGATAAAATATGTTTGTGTAATAATTAATGTTTTCTAAAGCTGTAATATACATATTTTTTTGCGCATATACAAGTGCTATTTTATAATATACTTCAACTAAAAGTGGATTGTAGTTTAGAGTTGCTTCATAATCAGATAGTGAATTATTCCATTTTTTTAAAATCGCAAAATAATCAGCTCGAAGTAAATAATAATTTGCATTATTTGACGAATATTTAATTGCATTATCCAGAGCTTTTACGGCATCTTTATAATTATTGTTTTGGGCTAAAATTAAAGCTTTCAGATAATATGCTTTGTGAAAACTTTTGTATGAATCTATTATTTGGTTTAAATTTTCAAGAGCTTCTAGTGGTTTGTCAAAATCGTACAAATATTTTGCCTCAGAGTAGTCAGATTCAACGTTTGAATACTGATTTTTTGTCCATAAATCGTTCCATTGTTTTGTTTCTTCAATGTTGTCAAAAGCCGGATCGAGTTTTATTTCAGACTTAGAAATTTTATCATAACTTTTTAAATATTTTGTCAAAAAATATACAGCTGAGTCTGCGTTGTTTTTTAGCGAATAAGTTTTAGCAATTAACAAATTTGCAGAGTTTTGTTTTAGTCTTTCGGCTTTTTGAAAATCTGCGATTGCCAAATTATATTTTGATTGTTTTAAGTATATATTTCCTCTGAAAATCACAAAATTTTCATTTCTTTTTTCGATGTTTACTGCCTGATTAATGTTTTCAAGTGCGTTATTTTCATTTCCATATTCAAGTTCAGCCATTGCTTTGAAATAAAAAGTGTCTGCATCTTGTGCTTTAGCCGAAGAATTAAACATAACAGCAATTAATACAATTACTAGTTTTATTGCTAATTTAATCAAGATTATATATTTTGCTTTCTTAAAGAGATTTTTATTCATTGTTTTTTTATTTTTCGAGTTTTTCGAGTTTTTCGAGTTTTTCGAGTTTTTCGAGTTTTTCGAGTTTTTCGAGTTTTTCGAGTTTTTCGAGTTTTT
>JAFGUD010000406.1 GCA_016938685.1 Bacteroidales bacterium | reverse complement strand
CATTTCAGAATCCACAGCCAAACTGGAAAGCTTGTCAGGTCAGTCAAGACAACAGATGATTGATTTGATGTCTGATTATGCCAAGGCCGTGAATACAATGCAGACATTAAACAAACAAATGATGGTTGCACGTGCAACTGCCCCGATGGAAGCTATCAAGGCATCACCAGCTCCATCTTTTGCTCGAATTAGCAGTCAAGATTTTATTAAACAAAGCGAACGATTGATTGAAAAGATGCACGAACAGTCCATGGATTTAACACATGCAATTGGCGCAGAAATTCCAGAGGCTGTGTTGAAAAAATATCATGCCGGCGACAAGGCAATATTTTCAAAATGGTTGGCAAAAATGCTTTCTGCGGCGGACAAAAAACAAGTTCGCAGTCTTTTGAAATCTGATTCTGTTTTTAATTCCCAGGCAACACAGTTTGTTCGCGGATTTGGTAAAATGTTGGCCAGTGCCGAACAAGCTGATAACAAAGACATGTTGGTTGATACATTATTAAAAACCGACCTGGGCCAGGTTTATACAATATTGAGTAATAATTTGTAAAAATTTTTTTGGGTGAAAAACATGTTAAAAGAAATTCAGAATGAATTATTAAAAATATCTGATCCAATGGTTGCTAAAAGTGGTAGACGATTTTTCAAAGAAGAAATAAAAATTCGTGGTGTTAAAACACCAGATGTAAAAAAGTTGGCAAAAACATATTTTCAAAAAATTGATAAAATGGAAAAATCTGCAATTTTCGATTTATGCGAAAAACTGATGCGGACTGATTACCAAGAAGAGTTTTTTATCGCCTGTGAATTTGCATATCGTATTAAAAAGAAATTTGAAAAATCAGATTTTAAAATTTTTGAAAAATGGGTAAAGAATTATATAAACAATTGGGCAAAGTGCGATACTTTTTGTAATCATACAATGGGTGAATTAATTGAAAAATTTCCAGAATTAATCCCTGAAATAAAAAAATGGACTGGGTCAAAAAATCTTTGGGTTCGTCGTGCTGCGGCTGTTACTTTTATATTACCTGCCCGGCATGGTAAATTTGTTGATGATGTTTTTGAAATAGCAAACAATATGTTGTTGGATACCGAAGATATGGTTCAAAAAGGATATGGTTGGGCATTAAAAGCTGCCAGTGAAAAACGTCCACAATGTGTTTATGATTTTGTTGTCAATCGTGTTGGTCAAATGCCACGCACTGCTTATCGGTATGCAATTGAAAAATTGCCAAAAGACATGAAACAAAAAGCAATGAAATTATAAAATAACAACTAGAAATAATTAAACATTTATTATATAATCTTTGTGCATTGGATGACCACCAATGTGAGGATTCAAACCTCTATCGTAGTTATATCGTATTTTTGCGATATATAAAATTTCCCAAAAACCTTTTGGTTG
>JAFGUD010000405.1 GCA_016938685.1 Bacteroidales bacterium | reverse complement strand
CTGCGACAGCGAATTTTGGCATGGTAAAGATTGGGAAAGTAAAAAGCACGAACATAAGAGCAATCAAGAATTTTGGTATAAAAAAATAGAAAGAAATATTGAACGCGATAAAGAAGTAAATGACAATTTGTGGAAAAATGGTTGGAAAGTAATTAGAATTTGGGGCAAAGATATTGAAAAAAATTTAGAACTTTGCACACAAAAAATTGAAATTATTATAAATGAGCAAAAAAATCAAAAAATACAGCGAAATAAAAAAGCAAATAAAAATTGATACATTAAAAGACACAACCGAAAATTTAGCGTATCTAACACATTATTTGCACAATAGAAAAAATGGTGTTTCTCAATATTTTAGACCACAAGCGGAAGAATATTTTGAAAATGTTGTTAACGAACCTTTACAAGAATATTTAACTCTTGATTTACAATTTGACGTTCCATTCCCAACACCTAAAAACCATAAATTCACATTCATTGATTTGTTTGCAGGAATTGGCGGATTTAGAATTGCAATGCAAAATTTAGGTGGTAAATGCGTGTTCTCATCTGAAATAGACCGATACGCAAAAAAAACGTATGAAATAAATTTCGGCGAAGTTCCGTTTGGCGATATTACTAAAATTGACGAAAAGGATATTCCGGAACATGACATTTTATGTGGGGGGTTTCCTTGTCAAGCTTTTTCGATTGCAGGAAAACGAAAAGGTTTTGAAGAAACACGGGGAACATTATTTTTTGACATTGCGAGAATAATTAAAGAAAAAAGACCAAAAGCATTTTTTCTTGAAAACGTTAAAGGTCTTAGAAATCACGATAAAGGAAGAACATTAGAAACCATTTTAGCGACTTTAAGAGAAGATTTAGATTACTTTGTGCCAGAACCGGAAATAATAAATGCCAAAGATTTTGGCGTTCCACAAAATAGAGAGCGAATATTTATTATAGGTTTTCGTAAAGACCAAAATATAAACGATTTCAAATATCCTGAACCACTTCAAAAAGATGTGAAATTTGCAGACATTAAAGAAGATAAAGAAGTATCAGTAAAATACTATTTGTCTGACACATATCAAAATACGTTAGTAGAACATAAAAACAGACACGCAAATAAAGGAAACGGATTTGGTTTTGAAATCATAGACGATAATGAATGTGCAAATGCTATTGTTGTTGGCGGAATGGGAAGAGAAAGAAATATTGTAATTGATTGTCGATTAAAAGATTTTAATCCAGTTACAAAAATACAAGGCGAAGTGAATAAAGATTATTGGCGTAGAATGACACCAAGAGAATGGGCAAGATTACAGGGTTTTCCAGATAACTTTTTAATAAAAGTTTCAGATGCACAAGCATATAAACAATTTGGTAATTCTGTTGCCATTCCAGCAATTCAAGCAACAGCCAAAGTATTAACTGAAAAAATCATAAAAAATGCTTAAAGAATTAGGAATAGTAGTTGGTGAAAAGACCAAGGCAGGTGATATCTTTGAAAGTTTATTCCCAAACTTTTTAAATGTAAAATACAAGAAACCATCAGAATATATTTCTATATATTGGGATAAATATCAACAGTTAGAAGAAAGAAATTCAAACTTAAACGGAAAAGTTTTTGAATATATTTTAGCAACATTATTCGTCAGAGAAAATATTTTACCGCTTTATATGAGTGCAAAAGTTGCATTCGTTCCAAATGTGATTTACGATTTAATGTTTTACACGCAAGAACGTGGACCAATATGTTTAAGTGCAAAGACAAGTTTGAGAGAAAGATATAAACAGGCAGATTTAGAAGCAATTGCTTTAAAATATGTTCATAGAAAAGCTCTAAGCTACCTGATAACCTTAGAAGAAAACGAAGCTAAAAGCGTAAAAGGTAAAATTAAAACAGGTGATGTAATAGGACTTGACAATGTTATAGTTGCAACAAGTGTGGAATTTGATACACTTGTAAAAGAACTAAAAGAATTTCAATTAGAAGAACCACCGACAATTCAAGTAATATCATCAAATCAAGTTGTTACGATTGAAAAAGTGAATGCATTGAAAAAGAAAAAATAAGAACCTAACATTGTATTGAAAAACATTGCGGGGCAGTGCATTAATGAAACAGAATTACAAACTTTCGACTTTGGTGGAAACTTCAACATTTGAGAAGCCCCGCAACGTTTTCAATACATTTCCGTTAGGTTTAATTTTTGAAAACCAATTTTTTTGAAAAGTTCTAAACATTTTGATTGAATACCGATAAATTGATTT
>JAFGUD010000404.1 GCA_016938685.1 Bacteroidales bacterium | reverse complement strand
CGTTCCTTTATCGTTGAAAGTTACAGAAAGTTTTGGTTTTACTGCAATCGGCACAATCTCGGCAACCGTAACTAAATTGATAATTACATTTTCCTTGTTTTTTAATCTTGCAACTTCTTCAACCGCACCACGCCCGAAACTAAAAGCAATTATAAATCCGATTGGATTTTTTTCTGTTATATTATTGTCGTAAAGTGCTTTATCAAAACGCATTACTGCTGAATGAAAATTATCAATTACATTTCGTCCTATGTTGTCGCTACGTTTTACTTGTATTGGTGTATTATCTCTTGTTTTTCCGTCTATTCCAAAATCACCACGTTGTTTTGTGTTTGGCGTTCCGCCAAATTGTTCTATTATCCACGTTTCAAATTCAAATGCTTTTTTGTTGCGTAAATCATCGTAATCGTATTTATGTAGCTGAACGACAAAAGGTTTTGAAAATAAATTCAGGTCTTTTTGCAATCTTAATTCTGTTACTTTTATTGCCTGAACAGATTGGTCTATTCCTATCCAATTTCGCTCTAATTTCTCTGCTACTGCTATTGTTGTTCCACCACCGACAAAAGGGTCGATTATCAAATCATCTTTGTTTGTGGACATTTCGATAATTCTTTCTAATAATTTTTCGGGCTTTTGTGTTGGATAACCTATTTTTTCATTGGAAGACTGAACATTTGAAATATCGTCCCAAAGATTTCCTAAAATCGGTTTTTCTACTTCATCAAGATATATTCTACGTTGTGGATTACCTTTTGAGTTCCAGTGTAATTTGTTTTCACCATCAAGAGTTTCCAATTTTTCTTTTTCCATCATCCACCCAAATTTAGGGGTATAGCCCTTATATTCATAAATTAAGTTTGGTCTTATACCCAAAGCTGGATTTCTTTCAATTGAGTGCAAGCGGTATCTTCTGCCGTTGCTATCAACAAATTTATATTGTTTATCAGTATAATTTTCATTATGTTTTTCTGCACGAGGTGGGTGAAAAACAAAATCAGAACTTTTTGAATACCAGAAAATTGTATCTACTAACACACCTAATTTTTTTGAAGTGGTATTATGGGCTGTTGTTCGTTTCCAAAGAATTTCGCTGATATAGTTGTTATTACCGAAAATCCTATCAAGAATATCTACTCTGATATAAGCATTTGCGTGCCAATCACAATGCAGAAAAATTGAACCTGTCGGTTTTAAAATTCGGTGCATTTGTTCAACACGTTCTTTGAGCCACGCAATATAATGGTCAATTCCACCCGACCAACGGTCTTGAAAACTGCGTATTTCGCCTTCATCGCCCCAAATTACTTCATAAATTCGGTTTGAGAAAAACGGTGGGTCAAGATAAATCATATCTACCGTTTCGCTCTCTATCTTTTTAAGGACTTCAAAATTATCTCCTAATATTAATTGGTTCATTTATTTCTATTTTGGATAATGAAAAACTAAAACGGATAAATTTATTTTTTCGCTTTCATCAAAAGGGTTGCGAAATAAAAAATTCAACCAAGTTTTATATTGCGTATCAACAAATCTAATAAAATTGTCGTGATGTTCTAAATCAGAAAGAATTGTTTCAATTGTATTATTAAAATTTTTGTTTCGATTGAAAATAATTATAGAAACTGTTGATATATTTTTATTTAAGTATCTTTGAAATAGTTGGTCTACTGCTAATGATGCCGTATTATTAGTTGTCCAATTTTTACATTCAGCAATATAAATTGGTTTATTTTGAAATTCAATAAATATATCTGTTTTACCTGCTTGGTAAAACGTTTCTGGGGAAATATTTACGTCAATAAATATAGATTTCAAATGAGTAACATACAATAGCCTTAAATCAGGTTCTGTTTTATTTTTGTAATTTACTTCATAACCTTCTAAGTTCTTTCCAAAATTATATATAGTGGAAATCAGTTTTTTGCTTTCATTATCAGATAATTTTGGCTCAAAACTAATTTCATCGAGATATTTAATAGGAAAAATTCTATTGGGCTTTGAAATCAACGGAATGTGTAATATGCTTTCTGATTTAGTTTTGTATTTTAAAGATGCAGAAATTTCTTTTTGCTTGCGAATAAATTCTAATTTGTTATCAAGTAACTGTTGAATTTTAGTTTTAAGTTCTGTATTATTATAAATTTCCAAATCTGAAATCAAAGAATAGTAATTATCTTTAAATGAATTAATTGTAGTATCAGAAAAACTTTCAATTTCTGCTGCATTTCTTCCTGATGTTTTAAATGTTAGATGATTTCTTTCTATTGAATATTCTTCAAAATTTAATTTTCTACCACTAAGAGGTTGATAAGTTAAAATCGGATAATCACCTGAATAAGGAATATAAAATTTAAATTCGTGTATTTTATATGGATGACCGTGATATTGAGGGTCGTTATCACGACTTTTTACAATTCGTTCGCCTTCTTCAATTTGAATATTATTAAAATCTACAATCGGAATTTCAATTGAAAATTCATTTGTCAAATAGAACACAAATTGTTCATAATCTGTATTTAACAATTGATGAGATGTATAATTATCCAAGTGCTCTTCAATTTTTGAAAAGTTATCATCGAAAAGTTCTTTTAAATATTTATCGTTAAATAATTTCATATCATTTTAGATTACGATTTTATCGATGGTTTTAGTTGCAGCTAACG
>JAFGUD010000403.1 GCA_016938685.1 Bacteroidales bacterium | reverse complement strand
CCAGCTCTCAGGTCAATCAAAATGTCAAAGAACTACAATATGATTTGTTTTAATATTATGTTTTAATTATTAACGCACCAGCAGTGACTTCGAATTACTATTTCTGCTTTGATAATACCTAATTCTCCTTTTTTATGTACTAGAATTTCTCTTGCAAAAACTTCTTCTTCTGAGTCATTTTGAGCAATGTGTACAGCTGCTTTTTCTGTTCTTAATTTTATTCTTGAGACTTTTATATAGTCACCAAAATTTTCAAAATGAACGTGAGAGAACGCAGAATTAATTACAGGAGTTGAAAACATTCCTCTGCTTTCTTTTGCTAATTCATTTTCTAGTTCATATTTTGGCACGAAAACGATTTCTTCGCATTTAAATATTTTAAGTTCAACATCAAGGTCTATTGATTGATTTGAAGAGTTTTTAATATTGAAATCAAAAAAACTGAGTCCTAATTCAGAGAATTCTTCGTCTGAGAATTCACTTATGAATGGTGTGATTCTTATATCCGATTTTCTGTCTTTTTGTTTAAACCTTTTTTCATAAATTCTTTCAAAATCATCCCTAGTCATTTTATCTGTGCTTGTTCCAACCCGAATGAATCCATCTCCTTTTTTGAAATCTATTTTGTCTGGCTCTATAGGATTCCGAACATTATTTTTCAATAGATATGGTCTCTGATTGTTGTCAAAAATTTTAAAATAAGCTATTTGATGTTCTTCAAAAGTTGTTGTAATGTATTCGAAATTTAATTGAGGTTCTATATTACTGTCGAGGAATTGTTGGTAAGATGCTTGGTCTATTGGATTAATTACATTTTGAAATTTTAATTCGCCACCTTTTTTACGTTTAACACCAATAATTATGTACTTATCTTCATCGGAAAGATGATTTGCCATTGCTGAAATATCTTTTAAAATTTCATTCTTTTTCTCATGCTTTTCAATTGGATATTGAATTAGTTTAAAGTCAACATTGTGGCTTTCTGAGTAATATTTTATTATTTCAGCGATTTTATCCATGTTACTTTTTTCAATATGGTGCCTAACGTTGATGGTATGGTGTCGTGCGGGATTACGAAGCGATTTCCTATCAGTTTACACCGACCTTTTTTACGAGCCACAAACGCCCGAAAACCTCTGAAACCCGCATGCACTATACCATGTGTT
>JAFGUD010000402.1 GCA_016938685.1 Bacteroidales bacterium | reverse complement strand
CGTTTGAACTAAATCAATGTAGCATCGGCATTTACCAATGTAATTTATAAAATAGTTTTGGACTATTTTATAAAAACATTTGGTATATTTACATAATTTTTGAGTTTTTCATTAAAAAAACCGCCAATAATATTGACGGTTTTCGTGCGGTTTGTATTTTTTTTAATCAGCAAATTCAAAACTATTTACAAAATCATTGTATTCTTTGTCAGACACATCCTTATCTTTTTGAAATACAACTAAAACGTAAATGAATTCATCTTTTACAATGTTTATTCCTTTCAAGTAGAATTCTTCTCCGTCCAAAGTTCCGTTTGCTTCGTAATAGTTAGATGGTATTCCTTTGAAATCTACACTTTCGTCTTTTGTAAGAGTTGCATTAAGATTTTGAATTGTAGCATCTCTAACACTTACCGAAAGTTCTTCTTCGCTTCCTTTAAAAAGCTCAGCGTACATGTCATTCATTCTTCCTGCAACAACCATATTTCCATTGTCTCCTCCGTCGTACATAAAAGTTTGAACAAAAAAACCTTCCATCGCTTCTTCTTCTTTTTCAACTTCCGGACTTT
This sequence comes from Bacteroidales bacterium, assembly GCA_016938685.1. Classification (GTDB taxonomy): domain Bacteria; phylum Bacteroidota; class Bacteroidia; order Bacteroidales; family JAFGUD01; genus JAFGUD01. The sequence goes on along the minus strand of JAFGUD010000402.1, from coordinate 22,071 downwards.
TAGGGAATTTTACTTTAAATTTGTAATTTTCAGAATAAAATTTGTCACCTTTATCTACGTTTTCTGTTTTGTTTTTATCTTTTGAATTCTCATTTTTTTCGGTTTTATCCTTACATGCCGAAATAGAAAGAATAATAAATATACTTAATAATAAATTAATTGTTCGTTTCATGATTTGTTAATTTTTAGATTTTTAGTCTATATCAGTCCAGGTCTTCAGTCATCAGTTTTTCTTGTTAACTAAATAACTGTTTAACTGGTTAACTCGATAACTGGCAACTGGCAACTGGCAACTGGCAACTGTCTAATAAGTACTGAAATTATATTTATTATCGTCAATTAGTTTATCTGCAATATTTCTTCTAGCTTGAACTAAATTTACAGGTTTTACACTTGTGAAATGAAGAAGTGCGTTAATAAATTCAGATTGAGTTTCTTCCGGTTCAAGATAAGTAATAGCATCTAAACCAGCTTTGTAAATAATTTGACCTGATTCGTACTGCAAAGCATCTAAAATATCTTTGTATACGCTAATGTTATGTTTGTTAAAGTTTTTGTCCATTTTTTCAACTCTAAGAGCAGCAGATTCAGCTACATAAAGTTGCATCATCATATCAGCAAGGTTGAAAAGAATTTCTTGTTCACCTGCAATTTTTTGGCCTAATTTATCAATTGCAAGTTTGGTTACCATTAACGTAGCTTTCTTGAAATTTTTAATATATTGTTGGTTTCTTTCATGATAATCACTGCTGAAAGCCGGTTTTGAAGGTAAATTTGCCATTTCTTTCCAAACTTCTTCAGCAGCAGGAAGTAATGCTATAGCTTTTTTCATACCTTTTTTTATCATTGTATCAGAAACAACCATACGATTGATTTCATTTGTTCCCTCAAAAATTCTGTTAATACGAGAATCACGATACATTGTTTCAATGTCAGTTTCAGCAGAATAACCCATTCCGCCGTGAATTTGAACACCTTCATCAACAACATAATCAAGCATTTCAGAGCCATAAACTTTTATTAAAGCAGCTTCGATTGCAAAATCTCTTTGAGCATCTACACTAGCTGTCCCTTTATCTAATCCTTCGTTAATGTACATTTCAACAGAATCTTCGATGTTTTTACTGATTCTGTATACAGTAGATTCGTTTGCAAAAGCACGAATAACTTGTTCTGCTAATTTGAATTTTATTGCAGGAAAAGTAGAAAGTAAAGCACGGAATTGTTTTCTTTCGTTGGCATAATTTACAGAAGTAGTAATAACTCTTTTAGAAGCACCAATAACGTTCGCTCCCAGTTTAATTCTACCAAGGTTAAGAATGTTAAGGGCAATTCTAAAACCTTCGCCACGTTTACCTAAAAGATTTTCAACTGGAACTTTGCAATCGTTAAAGAATACCTGAACAGTAGAAGAACCTTTGATACCCATTTTGTGTTCTTCTGCACCTAAACTTAAGCCTTCGTAACCTCTTTCTACAATAAAAGCACTAAGAACCCTGTCATTGTCAATTTTAGCAAAAACTGTGTAAACATCAGCAAATCCACCGTTTGTAATCCACATTTTTTGACCATTTAAAATCCAATGTTTTCCATCTTCAGATAAAACAGCTTTAGTTGTACCGGAGTTAGCGTCAGAACCTGCTCCCGGCTCAGTTAGGCAATAAGCACCAAGTTTTTCGCCTGTGGCTAGGAAAGGAAGATATTTTTGTTTTTGCTCTTCTGTACCATAATATAGAATTGGTAACGAACCTATACCTGTGTGAGCTGAAAATGCAACTGAGAATGAATTTCCGCCACCCATAATATCACTTGCTAACATTGAGGTTACAAAATTTTGACCAAATCCTCCATATTCTTCGGGAATAGAAACTCCTAAAATTCCTAATTCACCAGCTTTTTTCATTACTCCCGGCATAAGAGATAAGTCTTCGTGAGAGTCTATTTTTTCGGTAAGATGATATATCTCTGCACTTAAAAAATCGTTACATGTTTGAGCAATCATAAGTTGTTCTTCATCAAACTCTTCTGGAATGAAAATATCATTTGCGTTTGTTTCGCGAATCAAAAATTCGCCTCCTTGTAATGCTTTTGCTTTCATTTAATTTTTTTTAGGATTTTGCGACAAAAATATAAACTAATTTTAAATTTAGAAATTTTATGCAAACAGGACTTAATTATTCCAAAATAAATTGCTTGTTAGCAAATTGTTTTTTATATTTTTGCAAGATTGATTTTTATTATGTTTAAAGGAAAATTCTACATTAGATTCTTTTTGTATTTACTCGTTTTTATAATGATTTTGCCGGTTTTATTGTTTTTTGCTTTTCAAATAACACCAGTGCAAAACTTTATAACAGAGAAAGCTACGAAAATTATTTCAGAGCAATTAAATACTGAAGTTAGTATTGAACATGTTTCATACCAAGCTCCATTTGACATTGTATTGATTGATTTGTTGGTAGAAGACTATGAAAAAGATACTTTATTTTATGTAAATTATTTGAAATTTAGACCTATACATTATAGCTATAAAAAAAATAGTATTACAATTGATAAAGTCAAAGTAAAAGGATTTAGAACAGAATATCGAATTGATTCTACCGGATATTCGAATTATGATTTTTTTCTTGATAATTTACCCGATAGTGGTTCGGATACTTCTCAATCTTCATACAGTGTTTTTATCAATAAAATATCAGTTGATAAGTCATCAATATTTTATACAACACAAGAATTAGATACAATTCCGTACGAATTTGATTTGGATACCTTTGATATTCAAAATTTGAATTTGAAGATTAAAAAGTTTTCGATGGTAGGTGATTCAATTCATTTTTTTCTAGATAAATTTAGTTTTCAAGAAAGCTCAGGTTTTAAGGTTCGGAGTTTTTCTACTAATTTTTTAATGACTGATAATCAAATAGCCATAAATGATTTTAGATTACGATTGAATAAATCTAGATTTATTATTGACCAGGCAACTTTTAATTATGTGTCGTTAGATGATTTAGCAAATAATCAGGATAATTTATTTTTTGAAGTTTTTATAAGAGAACAATCTGAGTTTAATTTTTTAGATTTAGGTTATTTTTCGCCTTTATTTGAAAATTATCAAGAAAAAATAAAATTTGGCTTAATAGCTTCAGGAAATATTGGTCATTTAGTATCAGAACGTTTTACAATAAAATATAAATCAGCTACTTATTTCTTGTCTAATTTTGAATTGTTTGGATTACCTAATGTAGATAATTTATTTTTTGATTTTCAGTTTCAGGATTTCAGAACAGATTTAAGAGAACTTTTAGCATTAAAAAATCCATTGGATAACAATAAACCCTTTTTTGAATTGCCACAAGACTATAATGTGCCAAGAGATATTTATTTTACGGGCGGAATAACAGGTAAAATTGATGACTTTGTTTTTTTAGGAGATGCTGAAACATCAGTGGGTAATTTTAATGCTAATTTAGAGGTGATATTAGATAGCTTGGAAACAACTGTTATTGGTGGCTTTGAACTTATAGGTCTAGATGTTGGTTATATTCTTAAAAATGAAATGGTTGGGAATGTTAGCCTTGTAGATTCAATTAATCTGACAATGATTGATAGTAACACATTTTTAGGTTTTAATAATACTAAAATTTCGCAAGCAGAACTAAATGATTACAATTACATAAATTTGGTTTCCGAATTGGATTTTAACTATGATTCTATTGTTGCTTTTTTGAGTATTGATGATCCAAATTTTGTTATGAATTTTAATTGTGCCGTAAAATTAGCCGGAATAGACACAAAGACAAAATTTGCCTTAAATGTAGATACTGTGAGACTTTTTCCTTTGCATTTTATTGAAGATGATGAATTAGCTGCATTATCAGTTGCTTTTGAAGGTGAATTTACGGGGAATAACATCGATGATTTAGAAGGAGATTTTTATTTGACGCAGCCATTGTTAATGATAAAAAATCTGCAGAAGTTAGAATTAAATGTATTTACGTTAAAAGCATCAAATAAAAAGAAAGTAGGGGATAATACATTAAGAAAAATTGAAATTAATTCTGAATTGTTGTCTGGTTATATTGAAGGAACATTTGATTTTGAAGATTTAGGTATTTTTGCAGAAAATGTTGATTCTTATTATTTTCCTGCATTAGGTAATGATTCAATAATTGATATTTTCAAATCAGAAAAAAGCGTTGGAAACAATTTACAATTCAATTTAACCTTAAAAAATATTGAACCTATTACTTCTATTTTTGCTCCCGACGTTTATATTGCAAGAAATTCAAATATAGTTGGTTATCTTCATTCTTTTGAAGAGGAATTCAACATAAGTTTTGTATCAGATTCGGTTGTTTTATCGGGAAATAAATTAAAACAAATAGAGATTAATGTTGATGGAAATCAAAAAGAAATCGTTGCAGATTTTTCTTGCGATTCTATTGGTTTATCGGGGTTTAAGTTTGAAAAGTTTAATGTTGAACTCACCGGATTAAATGATTCTGCCGGATTAAAAGTTTCATGGAAAAATAAATCAGATAAGAAAAATGAAGGTGTTATTCGGACAAATTTGTTTATGTCTAAAGATAATTCAGAAGGCTTAATTATGAAATTTATTGTGCCACAGGATACTTTTTATGTGAATAATAAACAATGGACAGTTTATTCTGACAGTATTTTTGTTGATTCAACCGGTATTCAAATCAATGGATTAACAGCATCTAGTTTTTTGAAAGAAGGAAGTAGCATAAAACAGTATATAGGTATTATGGGTAAGGCGTCTGATAAAGATGATGATACGTTAGTTATATCTTTGCAAAAATTTGATTTGTCTCAATTAAATCCAATTCTAAAAGATGTGAAAGTTGAAGGATACATGAAAAGCGATTTTGCTGCAACTAGTTTGTTGGATACGCCAAAAATTGTATTAACTAATCATATTGATAGATTTGCTATAAACGATGTAGCTCTTGGTGAAGTTGAACAAACAGTGAAATGGGTTGACAAAGATAAACTTTTGCATAACGAACTATCTGTACAGAAAGTAGACAGTAAATTAGAAAACCGTAATGGAAAAGACACATTAATTGTTAGTATTTACAGATCTCTTTATATTGTAGGAGATTATTATTTAGAAACAGAATCTTTTGACTTTGAGTTGACAATCGATAATTTAAAATTTAAGCCATTTGCTCCTTATCTTGACGATTATATACGATTTTCAAGAAATTCTAATTTGAATGGGAAACTGAGAATAAAAGGAGATAAACTTTTTTACAATGTTGGAGGCGAAATAAATGTTTACGGTGCTTTTATGTTGCCGGCAACTGGTGTCAATTACACTATCAACGGAGGATTGACAGTTAGGCTATTAAAGGATAAGATAGTTATTGATTCAACTGTAATTGCCGGTCCTAGTTTAGTTGGTGACGCACTTTTGTACGGAAATGTAAAGCACAAAGATTTTCATGATCCTTATGTTCAACTTTTTTTTAGGGCAGATACAATTGCATTCGTAGATTTGCCAAGAACAAATAAAAGTGAATATTATGGTAAAATAATAGCATCAGGAAACATTGATATTAGCGGATATCCAGAAGATTTAAGTGTAAAGGCTGATATTATTACAGAAAAAAATACTGATTTTACACTTCTATTAGATAGGCCGGGCGAGATTTCTAACAAAACTTCTATTGTGACATTTGTCACACCACAAGATACCGTATTCACAGAAGAGGTTAAAGAAGATAACACTTCAAACATTGATATTGATCTGAATCTCACTTTAAATCCTGAGGCAAAATTTAAGATTGTTTTTAATGAATTAACAGATGAAGCACTTGAGATTCAAGGAGAAGGAAATGTTAAAATCAAAAAAACAGCTCTCGGGGAGTTAGTTGTTTTTGGTAAAATTAGCATCACAAAAGGAGTCTACAATTTTGTTTTGGAGAATATCAAAAAATGGAAATTTGATATTGTTAAAGGCAGTTCTATTGTTTTTAACGGAGATCCTATGGATGGTATTTTAGATATTTCTACTGTTAATTCGATAAAAAATGTGAGTTTGTATAATTTGATGATGAGTCAAGAATATGAAAATCAAAAAACTCAAGCCGATTGTTATATCAATTTAAAAGGTCCTATTTTAAATCCAAGTATTCGTTTTTCTGTAAAATTACCAAAAGCAGATCAGAGAATAGCAGCACAAGTTGATAATCTTGATGATGCAAATATGAATAAACAATTTCTTTCGTTGCTAATATTCGGGCGATTTCAACCTTTACCGGGACTTACTTTTAATCCCGATGCAAATATTGCTGCAGGTGCTTTTAATGCAGGAGATCTTATTTCAAATCAGTTAAATTCTCTTTTGTCTAATATAAATACAGATGTCGATTTAGACGTAAATTACGTTACCGGAAACCAACAAACAACCGATCAGTTTGATGTTGCAATGTCTATTCCATTGCTTAATGAAAGAGTAAGTATTGTTTCTGATGTTGGAGTGGGAGGGAACACAGCAGGAGGAACTCAAAATAATTTCATTGGTGATTTTGAAGTTGATGTAAAGTTAAATAAAAAGGGAAATGTTATTTTTAAAGCTTTTAATAAAACTAATAGAAATGAATTTTACGACAAAGGACCTTATACACAAGGATTAGGTATTTTATACAAAACAGATTTTGATAATATTTTTAAAAAGGACACGTCTAAAAATGTCATTTCTGATACATTGAAGAGAGAACGAAAAAACTAAAAAATAATATTGAGTTTGTAAAGCTCTTAAAGCATGTCCCGTAGGGATCTTAAAGTTTATTTTTGAATACAAAAAATAAAATTTTCAAATTAACTAATTAATTTTCGATTTACATAGAAACAATAAAATAAGGATTTAGAAGATTTTCTTTATTGTAAACAACTTCTTTTTTGTTTTCTGCCTGAATAACTTTTCCTCCTGCCGATTTGACAATAGCATGTCCTGCTGCAATATCCCATTCCATTGTTGGGCCAAATCTAGGATAAATATCTGCTGTTCCATCTGCAATTGAGCATAATTTCAAAGAACTTCCAACATTAATTAGCTCCATGTTAGGTTTAGTGCTTTTTAAATTTTCAATAAAATCTTCTGTTTCTTTGTTAAAATGAGATTTGCTGGCAATTACGCGGTATACATCATCGTTTTTTTCAATAGGCAATCTTTCACAGGCAGTTTTTAGCTTTTCTAAATCATCAAAAGTCGAATTTACTTCGGTTTTTTTGTAGCTTCCAATTTCAATACTTCCAAAGTAGAGTTTTTCTTTTGCAGGAACATAAATAACGCCAAAAACAGGTTTATTATCTTTGATTAGAGCAATATTAACAGTAAAGTCGCCTCTTCGGTTTATAAATTCTTTTGTGCCGTCTAATGGGTCAACAAGCCAAAATTCAGACCAGTTTTTTCTGTCTTCAAATATAATTTCCTTGTTTTCTTCGCTAATAATTGGAATATCTATCTTGTTAAGCGTTTGCATTATTACTTCGTTCGATTTTTTATCGGCTAAAGTTAGCGGTGAATTATCTTCTTTGTAGCTAACACCAAAATCTTCACTTAAATATATTTTCATTATTTCTTTTCCGGCTTCAATTGCGCAATTTATTACTTCAAGATAATATTTTTTCATTTTTGTCTTATTTTGTTTTAATAAATTAAAAAACTTTTAAAGTATATCTCTTTAAAAGTTTTTTGGTATATTAATTTCTTAGAAAAATAGTTTATAATTTAATTCCCCAAACAATAATGTCATCTCTTTGAATTTCGTCTTTTTTAAAGTTTTCAAATTCTTTTAGAATTGTAAATTTTTGTTTTTCAAGAGAATTATCGACTATTTTCTCAATAATTTCCATAAATTTAGGTGTTCCAAATCTTTTTCTCATAGCATCGTTTTGGTCAATCATTCCATCGCTTGAAAGATATATAATATCACCTTTTTTTAAATTAACTTGTTCTTGTTCAAATTCAAATTTTGTTAACATTGATTGCAATCCGCCAATAGATCGTCTATTTCCTTTCTTAGAATCAAGAAGTTTTTGTTCTTTTGAATAATAAATCAGAGGTCTTTTTGCGCCGGCAAAACATATTTCTACATCGTTGGAATCAGTTTTTACTATTCTTGCCAAGCTTAAATCCATTCCATCTCTATTGTTAGTAGTTTCCTGACTTAAAGAATAGATAATCATTTTATTAAGTTCCGAAAGAATTCTTTTTGGTTCGTATATTTTTTGAACAGTGACTATTTCATCAAGCATTCTACTTGAAATAAGTGACATAAACGCACCTGGAACTCCGTGACCAGTACAGTCAACAGCAGCAAAAAAAAATGTGTTTTCTTCGGGGTTCGAGAACCAATAAAAATCGCCGGAAACAATATCTCTAGGCAGATATATTAAGAAATTATCAAAATGTTTATTAATATCCTCTGCAACCGGAAGTATTGATTTTTGAATTGTAAGAGCGTAGTTTATACTATCTTTTATATGCAAATTTACTTCTTCAAGCATGTCTTTTTGTGCTTGTAACTCAGCTTTTTGCATCGATAGTTCTTCATTTTTTTGTTTAATTTCCTGTTCTTGTTCTTTCAACATTGTAATATCGCTTTCAATGGCGATAAGTTTAATAACTTCTTCGTTTTCATCTAAAACAGGCGTCAAAGAAGTTTGAACCCAAATATCTTCTCCAGTTCTGGTATTGTTTTTTGCTTCGTAAACCTGAGTTTTTTTACTATCTATACATTTTTTAATGATTCTATTTCTGTCATTTGAGTTGTCGCTGATTGAAATTAGGCTATCTCCTCTCTCGTTAAGTAATAATTGCAAAGTGTAACCGTACATTCTGGTAAAACCTGTATTTACCCATTCAAATTTGCTTGCTTTATCCATAATAATTACTGAATTATCAGTTTGGCTGGCAACCAATGATAATTTAGCTAATTCCTGATTAAACTCTTCTAATTGTTCTGCTTGTTTGGTTATTTCGTCTTTTTGGCTTTCTATTTCAATGTTTTTGGCTTTTAGTTCTCTGTTAATTCGTTTGTTAATTCTGTGTGAACGTAAAATTAAGATTAAGAGAAGTAAGAAAATAACAACTGCAGCGCTGATTATTGTTATTACTTGTTTTTGTACGTCAATTTGTTCGCTTTGAATATTTAAAGTTGCTTTTTGTTCATCTATTCTTTTTTGTTGTTCATTTAGCTCTTCTTGTTTGTTTTCTATTTCTTCTTTTTTAGCATCAAGTTCTGAATTTTGTTCTACTATCAGTTTTTTCTTTTCGTCAATTTCTACATTTTGTTGAGCTAATGTAGCCTGATTTTTTTTAAGCAAAGTTTCTTGTCTTGCAACTTCTTCGAGTAACTTTTGTGCATTTTGTTGTTCAACAACAAGTTCTTTTTCTTTTTGTTCTAATAATTTCGTTTGTTCTTCGTTTTCTAGTTTTTGTTCATCAATCTGAATTACTAAAATATTTAATTCATCTTCTTTATCACGTAGTAAGTTTTCTTTGTTTTTTAGCTCTTTTTCTTTAATATCTAATTCAACAACCTTTTTGTCGAACAATCCCTGTAAATCTACTTTTGTTCCTCCCAGAGATAAAAGTTTTTCGCTTGCAATAATTTTTTCATCGTATAAATTAGAGGATTGTATTTGGAATTGTTCTCCTATTCCTTTTAAAAGAAGATTAATCATAAAAAAATTCTGGTCAGTTACTTCATATGTAATTAGAAGAGTTCCTGTTCCTTTTATTTTGTTGTAAATAGATTCTACAAAATCGTTTTTTGATTCATCTACATAAACAATGTTGTATCCTTCAAGCTGACTAATTCTAGTTGCGTTATCAACAACCGAAGGTTTATTGTTTACTTTCTTTTCTTTGGATAATTGTAGAGCATAGTCATAAACATCCGAATTTTTACCATAAACTGCTATCTTTATAGTGTCTATTTCATTGTCGTTTGGGAAGGAAACATTTTCTGCAATGATATAAATCCAATTTGCTTTCAGTTGTCCCGGCTTAATCTGCGCTTGTGCCGTTACAAAAATCAAACTGAAAAATAAGAAAAATAAATAAATCTTTTTACTCATATTATTTTAAAGCTTTATAATCCATACAGTTATGTCATCTCGTTGATCTGTATTTGTCATGTGAGTTTTTAATTCTTCTTCAAGTTTTATTCTTTGAATAAAAATTTCTTGATGTTTTACTTTTTCAATAATATTTACAAATTTTGTGCTTCCGAATCGTTTTCTTTTTTCGTTGTTTTGATCTATAAAGCCATCTGTCATTAAATATAAAACATCTTCTTTGTTAAGTTCTGTTTCGCTGGTTTTAAAAAATTCTTTGTTCTGTGTTTTTTTTACTCCGCCAATAGATCTTCTAGTACCTGGTAATGAAAGAATGTTTTTCTCTTTATTGGAGTAAAAATATAAATTTCTTTTGGCTCCGGCAAATAAAACTTGAAAATTATTATTCTTTTTAACAACTTTACACAATGCAATATCCAGGCCATCATTATTATTTGTATAATCTTGTCTTAAAGCTTTTTTAATTAAAGTGTCTGTTTGTTCTAATAATTCATGCGGTTCGATATTTTTATTATTGCTAACAATATCGTTTAATATTCGGCTGGATATAAGAGACATAAATGCTCCGGGAACTCCATGTCCTGTGCAATCAACGGTTGCTGCTATCCAACTGTTGTTTTCTTCGTTTGCAAAAAACCAATAAAAATCTCCGGATACAACATCTTTGGGCTTGAAAATTATTTCAGATGAAAAGTACTTTTCGGTTATTTCTTTCAAAGGTAATATTGCTTTTTGTATCGTTTGTGCGTATTCAATACTTGAATTTATTTTTAGATTTTGAAGTTCTATTCTTTCTTTTTGAGCAATTAATTCGTAATTTTTTTCTCTAATTTCATTTTCTGCTTCTTTTACTGCCGAAATATCTGCATCTACAACCACTATTTTTTGAATTTCATTATTTTCATCTAAAATTGGAGTTACATTTGCTTGTAACCAAATTTCTTTTCCGGATTTACTGTGAGTTAACAATTCATAAGTGACAGGTTTTTTTGTTCTATACATCAGCTCAATTTTGTCTTTTACGTTTTGCTGAGTTGTATGAGAAATAATATTAGTACTTACGTTTACTTTAAATTCTTCTAGTGTAAATCCGAAAGTATCTATAAAGGCTTGGTTAACCCACTCTAGGTTTCCTTTTTCATCTGTAATTAAAACAGCATTATCAGTTTCACTAACAACAATCGAAAGTTTTTCAAGTTCTTTGTTTGATGCTTCTAGGTCTTTTGCTTGTTTTGATATTTTTTGTTCGGCTTTTTTTATTTCTGTAATATCTGTATCTATTGCAACTATTTTGTCAATTTCTTCAAATTCGTTTATTATTGGAGTTAACGTTGTTTTTACCCATATTTTTTCTCCGTTTCTTTTTGTAGATTCTATTTCGTAGGTTACATTTGTTTTTTCTGAAATACATTTATTAACAAATTGTACTATTTCAGGATTGTCGCTTGCTTTTGTGATGTTTTCATCACGCTCATTAATGAGCAGTTGTAATGTATAGCCGTACATTTTGGTATAACCGGCGTTTATCCAAAGAATATCTCCAATATTGTCCATTATTACAACACCGTTTTGGGCATTTTCTGCAACAATAGAAAGTTTTTCTAATTCTTTGTTTGTGTTTTCTAATAATTTTGCTTGTTGTTCAATTCTGTCTTTTTGTTTGTTTATTTCTTTATTTTTCTTAGTCAATTCTTTGTTCATTTTACTGTTTTTTCTTAAAGCTTGCCATAAGAAAAGTGAGAAAATAAAGATAACCATCACAAATATTGCTCCTACAATAAGCATCTCTTTTTGTGATTCTATTTTTTGATTTGCTGATGTTAAATCTGTTTTTGCATCTTCTATTTGATTTTCTAATTCTTTTAATTCTTCTTGTTTTGATTCTATTTCGTCAGTTTTTGTCTTAAGTGTTTCTTCTTTTGATGCTAGTTCATTAATTTTATTCTGAACATCTTTTTGTTTTGATTTTATTAAATTCTCTTGACGGGCAAGTAATTGGTCATTGTTTTGTAAAACTAATTCTTGCTGCTTAAGTTGGGTTGTCATTTCAAACAACTTTTCTTTTTGTTTTTGTAATTCTGATTTCTGATCTGCTAATTGTTGTTTCTGAACATCAACATCTTTTTGTAATTCAAGAATTTCCTTTTTCTTTTTATCTACTTCTTCTTTCTGAATATCAAGTTGTTTCTTTTGCTGAGAATATAAGTTTTTAAGTTCTTCTTCTGAACCTCCGTGATACAAAAGCTGATCCGTAACTGAAAGATCATGGGCTTCAATATTCATTTTGTCTATTTCGATGCGTTTGCTTCCTTTATCAAATGGTAAAATATTTACCATGAAATTTTCATTTACGTCTAATCTGTCTGTAATTAATAAGGTCGCTTTATTTTCAATTATTTTATTAACCTTGAATATATCTATATTTTTATCATATCCTAAATATAGAATGTTTGTTGGTGTAATGCTTTTTGTTTTATTGAAATAAATAACCTTAACCGGTTTGTTTTTAATTTGTTGTGCTTTTGATTGAACTTCTAATTCTTCAAAAATATTAGACGATCTTGAGTAAACTCCAATTGTGTAGGTTGTTATAGTATCTTCGGATTCCCATATTACATTATTTGCAATATTAAATACCCACATTGCCCTAAAATTGTCGTTTTTAGTGTCGGGATCTAATTCTTGCGCTTTCAATACTGTCGAAAACGAGAAAGATAGTATGAAAAATATTACTTTTAGTGTGTTTTTCACTTGTTTGATATTCTAATAATCGGGTAAAATTATTATTTTTTTTCATTTTAAAAAAATGATTTTTTTTATTTTATTCTTTTTTTTTGATGGATTATGAAATTTTAAATAATTTTATTTATATAGAACATTTATATTTTTAAAACATGGATTTGTTATTGACTGATTATCAGATAATTGAGCGGAATAAAAAGAGTAGGGGAGTAACAATAGCTTAAAATGTTCTTTTTTTTTATAAATTTAATTTTTAAAAATTCTTTTATTTTTGCAAAAAAAAATGTTGAATATTGAGTGAAATGAATATAGATTGGCAAGAAAGAACAAAATTATTACTTGGCGATAAGCATCAAAAATTAGTAGTTTCTAATGTGTTAGTCGTCGGAGTAGGAGGTGTTGGTGGTGTTGTAGCCGAAATGCTTTGTCGTGCAGGAGTTGGTAAAATTACTATAGTTGACGGAGATAAAATTGATATTACTAATTTGAATCGTCAGATTTTTACTTCTGTTAGTTCGGTTGATAAATCAAAGGCCTATGTTCTTGGGGAAAAATTACTCAGTATTAACTCTGATCTTGAATTGATAGTTATTGATAAATATATTAAAGATTATGAAATGGTAGATTTATTAAAATCTGATAAGTTTGATTATGTTGTTGATGCTATTGATACTTTATCTCCAAAGGTTTCCCTAATTAATAGTTGTTTTCAACTTGGTCTCAATATTGTGTCTTCTATGGGTTCTGGAGGTAAGTTAAATCCGTCTTTGGTAGAAGTTGCTGATATTTCGAAATCTTATAATTGTCCATTAGCTAGAATTGTACGTAAGAGGCTACATGGTCTTGGTGTACGTTCTGGAGTAAAAGTTGTTTTTTCTCCTGAAAAAAGAGTTGAGACTTCTTTGAAATTTGTGGAACAAGAAAATAAAAAAACTACTTTGGGTACTATTTCATATATGCCTTCTATCTTCGGCATTTATGCTGCATGGGTTGTGATTGATGATTTAACTAATATATAAAAAAAATGCTCAATTGAGCATTTTTTATTCTTTTTCGTCTTCTGTTGTTTTTTTTCTGGGAGTTGTTTTTTTCTTAGGCTCGTGTTTTTTTGTGATGTTTTTTGCAATTTCTTTGCCTTTTTCAAAGTTTTTGTCAAATAATTCTTCTCCTTTTTTTATATCAATGTCGATTAAGGCTATTCCTTTTTCAAAATTTCCGATAAACATTCTTCCCATTGCATAAGTTATTGCTCCTGAAAGAATTGCCATTAGTATTCTTTCTCCTGCTTTTATTGGTTTAAAAGCAAACGAAATACCTTTTGCCGTAGAGGCCGCAATGATGCTGGAAACAATGCTTTTACCTATGTTTTCGTTGTAATCTAATCCGTACAACTTGCATAATTGTTTTATCATGTCATTTTGAATAAGCATAACTCCTATTGCATCAATGAAATGAATAGGCAAAGCACCTGACGCCATCGCCCAAACTATATGTCTGTTGATAATATTTTCCGCTCTAACTAATGTTTGACTTTCGATATTTTGAATTGATTCCATTTAATCCGATTTTTGATTTTGTACAAAATTAAAAAAAAATAAATAATTCAGTAATATTATTTCTAAAAAAATTATAATTCGATGAGTCTTTCAACTTTTGTAACTCCATCTACTTCTTTTAGTTTTAAGATAATTTGATTTAAGTGTTCTTGATTTAAAACGTATATTTCCAACCAACCCGCCATTCCAAAACCATTGTCAATTGTGTCAAAATGAATTGATTTTATATTTACTTCCAGATCGTTTGCCAATGCTCTTGATATTTGATGAAATAACCCCATTTTATTATCTGCTTCTAATTCTAATCTTGTATAAAACGATTTTGCTTTGTATGATTTCCACGTTATTTGTATTTTTTCTTTTTTGGCTAGTTCTTTGTTTTTCAGCAAACTGCACTCAGATCTATGAATCACAATTTCATTGTAGTTTTTTATTCCTATTATTTCGTCTCCCGGTATAGGGTTGCAACATTTAGCTGTTGTGTAATTGGTTAGCTTCTCTAGTTTACTTTTTTGAGCAGGAGCAGGTGAAAAGAAATTTCGAATTTTCCATTTTGATTGTTTTTTTATAAAACTTTCCAACTTTTCTATTGATATTTCTTCGGCTCCTATTTGAAGATATAAATTATGTTTGTTCGTTGTTTTAAAATTATTGATTAGACTTTTAAATAACTCAGGACTAGGTATAATGTCGTGTTTCTCTAGCAATTCTGATAAAGTATTTTGTCCTTGTTCTTTTTCGCTAATATTAATCTTTTTGAAAAACTCATTTAGTTTTGCTTTTGCTTTTTCTGTTTTTACCGTATTTAACCAGTCTGTCTTAGGTTCTTGACTATTTGAAGTCAAAATATGAATATAATCCCCACTTTGAATTTTATGATCTAATGGAACTAACACATTATTAACCTTTGCTCCAATACATTTGAATCCTAAATTTGAATGAATTTCAAATGCAAAATCCAAAACACTACTTCCAACCGGTAATATTATTTCTTTTCCTTTTGGTGTATAACTTACAATCTCGGTAGAAAATAATAATTTAAAGTTTGATAAATAATCGAAATCGTTTTCTTCAATGCTTTCAAATTGGTTTTTTAGTTTTTTGATTTTTTCATCAAATTTTACTTTTTGGTATTCTAATCCTTTGTATTTCCAGTGTGACGCAAAACCGTGTTCTGCAATATCGTCCATTCTGGTCGATCTTATTTGTATTTCAACCCATCTGTCTTGTGTTCCTCTAACTGTAACATGAAGTGCTTCGTATCCATTATCTTTTGGGGCATCTATCCAGTTTCGCACTCTGTCTTCCTTCACTTCATACATATCTCTTAGAAGATTGTAAACTCTAAAAACTTCTTGTTTTTCTTCTGCTGATTCTTTTGGTTCAATTATTAGTCTTATTGCAAAAATGTCGTAAACTTCATTAAATCCAATTTTTTTTCTTTTAATTTTTTTCCAGATTGAATAAATTGATTTCTGACGACTTATAATATTGAAGTTAACTTTTTCTTTAAATAATTTAGCTATAATAGGTAATGCAAAACGATTTAGATACATTGTGTTTTTTTGTGCATTATCTATTATCCTTTTGGCTATGTCAAAATAATTATTTGGTTGTAAGTATTTAAAAGCTAAATCTTCTAGCTCTGATTTTATTTTAAACAGACCTAATCTTTCTGCCAGTGGGGCATAAACATACATTGTTTCATTTGCAACCTTGAGCTTTTTCTCTGGTTCTAAACTATCCAGAGTTCGCATGTTATGCAAGCGATCTGCTATTTTTATGTATATTATTCTAATATCTTCGGATATACCAAGCAATAAACGTTTATAAACTTCTGACTTGTTAATATTAAAAAAATTAGATGTTCCTTTTATTTTGGCTAAACTTTCTACTAGTGTTGTTATTTCTTTACCTAGTATTAGTCTTATATCTTCTAAATCATGTTCGGTATTTGTAATCGTATCGTGCAGTAATGCTGCAACAGCTGAGGTTGTGGATAATCCTATGTCTAATGTGACAATTTTTGCAACTTCAACAGGGTGATTTATAAAAACGTCTCCGTTGTATCTGGTTTGTCCTTTATGTGCTATTTTTGCAAAATTATATGCTTTGGTAAGTATTTCTCTCTCTTCTTGGCCTTTGCATCTGTGACAATTCTTTAAAAATAATTCAAATTTTTTATCTACGTCTGATTCTGAGATGTGAAATGTTTTTGAATCGCTCATCAAATTTTGTTTATATCTTTCCTAATGTATTATTCTTCAATTAGTAAAAAAACAGTTAAATAAACACCGCTTTTTACAAATGTATAGAAATTTTGTAAATAAAAAAAACTCGTACTTAATTCGTACGAGTTTTTTTACATATTAGTTTTTTTAACCTATTGCTTCGCTTTCATCTTTTTTTGCTTCTTCTTCAAAATCAATGTCTTCAACTACTTTTTTCTTTCCCAAATAGTTAGGTATCTCCATTCCTGCCATGTTGAAAAGTTCTTCAAGTGGAGGAATTGATCCAACCATTCCTTTAAGGAAATTAGATGTCGAAGTATTTCCGTCTTTACTTCCGCCATTTTCCCAAACAGTAACTTTATCAATTTTGATGTTTTTGATTGCTTCAACTTGAATTTTAACAAGATCTTCAAGCTTATCGGCAATAAG
Organism: Bacteroidales bacterium; assembly: GCA_016938685.1. GTDB lineage: Bacteria > Bacteroidota > Bacteroidia > Bacteroidales > JAFGUD01 > JAFGUD01. Next base: position 5,000 of record JAFGUD010000402.1, on the reverse strand, counting down.
AAGTCTAATTGCGTCAGTTGAATTATTTCCTGCTGCTGAAACAATTTGTTTGAAACCTTCTGCTTGTTTTGAAAGTATTTGGAATGTACCTTTTGCCATAGCTTCCATGTCCATAAATTTCCCATCTGCTTGACCTTTGGCAATTCTTCTGATGCGCTCTGCTTCTGCTTCGGCTGCAATTTCAATTTTTTGTTTATCTATTTCTTGTGGAACTACAATGTTTGCGTATTGTGTAGCTTTATCTCTCTCTGCACGAGATATTTCCGCAAGTTTTTCAGCGTTATATGCTTTTTCTTTTGCTTCAGCTTGGTTTGTTTTTTCAGCTATCTCCGCATTTTTCATAGCTTCAGATACATCAACTCTTTTCTTAGATTCAGATTCAGCAATTTTTGTTTGTGATAAGTTTTCACCTGATACAGCTGTTGCATTTGCTTGGGCTACAGAAACTCTTTTTGATTGTTCAGCATCTGCCTCTCCGATTTCTGCTTGCGAGTTTGCGCTAGCAACCTGAATTCTTTGCTCTCTTCTAGCGTTTGCTTGTCCAATTGCTCCGTCTCTATCTTTTTCGGCAACAAGTTTTTTTGCTTCGTTGATTGCATGTGCTGTTGCTTCTTTTCCTAGTGCCTCAATATAACCGTCGTCATCTGTGATATCTGTAACGTTTACGTTGATTAGTTTCAAACCTATTTTTTTCAATTCATGTTCTACTGCTTCTGTAACATTAGCAAGGAATTTTTCACGGTCGCTATTGATTTCTTCTATTTTCATTGTTGCAATTACAACACGTAACTGTCCGAAAATAATATCTGATGCTAAATCATGAATATTGTCTAATGTTAAACCAAGTAAACGTTCTGCTGCATTTTGCATAACGCCTATCTCTGTAGAAATACCAACCATAAATCTTGCAGGCACATTTACACGAATATTTTGATTACTTAATGCTCCTCTTAGATCAACAATAATCGGAATTGGTGTCAAATCCATAAATTCGTAATCCTGAAATACCGGCCAAACAAATGCTGCCCCACCATGTATTACTTTGGCTGTTCTGGTTCCACCTTCATTTTTTCCAACTTGTCCATATATAACCAAAATTTTGTCAGATGGACATCTTTTGTACCGTCTAACAATTAAAATGAACATTAAAAACACTAAGAAGAGAACTAAGATAAATAGAAAACCTATTAATCCTCCCGCTGATAATAAAATACTTAATGTTGTCATAGTTTTAATTTTTGTTTATTGATTTTTTAAAAATATTATGATTTCTTTAATATTAAGTTATATTTTTGGTATTACAATTAGAATATTATCTTGAACATCAATTACTTGAACATTTGTTCCTGATTTTATTTGTTCTTTTTCTTCTGTCATAGCTTCTAAGGTTCTTAAACTACCTTGTACGTTAACTTGAATTTGACCTATACCTTGCTTTTTTGATGGAATTCTTAAAATTACTGAACCAACCTTTCCTATTGAGTTTTCGAGATTCATTGTTCCACTATATGACATTTTTGTGATAAAATATAATAACGAAGCTACTGCTATTAAACTAACTAAACCTGTTATAACAGCGACAATTATAGTTAAAGCTATGCTTAAATCAAATGTCATACTGATAATTCCTGCCCATCCAAACATCATAACAAAAGATATTATGGATTTAAAACTTAAAATAAATCCACCTAATCCTTCTCCTATATCAACATCGCCAATATCACCGCCGTCAATATCTGCGTCGGCATCGGCTCCAAAAAAAGATAACACTAAAAGTATCAAAAAAATTGCTGTCGATGGAACTGCTAAAATCCAGTATATTTTACCCATCAATGGTAATTGCTCCCATGCAAATAATAACATATTCATTAGTTTTTTCTTTTCAAATTTAGAAAATTAAAAATTTCATGCAAATTTTTTTGACCAATTATTAGTTTTTTTATGTAAAGTTTTATATTACTCTTCGTTATATGTTGATTATAAGGCGATTACAAAAAACAACACATTATTAAACTCTGTTAATTTTTGTTGACAGTTTTATTTTTAATCATAGCTTTTTTGAGCTTTTTCACAACTCCTGGCCCTTCATATATAAAAGAAGTGTAGATTTGAACAACATCTGCGCCTGCCGAAAGCATTTCTTCTATGTCTTTTATATCAAAAATTCCTCCTACACCTATTAATACTATAGAGTCATTTATTTTAGACTTAATGTAACGAATTATTTCAGTAGATTTTTCTTTTAAAGGTTTTCCACTTAATCCGCCTGAACCGTAGTTTTCAATTTCTTGTTTTGTCAAACTTAAATTTTTTCGTTCTATTGTGGTATTAGTTGCTATTATTCCAGTAAGTTTTTCTTCAACAACTATTTCAATAATTTCATCTATTTGTTGGTGAGATAAATCTGGTGCTATTTTTATAAAAAGTGGCTTTTGGTTAGGTTTTGATAAATTTATTTGCTGAAGTTCTTTTAATATTTTTCTCAAAAATTCTTTGTCTTGCAATTGTCTTAAATTTGGAGTATTAGGAGAACTTACATTTACTACAAAGTAATCTCCAAAGTCAAATAATAGTTCAAAACTTTTAACATAATCATTATGAGCATCTTCTAGTGGAGTAATTTTATTTTTACCAAGATTAATTCCAATCGTTGTGTTTGGTTTTATCTTCTTTAATTTCTCTACCATTGAAGCTGCTCCATTATTGTTAAAACCCATTCTGTTGATTAGGGCTTGATCTTTAACTAATCTAAATAATCTTGGTTTTGGGTTGCCGGGCTGGGCTAGTGGCGTTACCGTTCCAATTTCAACAAAACCAAAACCAATATTTCCTAATTGATTAATAACTTCTCCGTCTTTATCCAATCCTGCTGCAAGCCCTATTGGATTATTAACTTTAAAATTTGATTTTTCAAAATGGAGAGTTTTTGACTCAAATTTGAAAAGTAATTTTAGGAAAAAATTACTTCCAGGAAGTTTCAAAAAGTTAAAAATAACTTTGTGAGCCTTTTCCGGTTGCATTTTAAACAGCAACGGTTTGATGAAAAATTTGTAAATATTCATTTTGTGAGTAATGTTTTAAGTTAATTTTGTTTGTGAAATTAGACAATAAGTTAAACAAAGTGTATTTTTAGTTATCTTTAATTGCTATTATTTAAACATCAAATTTATTCTAAATTTATTATACAATAAAGTTTTTTTTGTGACATTTTGGCAAATTTTAAAAAATTAAAGTCAAGTCGTTTATTTTTTCTTAATTCTTATAGGATGTCAATCAAATATTTTTTTTTAAAAAATAGAGGGGTTTAAGGAGAAGAAAATTATACAAATAGTGTTTGTTTTACAAAATTTAAAGCTAAGTTTACTTTTTGTAAATGCTTAATAGGAATTATTTAACATAACTACCTGAAAACATGAAGATTAAGATTTAAGTTCTTTTTTTATAGGTAATAAAAGTTTCATCATCAAAAAGAACAAGAATTTGGTTAGGAGAAATAAGAGTTGTACTTACAGGTTGAGATTTAGTAGAATGTGTGGATGTTTCAACATTTTTACTTTTGTCATCAGAATAATTGCTGTTTTGTATACTGTTTTCTGTTTTGTCATTATCAGCATTACGAATTTCTTCTTTATGCTCATTAGAATTCATATCAAATAGGGTGTTCGGAGGATTTTTATACATTGATCCTTCTCCCATAATTAACCAATCAGCATTAATGTTTTTGAACCGCAATAACAATTTATGTATAAAATCTATACTAGGATTATTTCTTCCTGCTAAAATATGTGAAATATTTGATCGCTGAACACCAAGTGCCTTAGCAAAGTCGGAGTGAGTTAGGTTCTCTAATTCAATTATTTGGCGTATACGATCTTTAATCATAACTAAACTTTTTACAAATCTAACAAATTTATAAAAAGTAACAAAAAAAAATTGAACTTTTTTTACATAAGTAAAGTTCTAATTTATAAATAGTTAGTTTACAAAATATAAACTAAACTTTTAATAATGTAAATTATTTATTACAAAAAGATTTGGTAGATTGGCTGAAAGTCTGTATTTTAGCGTTGTGTGTTAAAGTTAAAGTTGTAAAACTTAATCGTTCTAATTCTATCCAATTTAGGGTAGGGAAGTGTGTGTGTTTAGAGGCTGTTTACATTTCTAAACAGTCTCTTTCTTCTAGATTTTAGCTTTTAAAAAGACTATTTTTCTTTTTTTGTGCAATTATTTAAAGAATCATTTTAATAAAAATATTTAAAATTTAGTTGAACCTTTTTAAGATATGTATTTTTTATACTTGTCTTAATATTAATAATTACTTTAACTCCGGTTTCTTAAATCAATGTATTAAAACTGTTAAATAGCTTGAAAAAACAGGGATTTTCAAGTAAAAAAAACTTTTTATAACAATCATAATAAGCTCATTATTAGATAGTTAATATAAAATAAAGACATCTTTTGCTAATATTATTAGCAAGAGTGTCGTGTTGTGTTGTAATTTTATTTTAGTTGATGATTATAAGTCGTTGGTTATTTGAACTTTATATCTCAGTTTTAAAATTTTCAGTTTTTTAATATTCTATCCTTTTATTCTAAATAGATCTTTTATTTTAAGTCTTTAAATTAATGAGGCCGATAATTCCAATATTAGTTAGTATTGCAGTATATAGTGTCTTAAAATGCATTAGTCAATGTAATATAAGGACAAAAAGAGTCAAGTAATAAAGTTTTTCTTACTTCTCCATTACAGTTTAGCGCGCTTCTTATCTCTCAATTAGAGGATATTTCTTTAAATATCTTTATTTTGTTTGAATAGAACTGTAATTGTTCATTTTCAACGGTTCTCAGCTATTTGAAATACAAAATACATCAATTCCATTATTTTCTGTTGAACTACTTATAAATACAAACATTTGTTAGTATTCAAGAAAAGTGGCCACTATTATTCACTAAAAGTGTACCAGCAAAAGTAAAAAAAATTAGTTATTACTTTCATAATT
>JAFGUD010000401.1 GCA_016938685.1 Bacteroidales bacterium | reverse complement strand
TTTTTAAAACTAAATTCTTTTTTTTGTTCTGACATTTTGACCTCCTTTTTTTGTTAAATTTAGGTCAACCTATTTCAGGACAAGACAGATTAGTTGATAAAATAACACAAACACAAGATATTCAATCATTACTCGTAAACTCGTGAGACCGCTATCGCTAAGTTCTATTATTCTATTAATCAATCATTCATCATTCTATCATTCAATCATTCTATCATTCTATCATTCTATCATTACTCGTAAACTCGTGAGACCGCTATCGCTAAGTTCTATTATTCAATCATTCTGTTATTCAATCATTCTTCAATAAGTTCAATACCACCTTTTGTATGGACAACAATTTTAAAAACAGTTCCTTCTACTCCATTTGCAATAGTTTGAGGAGCATTTTGCACCATGTTTCCAAAGATATTTTCAATATTTTCTAAATCGCCTGATTTTAACTTTTCATACAAAGCTTTTATTCCTTCATTGAACAATTTTCCTGACGATTCAGAATAAAAAATCATTGGAAAACCTTCATTTTCATAAAAGCTGTACAATGATGTTCCATTTTTGGGTTCTATTTTATCAGTAAAAATTTTTGTTGGAAAAGCAATATATTTATTTGCCATTTTAACAACATAAAAATCAAATGAAGCTACAGTACCGGGCATTTTAAAACGTTCTTTTGCGATTTCTTTGCCGTCCAAATCATAAAATTTCACAGATACTTCTATTTCATCATTTTCCTGTGAAATAATTTTATATCTGATTGGAACTTGTTCTTCTTTTAAAAACTCAATTTCATTTTCAAGCGCCTTAATTTTTTTCTCCTGATTTTTTGTTCCCAGAAAAACAAAATAAACAGCAACGGCTACAACAATAAGCAACAGTATTATGGCTAATGGTTTAAATTTCATTATAAATATTTTTAAAATTTATTTAGCAAAGGTAGAAAAAATAAAGTATTGTTTACAAAAAAAATAACCCCGTCAAACAGACGAGGTTAATTCTTATTCATAGCTTAAATAATTTTATCTTATTTCCGCACCAAGTTTATTTTGATAATTATAAATTAACTTATCCATTATCTTCTTTATTTGTTTATCGTCCAAAGTTTTAGTATCGCTTTGTAACCAGAAACTAACTGCATAAGATTTTTTTCCTTCCGGAATGTTTTTTCCTTCGTACATATCAAAAATACTAACTTCTTTGATTAATTGTTTATCAACCTGATACGCCATTTTTTCAATTTCAGAATATTTTACCGATTTATCTATCAATAAAGCTAAATCGCGTTTAACTTTGGGGAATTTTACAATTTCGGTAAATGGAATTGGTTTTGGCAGAATATTCATCAATGTTCCCCATTCAATTTCAGCAAAAAACACATCTTGGTCAATTCCGTACATTTTCAGCAACTGACGACTAACAGCACCAAATTTCACAATTGACATTTTGCCCAATTTATACTCTAAACCGTATTTGTAAATTGCATCTGAAATCTCAAATTTATTAAACTTGTCAATTGTAAATCCCAACGATTTCAAAACTCCTTCTGTATATGCTTTTAAAGTGTAAAAATCACTTTCATTTTCAGGTGTTTTCCAATTAATTTTATTTTTTAAACCAGTTGAAGTAAGACTTAAACGATAAAGCTGTTGGTATCTTTCATCAAATTTTTCTGATTTTGTATTAAAATAAGCACTCCCAAATTCGTACAATTTCAAATCTGAATTTTGATTATTAACGTTCCGTTGAACTGAATCCAACGCCCCAAAAACAAGTGATTGACGTAAAGTATCTAATTCTTTGCTCAACGCATTTTGAAGTGTAATTGCACTTTCGCCACCAAAACCTTCTAATTTATCTAATGTTTCACGATTCAATAATGAAAAAGTCATTATTTCAAAAAAACCGTTTCCTGTTAGAAAATGAGCAGTACTTTGTTTTTTGATTTCTGAAATATTATTTTCCTGAACAAGAACTGTAGTGGTAATTTTTTCCGGAATTGGAATTTTATTATACCCATAAATTCTTATAATTTCCTCAATAACATCAGCTTCACGTCTAACTTCAAAACGATATGTAGGAACTTCTAAATTTAATTTGCTTTCATCTTCTGAAATAATATTTATTTCAAGCACAGTCAATATTTTTTTAACTAACTCTCTATCAAGCACAAAACCCATCAATTTATCAAGTTGCTTAAAATCCAAAACAACAGGAAAATTTTCTATTTTTTCAGGGTAAACATCTTTAATTTCAGAACTTATTTTGCCTCCTGCAATTTCAGTAATCAACATTGCTGCACGTTTCAATGTCCAAATACAATTATTTGGATCAACTCCTCTTTCAAATCTATACGATGCATCTGTGCTTAAACCATGACCTTTTGCGGTTTTTCTAATCCAAACAGGGTTAAAAAATGCGCTTTCAAGAAAAATAGAAGAAGTTTCGTCCTTTACTCCACTGCTAAAACCACCAAAAACGCCACCAATACACATTGGATTTAATTTTGAGTCACAAATCATTAAGTCTTTTTCACCCAATTCTATCTCTGTTTCATCAAGAGCTAAAAATTTGGTTCCTTTTTCAACCGGACTTACAACAATTTTATTTCCTTCAATTTTCGCAGCATCAAAAGCATGTAGAGGATGACCAATTTCATGTAAAACATAATTTGTAATATCTACAATATTATTAATTGGTTTGCTTCCAATTGCTTTTAATCTATTTTTAATCCAATCAGGTGATTCTTTTACACTTATTCCGCTAACAGTCAATCCAGAATAACGAGGACAAGCGTCCGTGTTTTTCACCTCAACATCAATGTTTAATTTTTTATTTTCAACCTTAAAAGAATTAACATCAGGAAGTTTTAATTCTAATTTTAAATCTGAATTTATTGAAAGATAAGCATATAAATCTCTTGCGACACCAAAATGCGAAATTGCGTCAGGTCTATTAGGTGTTAAGTCAACCTCAAAAACGGTATCAACATAAACATCAAAATAATCGCTTGCTTTAGTTCCAATTTCTACATTTTCGTCGAGAACTAAAATACCGTCATGTGATTCTCCTAAACCAATTTCATCTTCGGCACAAATCATTCCTTCGGATTCTTCGCCTCTAATTTTTGATTTTTTAATATCAAAAGAATTATCACCATCGTACAAGGTTGTTCCCACTGTAGCAACTACAACTTTCTGATTTGCCGCAACATTTGGAGCACCACAAACTATTGGTAAAATTTTTCCACCAATATCAACTGTTGTAACACTCAATTTATCTGCGTTTGGATGTTTTACACATGTCAAAACTTTCCCAACTATTAGTCCTTCTAGACCGCCTTTTACAGACTCAAATTTTTCTACTTTTGAAACTTCCAGCCCTATTTCTGTAAGAATTGCAGACAATTCTTCTGCCGGAAAATCAATATTCAAATAATCTTTTAGCCAATTATAAGATATCTTCATTATCAGTTTATTTTTTGCAAAATTTCCGCAAAAATACCAAATTTTATCTTCTTTTTTAAAAAAAATCTATTTTTTCGGACTTCTACCCTTTTTTTTTTACCTTCGTAACTGATTTTATACAACATTAAAAGATTTTTTTATCAAAATGAGGAAAAAGACAATTATTGCAATATTTTTTTTCGCTCAATATTTTGCCGGTTTTGCCAACAATATTGACAGTTTATTATTGATTCTAAACAATACCACTAATAATCAACAAAAAGCAATATTATTCAATAAAATTGCAAATGAATATGTAGGTCTCGACAATAAAAAAGTTTCAACTTATGCTGATTCTGCATTATTTTTAGGAGATAGAATTAATAATTATTTAATCATTGCAAACGCATATACTAATAAGGCTAATTCATACTACTACAAGGGAGATTTCGATTCAACTTTAATATATTTGAAGTTCTCTTATGATGCAATAATTAAATCTAATAACAAAGATGAAATTGCATCATCTCTTAACAGATTAGGTTTAATATACGAAGCAAAAAGTGAATACCAAACATCATCTGAATATCTCTTCGAAGCACTTACTATTTTTGAGGAAACCAATAATTTAAAAGGAATTGCCGATGTTTATAATAATCTTGGTATTATAAACGACAGAATGTTTGATTTTGAAAAATCAATAGAATTCTATAATAAATCATATGAAATATACACTGAAATAAACAATAAAGACGGACAAGCTAAAACTCTAAATAATATAGCAACTGTTCACCTTGATTTAAATCAATTTGATACAGCTATTGTATATTTCAAAAAGGCTCTAAAAATACTTATAACATTAAACAATAAAAGTGAAATTGCAACAGCAATGAACAATATTGGAAATCTTTTTTCTAAACAAAATATTTTCGATTCAGCATATTATTACCTAAACGAAGCTCTTAAAATCGACATAGAAATTGGATACAAAGCCGGAATTGCAAACGACTACAATGATATTGCAATTGTTGAATTGAAAAACAAAAATTACTCAAAAGCCTTAACATTTTTACATAAAGCCTTAAAAATAAGAAAAGAAGTTGGCAATAAATTACTAGAAGCTCAATCTCTTGCTGATTTGTCAAAATTATACAGAGAAATTAACATGTTTGATAGTGCGTTGTTTTATTTCACATTACAAACTAAAATTAAAGACAGCATATTAAACGAAGACATGAATATCAAAATATCAGAATTACAACTAAAATACGCAAGCGAAAAAAAAGACAAAGAAATTCAACTTCTAAAAAAAGATGCTCAAATTTCTAAAAATATTAAGATTATTTTCTCTGTTGCTTTATTAGCACTGTTAATCATTTCAATACTTTCACTTTATTTACTTAAAACAAAATCAAAACTACTTCAAAAAAATAAAATATTACTCTCACAAAGTGAAGAAATTAGCCAACTGGCAGAACAAAAACATGAAACTGAAAAAAAACTATTAGAAGAAGAAATAAAAAAGCAACAAGAATTGAATATATTACAAGAAGAAAAACACAATTCAGAACTTCAACATAAAAACAGAGAATTAACAACCTCAACAATGCATCTTTTGAACAAAAATAAAATGTTATCAGAAATTCAAAAATCGCTTGAAGAACTCTCCCTTAACGCAATTCCTGAAACCAGAAAGGTTATAAAACAAATAACTCGTGAAATAAATGCCAATATAAATCTTGATTCAGATTGGGACCAATTTAAAAAACATTTTGAACAAGTAAACACAAACTTTTTTGCCAATCTGCAAGATAAATACCCTACTCTTACCAAAGGAGACCTAAAAGTCTGTGCTTATCTTAGAATAAATCTTTCTTCAAAAGAATTAGCTCAAATGTTGAATATTTCTTTAAGTGGAGTAAACAAAAAATTGTACCGATTACGACGAAAATTAAACATAACTTCTGATGAAAGTTTGACTATCTTCCTTATGGATTTCTAAAACTTCCATAAATGTCATACTTACTGACTTTCATTTCAACAAACGAACAAACTGGCAGATAAGAAATTACAAATTAATAACAAAATCATTATTTTTGATTTGTCCTATTTTTGTCTTATCCTAATAATTGACATTAGGAATAATATGTCTTAAATTTGCTTAAAAATTAGAAAATATCCTAAAGAAGAAAAAACATGAAACAATCTAAATTTTAAAGGACAAAAACTGAAACAAAATGACATTATTTTCACTAAACAATAATAAAATCACTTATTTTTCTTTTAACCGTTTTTTAATATACTACACAAATTTTTTAATATGAAAAAAATCTACTTAATTTTAGGATTTGTTTTTTATGCATCCTTTGTTTTTCCACAGGTTTTTACGAATAGTGGAGCTAAAATAAGCATTGCTCATGGTGCTTATGTCAGTATAGGAGATTTTGAAAATCAAACTGCCGGAGCTGACGGGAAAATATTTTTAGACGGAACACTTCTTATTTCAGGTGATTTTTCCAATTCTTCTTCCGGAAATTTATTTGCTGATATTGAATCCGTTCCCGACGGTAATTTAATTCTAACAGGACAGGGTAAAATCATCGAAGGACAAACTCCTATTTATTTTGAAAATGTTTCAATTAGCGATGACAGAACGTTGGAAAATGACCTAAACAGTATTTTTGGAATTTTATCATTAAACGGAATTATAGACCTCAATTCAAATTCATTAATTATTGCTAATAACTCTGCTGATGCAATAGATTATAAATCAGGCTTTATTATTAGCGAAACATCTGAAGCAGTTGGATTCGGAATAATAAAATGGGAAATTGCAGAAAACTTAGGAGTTTATCAAATACCTTTTGGTTCTGGAAATTCATCTGAAAATGATCTAAATATTTCTGTTGAAATTACAAACTCAGGTTTATCTAACTCAGGATTTATTAATTTTGCAACTTATCCAACCAATAATCAAAACAGTCCATTACCAGACGACGTTTTGTCTCTTAATGATTTTTCTGCAGACTTAATTGCAGACAGGTTTTGGATGATAGCACCAAATTATTCTTCAAATCCTGATTTTAACATTACATTACAATATACTGACATAGACATTACAGAATTCACAACCGACAGTCTTAATATTATCAGATACAACAATATTGATGATACATGGTCTGATTTAATTTCTGTTACAACAAACACAATCGGCTCTTCCCAGGCTTCTTTTTTGGGCTCAGATGTTTTTAAATGGTTTTCACTTTCATCTGATTATGCTCCTGTTGCAAATATGATTATTCCAAACGGAATCACCCCAAACTCTGACAATTTTAATGACACTTGGATAATAGAAGGTTGCTCTAATTGCGAGGTATATATTTACAACCGTTGGGGAAATAAAGTCTATTACTCAAACAATTACGACAATTCTTGGGACGGAGGAAACAGCCCTTCCGGCGCCTATTATTATGTCATAACAACTTCAGACAATATGACTTACAAAGGTGTAGTAAATATTATGAGATAACATTAAAACCATTTATCATGAAAAAAATCTTTACAATCATAATAATTATTCTAAGTTTGAATACTTATGCTCAAAATCTGCCAAAGTTTTCAAATTATGAAATGAACAAAAATATTATTAATCCGGCTGCTATTTTTGACAATAACCCAACAATTAATATTTTCTATCGAAATCAATGGATGGGCTTTGAAGATGCTCCAACAACTGCAGGTTTCAATGCAACTTACAAAAATGACAAAAGTGCATTTGGAGTTTATCTCTTGAATGACAATGCAGGAATTTTCCACCAAAACATTTTTCAACTGAACTACAGCTATTCTTTACAAGTAACTGATGAAACATATATGAATTTTGGACTTTCCGGTGGGTTTAATATCTACAGTATGTCATTTCAGGATTTAATATTACATGACATTAACGATCCGTACATTCCTGTAAATCAAGAATCTGCTTTTTTGCCTGATATTAACTTTGGTACTATTTACACGAATATTCGTAACACATCAGACTTTGCTTTTTCTTCACTTGCCAGAAGATACCCAATTTATTATATCGGCTTTTCTGTTCAACATTTATTAGGTGTTGTATCCAATAATATCGTAGCAAAAGACAACTCATACATGAATAGACATTATAATCTTATGGGAGGAATTATGCATCCGGTGGGAGCTTCATTCCAATTACAAGAACTAATATTAATAAAATATACTCCAAATGCTCCTTTTCAGGCTGACATTGGAGCAAAATTCTTTTATCAGGAAAATTACTGGTTTGGATTATCTTACAGAACATCAAATGATTTAATCGCAAAAATTGGCTTTAAATTTAATTTCGTTTCGATAGGTTATGCTTTTGATTTCAGTATTTTCCAAATTCCTTCTAAAACATCACATGATATTGTATTAGGATTTATTATTCCTTATAAAAATTCAACCTCTAAATACTAAAAACTAAAACTAAATAATATGAAAAAGTTATTATTAACCGTTATTTTTATTTCACTTTTGCTAAATAGTGTTGTTTTTTCTCAAAATCAAAATGTTTCAATTAACAACACCGGTGCACCAGCTGACAATTCAGCAATACTTGATATATCAGCAACTGATAAAGGTATGCTAATTCCCAGAATGAACACTGGACAAAGAGAAGCTATCGTTGCTCCGGCAACAGGTTTGCTAGTTTACGATACCGGATATAATCAATTTTGGTACTATAGTGGAACAGGCTGGACTGCTATTGGAGGAGGCTCAGGTGGAGCAACAATCTCTGATTTTGCTTGGACTGATGGTACTGATCTACTTAGAATTACAGAAGACGGAACGAACTGGGACGTAACAATTGATAACGAAGCTGATGATTTATCCGATAATATTATTAACAATTTAAGCAACGTTAATGCAAACCCAACAGGTACAGGACAAATCCTTGAATGGGACGGAACACAATGGGTTGCAGGTGTAGATGATACCGGAAGCGGAGGTACTGTAATAACAGCTTTTTCTTGGACTGACGGAACAAATTTATTAAGAATAACAGAAGGTGCAACAAACTGGGATGTATATATCAACAATGAAGCTGATGATCTATCAAATAATGTAATTAATGACCTAAGTAATGTTAATGCTTCGCCTTCAAACGGAGATTTTCTACAATGGAATGGTAGTGCATGGATTGCTACGGCATCGGGTTCTTCATGCGTTACTCTTGATGAAGCCTATGACTGTGGCGGAAATGGAGTCGGAAGAATAATAACAGCAGATGCTGGTTCTGTTGAAATTACCTCTGCTACAAATAATGCTGTTAGTTTTATTTCAAAACACACTTCAAACGGTGTTGCAATTGGTGCTATATCAAATAGTACAAGCAATCCTTATGCTGCTCTTGAAGCACATTCAGTATCTACAGTAGGATCATTTGCTTCACCTGTTGGAGCCTTATTTGGAAGTTATGATGGAACAGGAGATTGGTCTGCAGGGGTTTTAGGACAAAACACTAGCACAGCAGGTGACGCACACGGAGTAATTGGAATTTCATCAAGCAGTAGTGCTGGTGGTGTATATGGTTCTAATATAAATGGTTTTGGTGTTATTGGGGATGCTTATTATGGTGTTTTTGGACAGGCTGAAAATCTTAATGGCGGTGGAGTAGTTGGACAACTTTCTAGTGCTTTTGGAGCCACACAAGCTGGATATCTGGGGGTTGCAAGAAATGGATACGAATACGCAGTTTATGCAGATAATGATATTTTATTTGAAGGATACTTAGATGGAGCTTCTGGTGGTACTTATCGAATCGGTTTTGATGCTACAACTGGTAATGGTGAAGTTACAGGAATGTTTGCTAAAGGAGGCGGTTCTTTTAAAATTGATCACCCATTAGACCCAGAAAATAAATATTTGTATCACTCTTTTGTTGAGAGTCCTGACATGATGAATATTTACAACGGTATTGAAATATTTGATGAAAACGGTTTCGCAAAAGTTATTTTACCTGAGTATTTTGATGCATTAAATAAAGATTATAGATATCAACTAACTGCGATAGGCGCTTCAATGCCAAATTTATATATAGCAGAAGAAATTAGTGAAAATATGTTTGTTATAGGGGGAGGAATATCAGGAGAGAAAGTTAGCTGGCAAGTAACTGGTGTAAGACAAGATAAATTTGCGAATGCTAATAGAGTTATCGATGAGGTTGAAAAAGAAGATTACAATAAAGGAAGATATATACATCCAACTTTATTTGGGACTCCAAAATCGCAAGGTGTTTATTTAAGAGATCCAAACGAAAAAAGCTCAGAAAATAATGATTCTAAAAGAATTATTAAAAAGCCATTAGATAAAGAAGCAAAACCTAAAACTTTTTTAAATAGGTAATCAATTAAGTTTTAATACTCTATTCTACTATTTTATGATAGGCCTGAAAAACTTTGAAGTAGAAAATAAGTATTTCTGCAAGTTCTTGATAAATAGAAGGTTTTACAAATAATAAAACTTAAATGTAAAGATTATCAAAAAAGGAGTGAACAAAAAAAACGTAGGAAAAACCTACGCTTTTTTTGTTATATAAAATTACCCTTTAAAACTGAATTTTTTTATCATCTTCATTATAGAAATTAAATTCTAAAAAATGAAAATCTTTTTCTTTTTCAATTTTAAGTCCAAATTTGTACTTCATTTTCCATTTTAATTTAATGGAAATAAGTCCTTTGGTAAAGAAAGAGTACAAAAAAGGATGCACTTTTAACACCAATTTTTTAGGTTTTGTTTCAGTAACAATATGTTTTAGAGTATCTTCTATTTCGTCAACTACCAACACACTTGGTTGAACCTGACCTGTGCCTTCACAGACCGGACATGGTTCAACAGTTTGAAACGAAATTTCTGGTCTTACACGCTGTCTGGTAATCTGCATCAGGCCAAACTTTGTTAATGGCAAAATACTATGCTTTGTACGATCGTAAGACATTTTTTCCAACATACGTTTAAAAATATCAGCCTTATGAGCAGCATTATACATGTCAATAAAATCGACAACTACAATACCTCCCATATCTCTTAATCTAAGCTGTCTGGCAATTTCATCTACCGCCATAGCATTTACTTCAAACGCATTAGTTTGTTGATCTGTTTTACTTGCCGTTCTATTACCACTATTGACATCAACAACATGTAATGCCTCAGTATGTTCAATAATCAGATAAGCACCTTTTTTTAGGTTAACTATTTTTCCGAACGAAGATTTAATTTGTTTATCAACTCCGTAATATTCAAAAATATCTTCCTTACCTCCGGTATATAGTTTTAAAATTTTTTGAACTCCTGGTGCTATCGAATTTAAGTAGTCTTTAATTTCGTAATATGTTGATTTATCATCAACATAAATACCATTAAACGAACTGTTTAACACATCTCTCAATAAAGCAGATGTCTGATCTAATTCACCTAAAAGTAATTCTCCAACTTCTGTTTCAGGCAACTTCATAAGGGCTGTATTCCATTTTTGCATCAACCCTCTAAGTTCACTATCAAGTACGGCAACTCTTCTGTTCTTAGCAACTGTTCTAATAATAACACCAAAATTATTTGGCTTAATGCTTTTTATTAGCTGGCGTAATCTCTCCCTTTCTTCCTTTTCTCTAATTTTTTGAGAAACAGATATTTTATTAGTAAAAGGGATTAAAACAATATTTCGTCCTGCTATTGAGACTTCAGTTGTCAACCGTGGACCTTTACTAGATATTGGCTCTTTAATAATCTGAACCATAATCTTTTGTCCGGGAGTCAAAACCTCAGATATTTTGCCGTATTTACTAATATCAGGCAAAAAATTTAAAGTTTCTAATTTCTCTAGATTGGTAGGATGTTGCGTTGCTGTTCTAATGTACTTGTTGTAAGACTGAAATTTTGGTCCTAAATCATTGTAATGTAAAAACGCATCTCTTTCATAGCCAATATCTATGAATGCAGCATTCAATCCGTTCATAATTTTCTTTACTTTACCTAAATAAATATCTCCAACAGAATATTGTTTATTCCGTTTTTCTTTATGAACTTCTACTAAATACTTGTCTTCTAAAAAGGCTATTGTTGTAACATCTTTCGAGACACTAATTACTAATTCTCTCTCCACTTATTCTACTTTTTTCTTTAATTAAAAAGTATTAACTAAAAAGAGCCATAAAGGCTCTTTTAGAAACAGGCTACTATTTTTTGTTTTTATGTCTGTTTTTTCTTAGACGTTTCTTGCGCTTGTGTGTAGCCATTTTGTGTCTTTTTCTTTTTTTTCCGCTAGGCATACTTTTCGTTTTAATTATTTAACACTGTCTTTTACTTCTTGAATGAACAATTTAGATGGCTTGAATGAAGGAATATAATGTTCAGGAATTACAATAGTTGTATTTTTTGAGATATTTCTAGCAGTCTTTTCGGCTCTTTTTTTAACCACGAAGCTACCAAATCTTCTTAAATAAACATTTCCATTAGCCATTAAAGAATCTTTTATAGAATCCATAAAGGCTTCAATAGTTTCTTTCACTATAACTTTTTCTATTCCTGTTTTCTTTGATACTTCGTTTATCAAATCAGCTTTTGTCATTTTTATAAAATTTAAAAGGTTTATAAATATTTTCTTAAGTAGTTGCAAGCAAATTGTTTGCAAATATACAAAAATTTCTAAACCTACAATAATAGGAAACAATATTTTATATATTTTTTTTCTGCTAGTTATTTACTGAGTACAACTTTTCGATTAAGCTCCTAATAACCTCGTCAGAAGGACAGAATACTGCTGGTTTTAAAAATATTTCATTTAACTCATTGTCAATCTCATTGAAATCTGAAATTGTCATAATTTCGTAGTTTAAGTTAAAATCATCAATCTTAAAAAAAATAGTAGAATTATGCTCCATAAACCTTTCTTTTAAAACGGTCAAAAATCAATTATATTTTCAAAGAAATAAAAAAAAGGACAAACAAAATGTTAATAATCCCTAAAATAGAAGCATAAAAAAAGCCTTCACGAACGTGAAGGCTTCTAAGGGATTGGGCGACTACCTACTTTCCCACTTGCGCAGTATCATCGGCCCGACT
>JAFGUD010000400.1 GCA_016938685.1 Bacteroidales bacterium | reverse complement strand
TGTGCAATTTGCGCGGTGGCTTTCTGGTCGTTTTTCTCTCATTTCATTCACTGCGCTTTCTCTTTTTTAGCATTGGGCATAACGGTTTGTATAAGAATAGTAGCCGTTTGCGTGGCACTTTCCTGTCAAGTTACCGAAAAGTTGAAGCGAGCTAAAACCCTTGAATTTATAACTGTCTCGGCTATTATTTTTATACATTGTTAGGCAACGTTATTAATCATTACCTTTGATGTTTCAATGATTTTTATTATTCCATATTTCAAATAATCAATAGATAATTCCCAGCCACCCATCACGAATGAAAATAAAGCACCCCAGAAAAGAATAATCCCAAACACTACAAATAATATTGAAAATACATATCCGTATTTTGTTAAGTCAGACTGAAATGGATGTATATCTTTTATTGATGATGCCAAATCAAAGCCTGATGCCAATCCTAAAATGATATAAAATGGAATTTTGTAATTTAGGTCAAACAGAAAAATAAGTAGAATAAAGGAAGATATTGTTGGGTAGAAATAGGGCGAAAGAGTTATCATAAAATTACTTCTGCCAGAATATTCAAATAACCCCCCTTCTCCTTTTTTTACTGTAAATCCAGTTGGTTTATTAAAGGTTAATATGGCAAATATATTATGAGTCAATTCATGTTTAAAAATTGACCAAAAGGAAGTTTGTTTTCTAAACACAAAATTTAGTACAAACGACAAAATCCCAAAGGTCCAAAAATAAAATTGACCATATGGTAATAAACTGAATTTACTAAACGAATAATAAATACCAATCGAATAAGAAAGAATTAAAGGGATAATTAAAATGCTTAATAAAAACTTCATTCGATTTTTCTTAAGTTACCATAATAATCAACGATATATTCTAATTCGTAATTAGGGATGGCTTCTTTTTGTATAAATTTAAGCCAAACAGTATCATTTCTAATTGATGTTGTTAAATTAGCATCAAGTTGTTGATTAATTCTATTTTGTAGTTTTATATCATAATCCAATTGATTACAAATAGGAACTTCAATCCAAACATGCCCTTTGTTATTATCTGTTTTATTTTTGCCAAGACAAAAAATAGCATCAATGCCTTTTAAACGACAAAGAGACATTATTATCACAGCAAAATCTTCGCAATCCCCAATGAATGAATTGTTTTCAATAATTCTCTCTGCAGATTGAATTTGGTCATCAGTTGCTATCTCGCTTGTGTAAATCCAATTATTTATTAGTTTTTTATAACCATAAAAAAGATACACATCGGGAGCAAGTGAAATAGAATCACCTATAAATTTATGTACAAAATAGCCTGGCTTACTTTGTTCAGAGAGCTTTAAGCCATAATCTTCCAAATTTACTTGATTATTACAACAAGTAAGAGAAATAAATAAAAGACAAAGACTAACTAATAAGCTTTTTCCCTTCAATTGTAAATTGTTCAAGTTCAGTCATTAAAGTTTTTGCTCTGGCAGAAATAGATTGTAGTTCAATAATATTTTCTGCAATTTTTTGCCTAATTGAAGAAGCTACCAATACTCTGTGAAAATCGTTGCCTTCTCTTAATACATCTCTTATTTTTTGAATATTCTCAGTTGCTTCAATGTAGGCTTCAGTCCATTTTTCTTTCAACTCTTTATTTTTTCTAAGTTCAGAGGACTTTATTTTTTCATCTGTAATGCCAGATGATAATTCTTCAAGCTGGGTAAAATATTCTTCCGACTTGGTTCCTACATCACTAAACTCTTCTTCAAGTGTTTTAAATCTTCTTTGAATACTATTCCATTGACTTTCCCAATCTGTTGCTACTTTTGGTAAATCTGGATTTTCTTCTGATAAATCTTCCGAGGTATTATCAACAGATTCCGTAACTTCTTTTGCAAAATCTTGTCGAGTGTTCTCGAAATTTTCAATGGCATCTTTTAAATTGTCACCATAAGTCAAAGCTTTTTTTGTTACAGACCTTTTGCAGTTTGAGAAACTGCCGACTATCAAAATTCCTAGAATTAAAATAGTCAATAAATTTTTACTTTTCATTTTTCTAAAATTTAATTAAACAATCTAATTTACTAATTTATTTTCAAGCATGCTCTCTTTTTAATGTTGCCTAACG
>JAFGUD010000399.1 GCA_016938685.1 Bacteroidales bacterium | reverse complement strand
TATTTTTTACAAGCAAGTAATGCCGATTGACTTTAAAACCGATTTTAAGAAAATGAAATCGGATTTTTTAAAGCATTTCGGTATAACTCATCAATCATAAAGATATTTCATAATGTTCTGATGTACTCTGTTTTCGAGACCATCAGTAGAGAAACGAACAAAATTTTCTCCAGTAATTATTTCGTAAAGCTCTATATATCTATCAGTTACACTTTTAATAAATTCCTCAGTTATTTCAGGCATTTTATCACCTTCACGTCCCATAAAACCATTTTCTATTAGCCACTGACGAACAAATTCTTTTGAGAGTTGACGTTGTGCCTCTCCTTTTGCAAATCTTTCAGCATATTCTTCGGCAAAGAAATAACGTGAAGAATCAGGAGTATGAACTTCATCAATTAGATAAATTTTACCGTGTTTTTTCCCAAATTCGTATTTTGTATCAACCAAAATTAAACCTCTTTCTTCTGCGAATTTTGTTCCCCTTTCAAACAATTCATAGGTGTATTTTTCAAGCATTTCGTAATCTTCGTGACTAACAATTCCTTGCGCTAATATTTCTTCTTTTGAAATATCTTCATCATGTGCACCTTCAACTGCTTTTGTAGTTGGTGTGATAATTGGTTTGTCAAACTTCTGATTTTCTTTCATACCATCTGGAATTGGCACGCCACAAATCTCTCTTTGTCCTTTCTGGTAAGTACGCCAAGCGCTTCCTGTAAGATAACCACGAATAATCATTTCTACTTTAAAAGGCTCGCAAAAAAAACCGACTGTTACCATTGGGTCAGGAGAAGCTAATTTCCAATTTGGAACAATATCTGAAGTTAAATCCAGAAATTTACTAGCTATCTGATTCAAAATTTGACCCTTATACGGAATTCCTTGTGGTAAAACAACATCAAACGCAGAAATTCTATCAGTTGCGACCATAATCAGCAAGTCGTTAACTGTATAAACATCACGCACTTTCCCTTTGTAAAAAGTTGACTGACCGTCAAATTTAAAATTAGTTTGTTGAAGAGCATTCATTTTTTTTCGTTTTTTTTGACGGAGCAAATTTAAGATTTTTTTTTTTGTATCAAATTTTTATACTTTTGCAACACATTTGATTATGAGTAGGTTACAAAAAAACATCTTTTAAACATTCGTAGAATTTTAATCGTTGATTTTATTAATCCGAATTAAGAGTTGAAATACCGAAATGGAAATCAGCGCATTAGGCATATTGTTTAAATCAGTAAAAAAACACCTGACTTAGGCAAAGCGACAACCAACTTTGTACTACTCCGAAGAATGAGGAGTCTCTAACTCGTTATAAACCTGTCGCAGTCAGACTCCTCCTATCGTCGGAGTGACAAATTGACTATTGTGATAACGGATTAACAACAGATTTAGGCAAAGCGACAACCAACTTTTTACTACTCCGAAGAATGAGGAGTCTCTAACTCATTTTAACCTGTGGCTTTCTAGACTCCTTCTTCGTCTGAGTGACAAATAGACAATTGTGATAATGAATTAAGCCCTTTTTAGCTCTTAATTCACACTGACTAACACTTATACATAATAAATACTGAAACTAGAAACAACTGGTTTAATAACTTACTAATTTATGGCAAAAAAAAATAAATTTTACGTAGTTTGGCAAGGAAAAAATCCCGGCATTTATAGTTCTTGGGCAGAATGTAAATCACAAGTAGAAGGCGTAGCTGCAAAATACATGGGGTTTGAAACAAAAGCCGAAGCAGAACTGGCATTTTCAAAAGGATATGAAGAATTTTACGGAAAAAAAGGAAAAAAAACAGAATTAACACCCGAACAAATTGCATTGCACGGAAAACCAATTGGTCTATCAATAGCTGTTGATGCAGCATTCAATGGTAAACTAATGGAATATCAAGGTGTTTTTGTTGAAACAAACACAAAAATTTTTCATTTCGGCCCGGTTCAAGGAGGAACAAATAATATCGGTGAATTTCTAGCTTTGGTTCATGTTCTGGCTTACCAAAAACAACATAAAATGAACTATCCGATTTATACAGATTCTAAAACTGCTATGTCGTGGGTTAGACTTAAACGAAGTAAAACAGAATTAACAATGAATCAACAAAATAAAAAGATTTTTGAACTTATTACACGAGCAGAAAAGTGGCTAAACAACAATGATTACAGCATGTATAAAATTCTCAAATGGAAAACCGAAATTTGGGGAGAAATTCCTGCTGATTTTGGCAGAAAATAACATCATTTTTATATTTTAACCTTTTTTTTTAGTTCTTTGACATATCCTATAAATACGAATTAAGGGTTGAAATAACGAACACAAAATCAGGTGAACACCTGATTTAGGCAAAGTGCCTCTGGACGGTGTTTTCCACCTGCCAGTGCTTTTCAACTCTTAACTTGCATTATAAGCAATTCTCTACGATTTTTTCTCTCTCACAATTATTAGCCACAAGTTGACATTGTGGATAACTTACATAAAAACCAGTAAACAAGAGTTTTATTTTTGTTTTGTTAAGTTGAAAAAAAATACAAAAAAAATTAAACAATTCTACTCTTAATTACGTAAATATATCCACACACACTCTACAACCATGAAAGATCAAAAGTTTTTTTTATTAGGTGCAGAAGCATTTAAAGTATTTGTGCTAATCGCTCTTTTCGGTGCTATCTTATTGGCTTTATTCTTATTATAAACATATTTCGTTAATTATTTTTAAAAAAACCTGTCTATATGACAGGTTTTTTTTATAACTAGAATCCTTATCTTTGCTGTTTATTTTTACATTTGCAAAAAAACTCAACACTATGGAAAACATACAATTAAACCTTGAAAACATTTTCAACTTTGTTTCGGAAGATGAATTTAATTCACTAAAAAACAAGTCGTTAGAATTCAACAATAATCTAAATAACCCAAACGGTAAATACAAAGGATATACAGGTTGGGCTGATTTACCTAAAAAAACTACCGAAGATTTTCTTGATAAAATACAATCCGTAACCAATAAATTACAGCAAAAAGTTGACATACTTGTTGTTGTTGGTATTGGGGGTTCGTATTTGGGCGTAAAAGCTGTTGTTTCAGCTTTATCAGGTAATTTTGATCAACCAAAAATCATTTTTGCCGGAATAAATTTAAGCGAAGAATATCTTTTGGAACTAACTGAATATCTTAACGATAAAACATTTGGAATCTGCGTAATTTCTAAATCCGGAACAACTACAGAACCTGCTATTTCATTTCGAGTTTTAAAAGATTTACTTGTTGAAAAAGTAGGAGAACAAGAAGCTGTAAACAGAATTGTTGCTGTTACAGACAAAGAAAAAGGCGCATTAGTCAAAATGTCAGAAAAACTTGGTTTTGAAACTTTTGTTATTCCTGATGATATTGGCGGAAGATTTTCTGTTCTTACTCCTGTTGGACTTGTTCCAATTGCCTTTGCCGGATTTGACATAAAAAAACTAATGTCTGGCGCTATTTCTATGATGGAAAATAGTTCCGATAATATTCCTTTTGAGGAAAATTTGGCAGTTCAATACGCAGTTGCAAGAAATATTTTATTAAAAAAGGGCTTTCTTATTGAAATTCTCGCTAATTACAATCCAAAACTTCATTTTTTTGCTGAATGGTGGAAACAACTTTACGGCGAAAGCGAAGGTAAAGAAGGCAAAGGTATTTTCCCTGCATCTGTTGATTTCACAAGCGACTTACATTCAATGGGACAATACATTCAAGATGGACCAAGATTTTTATTTGAAACTATTTTCAATGTAAAAAAACATTTCGATAAAATAATAATCAATGAAGACGAAGAAAATCTTGACGGACTTAATTACCTGAAAGGCAAAAGTTTAGAACACGTTAATCAAAAAGCAATGGAAGGAACCTTAGAAGCTCATTTAAGCGGTGGTGTTCCAAATATAATTATTGATATTCCTGAAATAAACGAATTTACAGTTGGACAACTAATTTATTTTTTCGAAAAAGCATGTGGAATTAGTGCAATGTTTATTGACGTTCATCCTTTTGTTCAACCTGGTGTAGAAGCCTACAAAAGCAACATGTTTCGATTGTTAGGGAAAAAATAATGCCAAATTGACATTAAAAGTCAATTTCGGACTGCTATTTTAGCAATATTAACAGGTGGCAGATTGTTTGTTATATTCATTTTGCTACTTACAAATCAAAATTCAATAAAACCATAAATGTTATAAACAATGGCAAAAAAGAATAAAAAAGAAATGAAAGAAGAGGTTAAAAACCAAAATGAAAATTTAGAAAATGAAAACCAGGAACAACCTGAAAACATTGAAGAAATAACAATCGAAGATAAAACAAAAGAAGAATCAGATTGTACATCAGAAGAAAACGAATTTGAAGAACTTCAAAAAAAATATACCGAACTTAACGACAAATATTTGCGAATTAGTGCAGAATTCGACAATTACAGAAAAAGAACATTAAAAGAAAAAATGGATTTGATAAAGGGCGGAGGTTCAGACGTTCTAAAAAGCATTCTTCCTATTGTAGATAATTTTGAAAGAGCTTTAAAAGCGTTAGACGAAGTACACGAATTTGATGCTTTAAGAGAAGGAGTTATTCTTATCTACAAAGACTTTAAAGGTTTCTTAGAACAAAGAGGAGTAACCGAAATAGAATCAATAGGGCTTGTACTAGACACTGACCTTCACGAAGCTATTGCACAATTCCCTGTTGAAGAAGATGAAAAAAAAGGTAAAATAATTGACGTGGTTGAAAAAGGATACATGTTAAATGAAAAAGTTTTAAGATTTGCTAAGGTAGTTGTAGCACAATAAAAAAATAAAAAATGTCAAAAAGAGATTATTACGAAGTACTGGGAGTTGAGAAAAGCGCATCTGCCGAAGAAATAAAAAAAGCATACAGACAAAAAGCTCTGCAATATCATCCGGACAGAAATCCAGATGACAAAGAATCAGAAGCAAAATTTAAAGAAGCAGCTGAGGCATACGAAGTTCTTAGCAATCAGGATAAACGAAGCAGATACGACCAATTTGGTCACGCCGGAATAAATCAGGGCGCCGGAGGTGGTGGTGGGTTTTCAATGAACATTGAAGATATTTTCAGCCAATTTGGAGATATTTTTGGTGGATTTGGCGGTTTCGGAGGTTTCGGCGGATTTGGTGGCGGAAGCACAAGAAGCAGAACCAAACAAAGAAAAGGACAAGACACAAGAATAAAACTCAAACTGTCGCTTAAAGATGTTCTTAACGGCGTTAAAGAGAAAAAAGTTAAACTAAAAAAATATGTAGCCTGTGAACATTGTTACGGAACAGGAGCAAAAGACGGAAATCTTTCTACTTGTAATACTTGTAGAGGAAGCGGATACGTAACACAGGTTTCTAACACTATTTTAGGTCAGGTTCAACACACAGCTGCTTGCCCTACTTGCAAAGGAGAAGGTAAAATCCCACAAGAAGCTTGTCCTCATTGCACAGGAGAAGGAATAATTAGAGGCGAAGAAGTTGTTTCTATTGATTTACCAGCAGGTATTTCCGAAGAAATGCAAATGACTCTCAGAGGGAAAGGACACGCAGCACGTAGAGGTGGCGTAAACGGAGATTTGATTGTCACTTTTGAAGAAGAACAAAACGACCATTTAAAACGAGAAGGTAGCGATTTATTATTTAACTTAGATTTAAGTATTCCCGAAGCAATATTAGGTGCAAATGTTGAAATACCTTGGATTGAAAGTTCTTTCAAAATAAAAACTGACCCCGGAGTACAACCCGGGAAAGTTCTAAGATTAAGAGGAAAAGGCTTGCCGGTTTACAATTCTTCTAGAATTGGCGATTTATTAGTAAAAGTGAACGTTTTTATACCTAAAACTCTTAGTCGTGACGAGAAAAAATTGATTCAAAAACTTGAAGATTCTGAAAATTTTAAGCCAAAAGACACTCGCTCTTTTTTTGATAAAGTAAAAGATAGCTTTGGGTTGTAATACTTGATTTTAGTTCTTTTTTTTAGTATTTTTGTAAAAACACAAAAATGAACTTTCAACAAATAACAATTGATTTACCAGAAGAAATTCTCTTAACGATTAACGAAACAGAAGAAGAATTAAAAAATGAAATGAAAATTTTGTTGGCTGTCAGATTGTTTAAACAAAATAAAATTACAATTGGTAAAGCTTCACAAATTGCCGATTTATCAAGACTTGAATTTGAAAATATTTTATCTGAATATGAAATTCCTATTTCAAATTTATCAATAGATGATATTAAAGAAGACTTGATTAAATTAAAATGAATAGAAAAGTTGTAATATCTGACTCAGGGGTGATTTTTTCATTAGCAATAATAAACGAATTAAACCTTTTAAACCTATTGTTTGATAAGGTTTTGATACCCAAAGCAGTTTGGATAGAAATCACAAAAAATATAGATACCGTTTATTATAAACAAATTTACAATTTCTTCAAAGATAAAATAATAGAAATTAAAGGGGAAAACAATTTAGGTATCATAATGGATTACGGAGAATCAGAATCTGTTATTTTATACAAAGAACTTAATGCTGATTTTCTTTTGATTGATGATAAAAAAGCTAGAAAAATAGCAGAATCACTTAATGTAAATTGTATTGGAACACTTGGTTTGTTGATTTATGCTAAAGAAAACAAATTCATTAACAAACTTAGACCTTATTTTTTAGAGTTTATCTCAAACAAAAGATTTTATGGCAAAGAAATATTAAACAAAATTTTAGAGTTGCAAAACGAAGAAAAAATTTAAAAAATTTTTAAAAAAGCAATTAATAATATTACTTTTGCAAACTCTTTCAAAATATATCGGGGAGTGGCGCAGTTGGCTAGCTATCCCGAAAGCGTTCGGGATGGTCGAAAGTTCAATGTAATACTATTTAAAATATATCGGGGTGTGGCG
>JAFGUD010000398.1 GCA_016938685.1 Bacteroidales bacterium | reverse complement strand
GTGATAATATCTTCCATTTATACCTGTTTTATATGATTTTACAAAGATAATAAAAAACATCGTTATCTTAAACCAGAGCCAATAAAATAGTCCACACAATAAAGAAAACAATAGAATAAGGCAACATAGTTGCTATTATTGTACCTATTCCGGCTTTTTTATCGTATTTCTGAATAAAGGCAATAATTAAGGCAAAAAAGCTCATCATTGGTGAAATTATATTTGTTACGCTATCTCCAATTCGGTATATTACTTGTGTAAGTTCGGGTGAATAGCCCAAAAGCATAAACATAGGAATAAATATCGGAGCCATAATTGCCCATTTAGCCGAAGCACTTCCCATAAGCATGTTTATAGCAGCTGCTAAAATAATAAACATGATTGACAGAGGTATCAGTCCTAGCCCCGTGTTTTGTATCAATGTCGCTCCTTTTATAGCAAAAATTATCCCTAAATTAGACATTTTAAAATAAGCTACAAATTGAGCGGCAAAAAACACTAAAACGATGTACAACGAAAGAGTTTTTATAGATTTGCTCATTCCATTCATAACATCTGTGTCTGTTTTATATTTTTTTGTAGTAAAACCGTAAACTAAACCTAAAAGTGCTGACACAATAAACAATATTGCTATTACTCCTTTTATTAAAGGTGATGTTAGTATAGTGCCATCCAAACCTCTGAAAAAACCATTTTCGGGAACAACCAAAAATATTGTTCCAACTAAAATTATTAGTGAAACAAATCCGACTCTTTTTAATCCCTTTTTTTCAATGTTTGAAAGTTTATCTATGTTTATTTCTTCACCAGTCTCGTCTTTGTATTCTCCTAATCTTGGAGCAATAATTTTTTCGGTAACCCAAGTGCCGGTAAAAGCAATTAAGAATGTTGAAACAACCATAAAATAGTAATTAGCAGTAGGATTAACTTCGTAACTAGAATCAAAAATTTGTGCGGCTTCGGTTGAAAGCCCTGCTAAAAGGGGGTCTATTGTTCCAAGTATAAGATTAGCACTAAATCCTCCCGATACTCCGGCAAAAGCAGCGGCCATACCAACTATTGGATGTCTGCCTATTGATTGGAAAATAATACCAGCAAGTGGAATTAATAATACATAACCTACGTCACTGGCAACATTTGATAGTATGCCGGCTAAAACAAGTACAAATGTTATTATTCTTTTGGGAGCAGAAAGTACTAAAAGTCTGATTACAGCACTAATCAGTCCACTGTGTTCAGCTACACCAATTCCTAGCATAGCAACAAGAACAATTCCTAATGGAGCAAACCCTGTGAAATTAACAACCATGTCTTTCATTATCGAATGGATACCTTCTCGACTAAGAAGATTAACAGGAAAGATTCTTTCTGGAGGTGTTTCACCAATTTGTGGCATTACTGCAGACCAATTTAACAAAAAAGCAACTAGAGATAAAATCAATGTTGCGAATGCAAAAAGGGCAAATAGAGTTGCCGGATGTGGAAGAGCGTTGCCACCTTTCTCAACTATAATCAAAAACTTATTGAGGATTCCTTTGGGTTTTGATTCCATAACACAGAATTAGACTTTTATTTATTCTTATTCACAAAGTTAATTATTTATCTGAGTTTATTATTTGTGAGGTAAAATAAAAAATTGATTAAGTGCTTATTACTAATTACTTAAAATGAGCATTAAATTGAAAATTTAAGTTTTTTTTCAATTTCGAAGTGACGTTATTTCAAAAGTTTAATTTTTATATTGTGAAACTTAAATTTACAGATAATCAATAACTGTAAATTCTATTTTTTAAAATTAAGACTTAGCTTAAAAACTTTAATTTATAATCAGGTGTTTTTTCTTTCAAAAACAAAACCGATAACTATCAGATAAAGCAACACAAAAACGGCCAAAAAAGCGGAAGGCAAGGCACTTCTTTCTCCAAAAACTGCAAGTGCTGTACCGGCAGCATAACCCGAACTTTTTATTGTAAACATTAGATTTTGAGAAATCCGCATATCTTTTGCAATCTTTTTTCTAAGTATAAATTCATATAAAAATCCGGCAACAAACATACTTATAATAAAAATTAGACTTATTTTTAACAATAATTGAGTATCGGCAAAAATAACCTCTCTGTTTAAGCCAATTACAGTATAAACAATAAGAGCAAATCCCCAATTAACAACTTTCCCACGTATTTTATCAATAGTTGGTTTGATTTTTTTCAGAAGCAAAATTCGTGACAACAAAATAGGAACAACAATAATTTGAAATGTAACTTTTACCAGTTGAAAAATATCTAAATCTACTCCTTTTACAAACAATTTTATAATCAACGGAGATGCTACAATAGCCAATAAATAAACACCCAAAATACCAATTAATGAAAAATTAGAATTTCCCTTAAAAATAAAAGTAAACGGAATAACTGCAACTCCTGGTGGTGTTGCAGCAATTACCACAAATCCCCAAAAAAGTTCTTTTTCATCAATTAAAAAATATGCTAATGTTAATAAAATTGCACCAAACAGAATATAATTCAGGAAAAATGAAATCAAAGTTGCTTTTGCAAAAAATTTATAGTCCTTAAATAAATTAAAATCAAAAGATGTGGTTGAAAAAACCATTACCAATGCAAGAATATATAAAGTAAGCGGCTTCAAAAATTCTACGCCCCAACCGAATAGAAGCCCCAATATAAGAGCAACGATGAGTAATGAATTTCTATTGTTTAATATTTTTAGCATTATTTTTTGTTTGTGCAAATGTAAATAAGTTTAAAACATTTAGAATTTAATTATGAATGAAATTTTAATCGAAATAATTTTCATAATCGATAAGGGACATTATAATAGTTCTATGTCGAATGTTTTTTTTAGTGTAAATTGTCTTGCTTTTTTTAAAAAAGAGTAAATTTTGTTTCAATCCACTGATATTTATTTATTTTTGTGCTTAATGAAGAAGCACTTAAAATTCATAAATAAGTTTTTGGTATTAGTCGAAAAAGGAGGAAACGCTCTTCCTCATCCTGCAACTCTATTTGCAATTTTTGCATTTATTATTCTTGTTTTTTCATTTGTTGCATATCATTTTGGTTGGTCGGCTACAAATCCGGCTGATGGTTCTATTGTGAAATCTGTGAATTTATTGAGCAAACAGGGAATACACAATATCTTAACTGATTTAGTTGTAAATTTTACTAGTTTTGCTCCTCTGGGAATTGTTATTGTGGCTATGCTAGGAATTGGTGTAGCTGAAGACAGTGGACTTATAAACGCTACCATTCGACTCATTATAGCTTCAACACCCAAAAAACTTATAACTTTTGTAATTATTTTTACCGGAGTGATGTCAAACATTGCAAGTGATGCCGGGCATGTACTTATTATTCCACTTGCCGGAATAATATTTCTATCAATAGGTAGACATCCTGTTGTGGGAATGGCAGCAGCTTTTGCCGGAGTTTCCGGTGGCTACAGTGCCAATATGCTATTAGGAACGCTTGATCCTCTTTTGGCCGGACTTTCAACAGAAGCAGCTCATATTGTAAATTCTGCTTACGATGTCAACCCTACAGCTAACTATTATTTTATGTCGGTTTCTGCTGTTGTATTATCTTTTGCAGGAACTTGGGTTACCGAAAAAATTGTTGCTCCTCGTTTTGGGAAATATAAACAAGATTCAAAAGACAAAGTAAATCTAGATAAACTAACTGAAATAGAGCGAAAAGGAATAAAAAGAGTTGCAATTTTGAGTGTTTTATCTTTAATATTAATATTAGTTACAGTTGTTCCCGAAAATAGCTTTTTTAGGGGCGATGATGGTAGTGTACTTGGATCTCCGCTAATCAAAGGTGTTATTGCGTTACTTTTTATTTTTGCATCTGTAATGGGGATTGTTTATGGTTTTACAACAAAAAAATACACTTCTGACGCAGATGTTATGAACGGCATGAGCGAGTCTGTTAAAACTCTCGGAACATATATAGTTTTAGTGTTTTTTGCAGCTCAATTTGTTGCCTTTTTTAAAATGTCTAACCTGGGAATAATTTTTGCTATAAAAGGCGCTAATGCAATCCAAAGTACCGGGATTGGCTTGATTCCATTAACTTTATTATTTATTGCATTTTCAGCAAGTATAAATTTACTAATGGGAAGTGCTTCTGCAAAATGGGCTATTATGGCTCCTGTTTTTATACCTATGTTTATGCTTGTTGGATATTCGCCTGAATTTACTCAGGCAGTATATCGTATAGGTGACAGTGCAACAAATATTATCTCTCCGATGCTAAGTTTCTTTCCTTTAATTATTGCTTTTGTTCAAAAATATGATAAAAAAGCCGGTATCGGAACAATCGTTGCCACAATGCTTCCATATTCTATTGTTTTTCTTTTTGTTTGGACTTTGCTAATGGTTGTTTGGATTATTCTCGGTCTTCCTGTAGGTCCTGGAGCGGATATTTATTACTCTCCTCCTGTTTAAATATGTGATTATCTGCAACTATTTTTAAATCAGTTTATTTGTTTGGGTTGTCTAGAAATTGTATTGATTTTTTCTTGACAACATTTTGTTAGAGAGATTGTCTTTCCTATTCGGTTTATTTAAACTCTCTCTGTTTTTGATATTAGAAATGCCAAAAAGCCCAAAAACACTATAATTTCTTCTAATTTAAACACCAGTTTTTTTAGTCTAAAAGTATTAGTTCTACTTTACGAAGTTAGATTTTGCTGATTTTCAATCTGTTTACCATAATTTCTGTCAATATCGTATTTTCGTTTTTGATGTCTTT
>JAFGUD010000397.1 GCA_016938685.1 Bacteroidales bacterium | reverse complement strand
TGTTAGTATATCTTCCATTTTGAGTGTTTTTTAATATATTTGCAAAGATAACAAAATCAACGTTATTTTAAACTACCGCCTTTTTAAAAGAAGAGTATAAAGCTATTGTAAAAAAGAAGTATTATACAAAAGGGTTACCACATTTAGATATCTTAATTGGAGACTCATCAGCAAATTATGTTACTTATTTGTCAGATGAATTGGAAGATTTGGTTCATGAAGGTGATTCAATTATTAAAATAAAAGATAAAAATTTATGTATATTGAAACACAATCGACGTATTGATACTATTCCATATATCTATCTTTCAAAAGAATGTGAAGAGGAGTTAGGTGATGATATTTATAAAATAGATTTTTAGGATTTCGGTAAACAGCACTTTCTACCCCTTGTTCCTCTCAGTCTTACAGCGAGTTCCTTCAAGACTTTTGTCTTGGAGGTTTAAAATACAAGAAGTTTTTTAACTTCGTCGATGTTTTGCAAAAACGTAAAATCAGCGACAACGCACCCACAAGGCAACATAGTTTATAAAAAAGACGACGCACAACAAACAATATTTTTCAATAATAGTGTAGTTTATCCTGAAAACACTTATGAATACGATGCTCTTTACAGACTTTTAAAAGCCACAGGCAGAGAACACGTCATATTCAATAAAAATCATATTTGTATGATGCCGAACTTACAGCAAGTTAGTAAAATTTGTTTTTACTTACTTGGTGTTGATTCGGTATAAGTAACGTAGAACACAGTTACTTAGACTTTGGAAATAACGTTCTATTACCAAGCGATGGAAATGCTCTGCAAAATTACACACACACCTACCAATACGATGAGTTAGGTAACATAATGGAAATGAAATCCGTAGGAAATTGGACAAAAAATTATTATTACGATTTTACTCAAAATAATTACCGTCCAGACTCGAAGTAAATATTCCAAAAGTTGAAGATATGGATTTGCTACAGAATAACTTTTGTGCTCAAAAAGCAAAGTTATTTTAACTGTTTTGTTATTTCCATATTCACAATTATAAACAACGTCAGAAAAAGACAACTTTAAATTTTTAGTTGAATATTCAGTGTTGTCAAGTTGCAATGTCTCAAGTTTTAAGTTATTTACAACTTTTTTCGGCAATGATTTTTCAATAAATTCTTTGACTTCTTCTTTTTTAGAAAAAACTTCTTTGAAAAACTTGTCGTGAGTATTTATGAGTTTTTTATCCATTGGTATTCAATAATACTTTTGCAAAAATAAAAAATCCCGCACAAGTACGGGATTAATTTTGATAAAATATTTTTTTACAATACATCAACACAATTAAGGTCTTCAAAAGCAATTTTAAGTCTGTTTGACATTGAAACTTCTGCTTCACGAAGCCATTTTCTTGGATCGTAATATTTTTTGTTAGGCTTATCTTCTCCGTCCGGATTACCTATTTGACCTTGTAAATAAGCTTCTTTTGATTGGTAATATTTACGAATACCATTCCAGAAAGCCCATTGTGTATCAGTATCTATGTTCATTTTAATTACACCGTAAGAAACTGCTTCGTGAATTTCTTCTTTTGTTGAACCTGAACCACCGTGGAATACAAAATCAACAGGATTATTTTCTGTTTTAAATTTTTCGGAAATATATGTTTGTGAATTTTTAAGAATCACAGGATTTAATTTCACATTTCCGGGTTTGTAAACACCGTGAACATTACCAAAAGAAGCAGCAACTGTAAACTTATCGCTTATTTTTGAAAGATGTTCGTATGCATAAGAAACATGTTCAGGTTGAGTATAAAGTAGAGAATTATCAATTCCTGTATTATCTACTCCATCTTCTTCTCCGCCTGTTACACCAAGTTCAATTTCCAAAGTCATGCCCATTTTTTTCATTCTTTCAAGATATTTTGAGCTGATTTCGATGTTTTCTTCAATTGTTTCTTCTGATAAATCAAGCATGTGCGAGCTAAAAAGTGGTTTCCCGTGAGCAGCAAAGTATTTTTCACCGGCATCTAAAAGTCCATCTATCCAAGGAAGAAGTTTTTTTGCTGCGTGGTCGGTGTGAAGAATAACCGGCACACCATAAGCTTCAGCCACATTGTGTACGTGCAAAGCAGCAGAAACGCCACCCAAGATAGCAGCTTTTTCATTTTCGTTAGAAATTCCTTTTCCTGCAAAAAAAGCAGCTCCACCGTTTGATAGCTGAACAATTATTGGAGAATTCATATCTTTAGCTGCCTCAATGGCTGCGTTAACAGAATCTGTTCCTACTACGTTAACAGCAGGTATAGCAAAGTTATTTTCTTTTGCAATTTTGAACAACTGTTTTAATTTGTCGCCGTATATTACGCCAACACCTATTTTTTCTTTTATTCCAAAACCCATAATTGTAATTGTTTAGGTTAAATTTTAATATTTCACACAAATGTAAATTAAAATAATTTACATTTTTTAAATTTTATACTTTTTTTGATTAAATAATATTTACTCAACTTTTGTAACTTTGAGCATATTTGTTTTGTGAGTTACTTTTAAAGGCGTACTTGCAACATGTATTATATAATCGCCTGATTTAACAAGACCTTTGGCTTTTAAGATATTTATTGATGAATCAATTGCTTGATTTATTTCATCGAATTTTTCAAAATAAAAAGATCTTACACCCCAAAGCAGAGAAAGAACACTTAAAAGAGATTTGTGACGTGTAAAAGCGTATATATCGGCTTTTGGTCTGTATCCAGAAATCGTAAAAGCAGTATTTCCGTGTTCTGTAAAAGTAACAATTGCTTTTGCTCCTATTTTTTCAGCCATTCGTGATGCACTATAACATATAGAGTCTCTAATAAATCTGTCACTTGTGTCTTCGGGTCTTACTCCTCTGTTATAATTGTATCTTTTTTGTTCTGTTTCCTGAATTATTCTATGCATACTTTTGATAGTTAAAACAGGATATTCACCAACAGAAGTTTCACCACTCAACATTAGAGTATCTGCCCCGTCAAGAACTGCGTTTGCAACATCATTCGCTTCGGCTCGAGTTGGACGGAAATTTGTAATCATGCTTTCCATCATTTGTGTAGCAATAATTACAGGTTTTGAATAGTGAAGACATTTTTCGACTATTGTTTTTTGCAATAACGGAACACGAGCAAAATCTAATTCTACACCTAAATCTCCACGTGCAACCATAATTGCATCAGCTTCTTGTATGATTTCATCAAGATTTTCAATAGCTTGAGGTTTTTCAATTTTAGCAACAACGTTAACTTTTTTCTTTTTACGTTTTATGAGTTGCTTTAATTCAATAATATCACTAACATGTCTAACAAAAGATAAAGCTAACCAATCAACATCATTTTCAAGCGCAAAATGTGCATCTTCAATGTCTTTATCAGTCATGCTCGGCAACGAAAGTTTTGTTTGTGGAAGATTTACTCCTTTTCTTGATGATATCAAACCACCATAAATTACTCTTGCTTTTACAGAATCGGATTTATTTGTTTCAACAACAATTAATTTAATGTTGCCATCGTCAATTAAAATTTCTTCATCGGGATTGATATCAATTGCAAAATCTTCATAATCAACATGAAATCTGTCCTTAGAACATTTTGTATCATAAGTAACAAATTCAACAATATCATTTTTCTCCAGTTTAATTTTTTCTCCTTCTACTTCCCCAATTCTAATTTTTGGTCCTTGTAAATCAACTAAAATAGCAACATTTGTGTCTAATTCTTTGTTTAATTCTCTAATTGTTTTAATAGTTTCTGCATGAACAATGTGATTTTCATGAGAAAAATTAACTCTGCACACATCTACTCCGGCCAAAATCATTTCTTTAAGTACTTCTTTTTGATTTGATGCCGGTCCAATTGTTGCAATAATTTTAGTTCTAGAATGTATTATTTCCATATATATGATTTGAATATTTTTTGAATTGAGAAAAATTTGTACAAAATTACAAAATGAAATCCGTAGTAAAAAACTGATAAAATAAAGGAAGCCTTAACAAATAAAAAACAGGATTATATTTCTGATAAACAGGACATTACACGATATTAATTTTACGTTAATTTTCTAATGGTCTAACTTCAAAAGGCAAAAGCACCACTGATTTAATTTCGTATCCACGACTTTTAATAACATCGTCATCAGCTTGATAATACCAAATAACTTTAATATTTTTTCCTGATTGAAGAATTGTTTCTAAATCTATTAAAATTTTCACTAATAATCTGGCTGAAGAAGAATTAAAATAATCTAATTGAAATTTAAAAATGGTAGAAGGATTTGGGTCTTGACAATATGACTTAATCCATGTTCTGATATCTGAATAAAATTTAATAACATCTTCTGGTAAAGATCTTCCGGTAATCTCAAAAACTTCATTTTCTTTATCTAATTTAACTTCGGGAGTTATTTTTGTTGCCTCTTTAAAAATTGGTTCTAACATAATCTTCGATTTCAATATATCACAAAAGTAAAAAAAAATAAAAACAAAAGAATTTTTTCTAGACATTTTTTTAACAAAAGTTTTTTTAAATTTGCTGAAAAATACTTTCACCTTATGTTTAGAAGATTTTTCATACCGATTATACTAGTTTTTGTGATTTTCCCAATAGGTAAATTGAATGCACAAAACGATAAAGCAGAGCAAGTTATAGAAACTTTAATTGAAGAAATTGCAGCTAACTCTGACGAAGAACTTGATTATTCTACAATTTATGATGATCTCCATTATTTTATGGACAATCCTTTAAATTTGAATGAAGCTACAAAAGGAAACTTAAATAAATTGCATTTTTTGAATGATTTGCAAATTGATGAAATTATTGAATATCGGAAAAATAACGGAGATTATAAAACCATATATGAATTGCAACTTCTTGAAAGTTTCGACAATGAAAGCATTAAAATGCTGTTGCCATTTATTACTGTAAGTGCTGCAAAAACAGAGGATAAAATAGATTTCAACAAAGTTTTTAAATATGGTCGTCACGAAATATTTACCCGTACTCAGTTTAACCTTGAACCAATGCAAGGGTACAACATACCCGATAGTGTAATTCAGGAAAACCCTGATAAATCAAGGTATTTGGGCGATCCAATGAAATATTATGTAAAATATAAGTTTCATTATCGCGATCAGGTTCAGTGGGGAATTACTGCTGAAAAAGATCCTGGAGAACAGTTTTTTGCCGGCGCTCAAAAAAACGGATTTGATTATTATTCTGCTCATTTACAGCTTGATAGAATTTGGAAATTTAAACGTGTTGTTATTGGAGATTTTCAAGCTCAATTTGGTGAAGGACTTGCCTTATGGACAGGAATGACGATGGGGAAATCTTCGTATGTGCTTACAATGAAGAAAAAACCACAAGGTTTGAAAAAATATTCTTCTGCTGACGAAAATCTGTTTCTAAGAGGAGCAGGAGTTATTATGGAATTTGGAAATTTTACAACAAGTGCTTTTGGTTCTTATCACAAAATTGACGGTAATGTTTCCGCCATAGACACGCTAGAAGATATTGATATTCTTGAAGTTACGTCATTTCAAATTACCGGTTATCACCGTACTCCTTCCGAAATTGCCGACAGACATTCAATAAGTCAAACTGTTTTTGGAGGAAATGTTAGTTATGCCGGAAAATGGTTCAAAACGGGTTTAACTTTTGTTCATTATAATTTTTCTGCAGAATTAAACAAAGCAATAAAACCTTATCAAATGTATGAATTTCAAGGTAATTCAAACTCAAATCTTGGTTGGAATTACGAATTTCAATATAATAAATTTCATTTTTATGGCGAAACTGCAGTTAGTCAAAATGGAGGTTTAGCAACAGTAAACGGATTAACAGTGCCTTTGGCTCATCAAATTTCTTTTGTTACTTTATATAGAAATTATTCTCCTGCTTATCAGGCATATTTTAGCGGAGCTTTTGCCGAAGGGTCCAACACTTTTAATGAAAAAGGTATTTATTTTGGACTGGAAATTTATCCTTACAAAAATTTTAAAATTTCATCGTATTTGGATTCTTATACTTTTCCTTGGCTAAAATATCGACTAAATTCTCCTCTTTCAAATGGCATTGAATATCTTACACAAATTGATTATAATCCGAGCAGAAATGTTTCGATGTATATAAAATACAAACGTGAAATTAAGTCTGAAAATACCAGCGAAGATGTTGCTTTGAGCTATCCTGTAAACAAAGACAGATGGAGTTTCAGGTATCATATTTCTTTTCAAATTAATAGAAATTTAACACTCAGAAATAGAATTGAGTTTTCAGGTTTCGAAAAAGACAATGTTAAACAAACAGGATTTATAGCATATCAAGATGTGAAATTTGTTCCGAACAAACTTCCGATGTCTCTTTATTTCAGATATGTAGTTTTTGACGCACCTTATGATGCAAGAATTTACACGTATGAAAATGATGTTTTATACGCTTTCTCTGTTCCCGGATTATTCTACAAAGGATTTAGAACTTATTTGGTTTTAAAATATGATATTTCAAGAAAATTAACGGTTTGGGGGAAATATTCTATGACAACTTATACCGACAGAAATATTATAAGCGAAGGCGGTTTAAACGAAGTTGACGGAAATACAAAATCAGAAATAAAATTGCAATTAAGATACAAGTTTTAATTAATAGTTAATAATTGATAATTAACAACTAATAAATTATCAATTGCTAGCATAATAGATTTAAAATTTGAATATAAAATAATTGTTAATTCTAAATTATCAATTGTTAATTTAAAAAGATGTTAAGCGGATTTTTAGAAAAGAAAATAATAGAACATTTAGGCATTAAACCAACCCCACAACAGGACGATTTAATTTTTGATCTGGCTGAATTTATTGTTAACAAAGAAAACAGAGATATTTTTCTTCTGAAAGGATATGCAGGAACCGGAAAAACTACTGTAATTTCTGCATTAGTCAATGCTTTGGCTGAATTTAAAACCGACACTATTCTTTTAGCTCCAACCGGAAGAGCCGCAAAAGTTTTTTCAAACACTGCTAAATCTCCTGCATACACGATTCATAAAAAAATTTTCAGAGCGAAATCCAAAAATAGCGCAATAACAAAATTCACACTTGATTACAATAAACATAAAAATGCTGTTTTTATAATTGATGAATCGTCAATGATTTCAAACGACAGCCGCGACAAAGTTGTTTTTGGAACCGGAAGACTACTTGACGATTTAATGAAATACGTTTTTTCAGGAACAAATTGCAAAATAATATTTTCCGGCGATACTGCTCAATTACCGCCTGTTAAAATGGACATTTCGCCGGCTTTGGACAAAAACACATTAGAATTATACGGTTTTGAAGTCCAAGAATATGAGCTGACAGAAGTTGTTCGACAATCTTTGGATTCGGGTATTTTATTTAATGCCACTCGTTTGCGTGAAATGATTTCAGAACGAAGAACAAATGTTTTTCCCAAATTTAAACTTGACGGTTTTAACGACATTATTAGAATTAGCGGAACAGATTTAATAGAAACAATTTCTTCGGCGTATGATGGTGTTGGATTAGAAAACACAATTGTAGTTACTCGTTCGAATAAACGCGCAAACAAGTATAATCAAGGGATTAGACAAACAATTTTATACAAAGAATCTCAGATTTCCAGAGAAGATTTAGTTATGGTTGTAAAAAACAACTACTATTGGAAAGACGAATACGATCAGGTTGATTTTATAGCAAACGGTGATATTGTACATATTTCTAATATTAAGGGTTTTGAAGAAATGTACGATTATCATTTTGCAAAAGCAGAAATTTTTATGCCCGATTATGATGCTTTTTTAGATGTCAAATTGCTTATTGAAACCCTAGATCTTGAAGCTCCTTCGCTGTCTTATGATCAATACAAAGAGTTTTTTGACAAAGTTTCGGAATCTTATGAAGATGAAAAAGACAGAAATAAACGTTTTGAGTTGATTTTGGGCGACAAACACTTAAATGCTCTTCAAGTTAAGTTTGCTTATGCTGTTACCTGCCACAAAGCGCAAGGAGGTCAATGGCATTCTGTATTTATTGATCAGTCATACATTAATCAAGATATGCTCAATATTGATTTTCTGCGCTGGCTTTATACTGCTATAACTCGTGCAACCGATAAAGTTTATCTTGTTAATTTTAAAGACGATTTTTTTGAGTGAGGGAGATGGAAGACAGAAGACTGAAAGACTGAGAACTGAAAAACTATTTAACGAAAAAAAATCGCCGATTTTGATACCGACGACCTTCTAAAATATTTTCTTTGAACAATTCTCTTTAAACTATTCACTAAATACTGTTAGCAATCACAACTGTCTTTTCCGCAACCGGTACATTCGTGATTATCTTCTAACTCTTCTTCTGTTGCTTCTCTGATGTTTAGAATTTTACCTGAAAAGAATAGATTTTTTCCTGCCAAAGGATGATTAAAGTCCATTTTTACGCTTTCATTGTCAAACGAAAGTATTTTTCCGTTCAAAACGCGACCATCTTTCATGTGCATTGGAATAACATTGTCTATTTTTACAAGTTCTTCATTAATTTTTCCGTCAACCATAAAAATATCCATTGGAACATTGGCAATCATTTTGTCGCTATATTCTCCATAAGATTCTTCGGGAGTTAGTTCAAAATCGAAATTGTCGTCAGCTTTCAGGTTCAAAAGTTTTTTTTCAAACATAGGAATCATTTTGCCAATACCAAAAACAAATTGAAGTGGAGTTTGCTCGGTTACTGTTTCTATTGCTTCGTTATTTTTATTGTCTGTTCTTAATTCGTAAGTTAAAGTTACGTGTGTTTTTTCTCCTATTGTCATAGCTTAAAAGTTGAAATTTTAAATTTAAAAATGTTTATTTTATATGATTTTAAATAATAATTTGAAGCTAAAAACCCTCAAAAAAAGCAAAACTTAAAGAATTTGCTGTGTTAAAAAAAATCACTACAAAAGAACAAAGAATTGCTGAACAAAACAAAAATCAAAATCATTGATTTGGAAAGATTTTTTTTTTATAGTTCATAAATGTTCAAGTTTAAAAGAGTTATTCTTAACTCTCAACCTTTCACTTTCAATTTTTTCGGCAAATCTATATAATTATAATTCAAGCACAACAAAAACAACTACGAAAACCTTGTTGCTGATAGAACTTTTTTGGCAAAACGTTTACAAAGTCTAAGACTTATTTCTTTTTTATCCTCACAAGTGATCCTTACGGAATACTTGCTGGAAGTAGGGGGAAATAAAAACATGACTAATTATATTTCTACTAGTCACAATATTCAACAATAGCCTCAACCGGCTTATAATCAAAACTCATTGCTTTTTTAGTATCAAAACAAGCCTTTTCTTTTTCTCCTATTTTCAAAAAACAAATTGCTCTATTATAATATATTGCAGGATTTTCATAAAGTTCAAGATAAATAGTATAGTCTTCTATTGCTAAACTCAAAGAATCATAATTAAAATACAAATTACCTCTCATGTGATAAGCAAAAGTATCTGTAGAATTTACATTAATTCGAATACTATATTCCTCTAAATCAACATAATAATCTTCAAGTGACAAGCCAATACAATATTTATTTTGAAAATACTTTGCATTTTTCCATAAAGAATTAGTTGAATCAACTAAGCCTAAAAACTTTTCAACATCAACACACGACCTATCTGTGTCATTCATTCCTAAATAAATTTGACTTCTTAGAAGAAAAGCATCAGAAAAATTAGAATCTAATTGAATCGCATGGTTAATTTCATCTAAAGCTAATTCATATTTCTCTTCAATAAAAAGCGTTCTGGCTTTTTTAAAAAAAGTTACTTTTTCCACATTGAAACATGATATATTTAGCAGTAAAATAAGTATTAATAATTTGTATTTCATAGTAAAAAATTATGATTTAGTTTGACAGAAAAAACTAATAGTACTATTGTAAATAACACAAATAATAATAGAAGCACAGACCATTGTTCTTTATTATATAATAATTTATTCTCAATTTCTTTATATCTTGATTTAGCGATCAAAATATAATAAAGAAAAACAATCGGAGAATATAATATCATAAAAAAATAAGCTTTTGAAACTATAAAAACTCGATGTAGTATAAAACTATAGAACAAATTAACTACAGAAATTAAATTAAAACCTAAAATCACAGATAGTAGCAACAATGTTATATATTTAGCAACAAGCTCGTCAAGTTCTTTCTTGAAAAATTTATAAAATATCAGAAAAAAATCCTTACCATTTTCTTGTGTTATTATTATCTATAAGGGTAATAACTTTGCGTAACGGGAAATGACTGCCTTATTATTGATTCCCAATATAGTTTGCGGGCATTCAATGAATATGTAAAAAGGGGTAAACATTGAAGAAAAAACTTATTTATAACGCTTTGTAAACTCATTAGGATTGCAACTTGTGTGTAAAACAGAAAGAACTACAACGTTAATATCATTGATTATGTAGGAAATAAAAAAAGGAAAACGATTTATTTTAACTTGTCGCATTTCTTTATATTTTTTTGCGAAACTATATGGATTTAAAATCACTAATTCAATGATTTTTTCAATTTCTTTGACAAATTCGTAACCTAAATTCTCTTTTTTTTTGTTATACCAGTTTTTAGTCTGTTCGATATCGTCTAAAGCAGCAGGCAAAAAATCAATTTCAAACATATTTATTTATTCTAATTATTTATAAATCTGCTCTTTAACCTTCTCCCAACTTATCAAATCTTTTGGATTCTTTTGATAACTTTCTAATCTTTCGTCCAGATTTTTCTTATGCTCATCGGACAATTCAAACTCATCATCTAATTCACTTATTTCCAATGACTTAAATTGTTTTTTTAATAAAATTTCAATTGCCTGCAAAATGTCAATATCTTTCGTTCTATCAATTAAATTGTACAAACTCGATTTTAATTCGATTGTATCCATGATATTAGTTTTTTTTACAAAGATATTACTTTTTATTTTTATTTGCTCATGTTTTTTAGTTAATTTTGATATTCGGATTATTGGCTTAAATTCCCTTCATGCCTGAAAATTCATCCTTTAATCCTTAGAAAATCGAAAATAATTTAACACCAAGCATAATTATATCAAAAAAAGTCAAACACTCTAATTCTCAGCTTTGCTGAATTACACTTGTCGGCAAATCTATAAAATTATACTGAATTTCTATGTTTTTATTGGCATCGTAAGTCATTTTACAATTAGAAGTGTAATTATACTCAGCAACTTGTGCAATTTTAAGTAAAAACAAAATATTTACATATAACATTTTAATAAACAGCTAATTACACTTAAAAATTTAAAACAAAGATTTTTTTTCCAATAAATTAATTCTAACTACTTTTGAGCGATTTTTTTTAAACCTAATTTTTTGGAATAAACCATCAAAACGCACTCAATAAAATTTCATAACCAACATGAAAAACATTATTTTTTGGAAAAAATTTGTAAAATGGAGATTAAATTATACAAATAACTATTATTTCCTTCTGTTTTTAAGTGTACTAACCGGATTTGGTACCGGTTTGGCAGCTGTTTTACTAAAAAATCTTGTTCATTCTATTCAAAAACTAGTCAGCAATTGGTCTTTATTTGAAAATCATAATTATTTATACTTTTTATTCCCGATTATTGGAATTAGTATTGTAGTATTATTCATCAAATACATTCTGCGTCAAGAGGTTGGCGATGGTGTTCCAAAAGTTTTATATGCAATTTCAAGAAACAATGCTTTTATAAAAGCTCATAATCTTTTTTCCTCAATAATTTCAAGTGCTTTAACTGTTGGTTTTGGTGGTTCTGTTGGACTAGAAGGACCAACCGTTGCAACAGGAGCAGCCGTAGGTTCAAACATTGGAAGAGTTTTTAAAGTTGCTTACCGACAAAAAATTATTCTTCTTGGAGCTGCAAGTGCCGGCGCAATGGCTGCTATTTTTAAGGCTCCAATTGCAGGTGTTGTTTTTGCTTTGGAAGTTATAATGATAGACCTTACAACGCAATCAATAATTCCAATTTTACTTGCAGCTGCGTCGGGTTCTATTACTTCTTTTTTGTTAATGGGTACTAATGTTTTGTATTCATTTACATTAAAAGCCAATTTTATGCTCGACCAAATTCCTTATTTTATTGTTTTGGGAATTATAACAGGCTTTATAGCTGTTTATTTTACTCAGGTTTACACAAAAATAAGCACAATTTTTAGCAAAATAAAAGGGGTTTACAAAAAACTTTTAATAGGTGGAGGTCTATTAGGAGTTGTAATATTCATTTTTCCTGCTCTATACGGCGAAGGTTATGAAACAATTAACTCTGCTTTGCGCGGCGATTACAGCTATTTATTCGAAAGTAATATTTTTAATTTTAATCAGGAAAGTTTTCTGATGCTCTTTATTTTGTTTTTGGCAATGGTTTTACTGAAAATAATTGCTGCATCGTTTACTTTTGGCGCAGGTGGGATTGGCGGAATTTTCGCCCCTACTCTATTTACAGGAGTAAATACCGGACTATTTTTAGCTGTTATTTTTAATCATTTTGGATATGATATTTCGCCTAGTAATTCAGCTTTGGTTGGAATGGCAGGTTTAATTGCAGGTGTTTTGCAAGCACCATTAACCGGAATTTTTCTAATTGGAGAAATTACTCACGGTTATGGCCTTTTGTTTCCGCTAATGCTGACATCTACAATTTCTTTCATTACTGTTAGAATTTTTCAGAAAAACAATATTTACACTATTCAACTTGCCAGAAGAAAACAACTTCTTACTCACCACGCAGATAAAAACACTTTAACTTTAATCAAAATGGATTCTTTGATTGAAGATGATTTTATGCCTGTAAAAGCAAATGA
Organism: Bacteroidales bacterium; assembly: GCA_016938685.1. Classification (GTDB taxonomy): domain Bacteria; phylum Bacteroidota; class Bacteroidia; order Bacteroidales; family JAFGUD01; genus JAFGUD01. Next base: position 5,390 of record JAFGUD010000397.1, on the reverse strand, counting down.
TAATTTAGGAGAATTAATTAAAACAGTTGCTGAAAGTAGTAGAAATCTTTTCCCTGTAGTTGATAGTGACTTAACTTTATTAGGAATTGTTGACCTGAACAGGATACGAAAAATTATGTTCAAAAATGAATTACACGAAAAAATTAAGATAAGAGAGATAATGTATGTTCCTGAAATTGTAATTGAATACGAACACGAAGACCCCGAATCAATTGCCGAAAAACTGCAAAAAAGCGGTGTTTTTAATATTGTCGTAACTCACGAAGGTAAATACAAAGGCTTTATTTCAAGAGCAAATTTCTTTTCTCATTACAGATCATTATTAAAAGATTTTTCGGCAGATTAGACATTTTTTATAATGAAAGATTACAGAATACTCAGAAAATTTTCATACTGGCGACAAAAAGGAGATAATAATTATTATGTTTTTGTTTTTGCCAGTGTTATTGTTGGTATTTTCACCGGATTTGGCGCTGTAATTCTCAAAAACTCAGTGCATTACATGCACGAACTTCTTATTCCTCACAGAAATAGCGTAGTTTTCGTTTTTTTTATTTTCCCTTTTTTTGGTCTTTTTTTAACATATCTTTATATAAAAATATTCAAACTAGATATAAAACCCGGAATTTACAATTTACTTTATTCCACTTCAAGCAATAACGGCTACATGAAGCCGCATAATGTTTTTTCGTCAATTATCGGGAGTGTTCTAACAGTTGGATTTGGCGCTTCGGGCGGACTTGAAAGCCCTAATATGTCAACCGGAGGTGGAATTGCTTCGATAGTTTCAAAATTCTTCAAATTACCTTATCGGCAACGAATAATTCTTATTGGAGTTGCCACAGCAGGAACAATTTCAGCAATTTTTAAAGCACCTGTAACCGGAATTATTTTTGCATTAGAAGTAATAATGATTGATCTTACTACTCTGTCAATTATCCCTATTGTATTAGCTTCTGTTAGTGCTTCTTTAACGTCTTATCTTTTTTTAGGTTCAAATATTATTTACAATCTAAGAGTCGACACTATTTTTATGATGAACGAAGTGCCTTATTACATCATTTTAGGTGTTGCAACCGGATTTTTTGCACTTTTCTTTTCTACAATGTATCTTAATTTAAAACGATTTTTTAATAAAATAAAAAGAAGAATATATAGATTTTTAATTGCCGGTGTAGTTGTAGGAACCTTTGTTTATCTATTCCCTGCGATATTTGCCGAAGGATACGCTGCTCTCAATTCAGCAATTATTGGAGATTATTCATATTTGTTCGAAAACAGTTTGTTTGAAAACTTCGACAAAAGCATGGGAATGATAATTCTTTTTTTTCTGTTAATTGCAGTAGCAAAAGCTTTTGCAACTTCGGTAACAGTTTCGGCAGGTGGAATTGGGGGTTTTTTTACGCCAATATTATTTTCGGGCGCCAATATCGGACTTTTTATGTCGCATATTTTTCAGAAGTCTAAAATAAATATTTCGCACGAAACTTCTGCTCTAGTGGCAATGGCCGGTTTAATATCCGCAATGATGCACGCCCCTTTATCAAGTGTTTTTTTTATTAGCGAACTTACAGGTAAATTTTCTTTACTTATTCCATTGTTAATAAGCTCTTCAACGTCTTATATTACTGTTAAAATTTTCCACAAACACAATTTTTTAGTCACCGAATTAGCTCAACGTAAAATTTTATTGACTCATCACGCAGACAGAAACATTCTAACCATTTTAAACCTTGAAACTCTTATCGAAAAAAATTTCCAGACTCTTACTCCCGATAAAAACCTTGGTGATTTAGTGGAAATAGTAAAAGTTGCTACGCGAGATCTATTTCCAATTGTAGACTGCGAAAATAATTTTCTTGGTGTTATATCATTAAACCGAATCAGAAAAATAATGTTCAAAGAAGAATTATACCAAAAAACGTCTGTAACAGAACTTATGATTTTCCCTTCAACTTTTGTAGAACTAGATGAACATCTTGAAACTGTTGCCGAAAAATTTGAAAAAACCGAACGCTTCAATCTACTTGTTTTGGATAAAGGTAAATATGTTGGTTTCCTTTCTCGCTCTCATTTTTTCTCCCAATATCGTAAACTGCTACGAGAATTTTCCTCTGATTAAACAATAAATCAATGTGTTAATCAGTAAATACTATTCAATAATTCAATGTGTAAATCTGTGAATGTGTAAATACTTTTCAATAATTCAATAATCAATTTGTAAACCTCTGAATATGTAAATATTATTCAATGTATAAATGAGTAAATGAAAAATTAAATATCAATGTTATTAAGTTATTAATCCAAAAAAGTTCCACAAGAATGACCTGTTTGTAAGTTCCGTTGTGAAAATGTCGTTAAATTAGACATCTAAAAAAGTCATGTAGGGACGATTTGTTTAAGTTCCGATGCAAGTCGAAACTAAAAGATAATAAACAATAAAGTGCCTTTAGGTACGTCCTGTTTTTTCATTAACTTAACGACATTAAATCTCCAAATTAAAAAATATTCAAATTAACTAATCATCAAATCTCCAAATCTCCAAATTCTCAAATCAACTAACCACCAAATTAAAAAATCAGCAATATTTAACAATATTTTAGAACGAATAATATCAAGTTATAAAAAATAATTCAACATTTTTACGTACTTTTGTCTCAAATAAACAACATAATGAAACGTTTAATTTTTCTGACAATAATAATATTTTCAGGCATAAATCTTTTTGCTACACACAACCGAGCCGGTCAAATAGTTTACGAACATGTAAGCGGATATACATACAAAATAACAATTACAACTTATACATATACTCTTTCTCAAGCAGATAGAGACAGCCTTCCTATCGATTTTGGAGATGGTTCACAAGATATTGCTCCAAGAACTCAAAAGACAACATTACCAAACAATTATTTTGAGAATATTTACGAAATAAACCACACTTTTCCGGGTCCGGGAACGTTTAGTTTAGTAGTAGAAGACCCAAACCGAAACGAAGGTGTAATAAATATCCCCAATTCTGTAAATGTAATTTTTGCTCTAAAAACAACACTGCAGATAAATCCGTTTTTAGGTCACAATGACGCTCCTGTTCTACTAAACAAACCAATCGACAAAGCGGCTCTAAATCAAATTTTTATTCACAACCCTGGCGCTTACGACCCCGACGGAGATAGTCTTTCGTACAAAATGGATACATGCAGATATACTGCCGGCGAAAAAATACCTTCTTTTTCTCTTCCTGCTGCCAGTACTTCAATTATTGTTGATGAAATTACAGGTGATTTAATTTGGGATTCTCCTGTTCAAATTGGAATTTATAATGTTGCTCTAAGAATAGAAGAATGGCGAGAAGGAGTTAAAATCAGTAGTATCATTCGTGACATACAAATAGAAGTTGAAGAAACCGACAATAATCCCCCTGAAATTGACCCAATTGAAGATTTGTGCGTTATCGCAGGAGATTATATTCAATTTGATGTTACCGCTAACGATATTGATAATGATGGAATATATTTATCAGCATCAGGAGGTCCTTTTACGATGGATATTTCTCCTGCTCAATTTACCGATAGCGTTTTTGGAGTTGGAAATGTTACAGGCACATTTAGGTGGCAAACTCATTGCTCTCATATTAGAGATCAGGAATATCTTGTAACTTTCAGAGCCGCAGACAATAACCCGGAAGTAAGTTTATCTGATTACGAATCAATGTATATTAGAGTTATTGGTCCTCCGGTTCAATTTACAGACATTGAGGCATCAAATACAAATATAATTTTAAAATGGGAACGTAGCAATTGTGATAATGCAACAGGCTACAAAATATACCGAAGAAATAGTGATGAAAATTTCACCATAGAAGATTGTGTGACGGGAATGCCCGAATCATGGGGTTATACACTTGCCAAAACAATTACAAATCCCGATCAGACTTTTGTTGTTGACGATCATTTAAGTCCCGGTTTCTATTATTGCTACAGAATAGTTACTGTTTTTGATAATAAAACTGACGGTGTAGTTTCGGACAAGGTATGTATTGAAATTGCAGAAGGACTACCTATTCTAACAAAAGCTTCTGTTGACATCACAGATATTGCAACTGGACAAATTTCAGTTGACTGGATAAAACCAATAAATTTTGACACTATTCTTTACAAAGGTCCACATAGATTTTTATTAGAAATTTCTCGTGATTTATATGGTATTGATTTTGGAACTCCTCTTATTTTTGATGGACTAACAAACAACTCATACACAGATGACAACATAAATACAGAAGACAATCCGTCTTGTTATCGACTAACGCTACAAAATTACGATTCATTGAACACAGAATGGATAAGTGTTGGTTATCCTACTATTGCATCTAGTCCTTATTTGAGAATAAAATCAGCTAATGAAAAAAATATTCTGATAATCGACGAAAATGTGCCTTGGGACAACGAAATGTATGTTATTTACAAATATAACGAAAACACATCAACTTTTGATTCTATTGGCTATACAAATTCTAATACATACTACGATCTCGGCTTGCAAAACTTAAAAGAATATTGCTACAAAGTAAAAAGCATAAGTCACTATACAGCTGATAGTTTACCAGATCCAATTATTAATATGTCTCAAATTAATTGTGGTATTCCGATTGATACAATTGCTCCGTGTTGCCCTGATTTTGAAGTTGTTAGCCATTGTGAGGATTTTTACAACCAGATAACCTGGACTATGCCTAACGATACTTGTTACGAAAGCCTTGAAGCTGTCAAAATTTTCTACAAAAATGAACTAAATGCTCCTTTTGAACTTTTGGCAACTTTGGCTCCTGACGTTAAAACATATTCGCACTATTCAGATTTAAGTTTAAGTGCTTGTTACTATTTAACTGCAATAGATTCAGCCGGAAACGAATCTATTTGTGAAGATTTTAATCAATGTGTCGATAACTGTTCTTATTACGAATTACCTAATGTATTTACTCCAAATGGCGATAATATTAACGATTTATTTCATCCGTATCCATACAGATTTGTTGATAAAATAGAATTAAAAATATACGACAGATGGGGAGTTTTAGTTTTTGAAACAGATGACCCTGATATTAACTGGGACGGAAAATCTATGAACTCCGGAAAACTTGTTTCAGACGGAGTTTACTATTATATATGTGATGTTTATGAATACCGATTAGCCGGAATAATACCAAGAAATATTTCAGGATTTATTCATATTTATCCAAATGCAGACAAAAAAGAACCTTAAAACAGTTATCGAGTTAACCAGTGAGCGAGTTAACCAGTGAGCGAGTTAACCAGTTATCGAGTTAACCAGTTATCGAGTTAACCAGTTATCGAGTTAACCAGTTATCGAGTTAACCAGTTATCGAGTTA
>JAFGUD010000396.1 GCA_016938685.1 Bacteroidales bacterium | reverse complement strand
CTTTCTATGGTAAATCGCTCCGGCGAAATGTATTATCATTTGTCAGGAACAGGTTTTTACGAAAAAGTTGAGAATGAAGAATTTTACGAACTTAAAGAATATTGGAATCAAAGTATAATTTCGGAAAACGATAAAGTGTATCGTGCAGAATATCTGGCATATAAAACTCTTTTCGATAATATTAATTCCGATGCAATTTCTTTTTCCAAATTTGTGAAAATGAACGACGAACAACTTTCAAAAGTTTTACATTCTTTTATGTCGGTTCGTTATTCTGAGTCGTATGTAAAAGGAATTCACGATGCAGATGCTTTTCAAATACTTAAAGCTCTGATAAGCATAAGAAAAGATGCCGATTTATTGCGTTTTTCTTCATCTTCAAGAGCTTGTGCCGAATTGTGGTTTGCAAAATTTGCCGAAAAAACCGTAAAAGATACAATTTATAAACAAATTAAAGGAGCAGGATTAATTTTAGAGGCTTTCCCGAAAAGCAACAATTTTGTGAATATTATCAAAACGATTGAAACCGAAATTGTTTCTTTTATCGAACAAACTCAATTGTTTGAACCGGAAATTGCATTATCGGCTGCTCAATATTTATTTTTTGAACTAACAAGAGGCGATGATTTTTGCATAAACAAAGATGCTGTCATTCTTATTGAGAAATTCAACGATTATTTAAAAATAAAAAATTTCGCAGGAAAATTTGAAAAATCCACTACCGATTTAAATAAAAATCCTGAATTAAAATATCGTTTAATCAAAGATTGGCTGAAAGCTTTTATTAGCGAACAGCAAATATCAGAATTTTTACCTGTTATTGAAGAAGCCACAGTTTCGCTATGTTTAAATTCAATATTAACAAAAAAAATAATTGAAGTTTCGTTGAATGCTACTTTTGAGAATTTTGAAGGCTCGCATACTCTAATTGTTGACCGAAAATATCATTTTAATTTCAACGATTTTATCGAAAAACTTGAACATTTTGAGCAAGTTACTGTTGTTGAATACAAAAAATACGCTGATTTAAAAAAACAACTTGCAGCAG
>JAFGUD010000395.1 GCA_016938685.1 Bacteroidales bacterium | reverse complement strand
TATCTCCAATTTTCATTTTGAGCTTGTGGTGGGCTCAATGAAAATCAGGATAACTTTGTAGTCTACACACTTTTTAGGATGCTACCGTTGCAATTAAAGAATGAGATATCTTCACTTGTTTTTTCTGATTCCCATAAAGCATTATTACTAAATGCTGATAATACCTACAAAATCAAATTTTCAAAGTACCTATATAATAGTTATCTAAATCAGAAGGAATTTAATGGTACTTCATTCTTTTCAGCTATGGAAGCATTCGAAAACTTCATTAAAACAAATAACTTAAAAATTTCATTGTCCGATTTTATTGTGTCCAAAAATGTTCTTCCAGAGATTTTCATAGACTATGTGAGTCAATCTAAATCAAGGTTTAGCGATTTTAAAATAATCTGTGACAACAAAAATCTAAATGATTATTTAATTGGTCTACTGGAAGAAGGATTACCGAACATGGATTTCATTGGGTATTTAATTAATGATGAGACTTACAATTTCACTACTCTTCAAGAAAAAATTGAATCAATGATTTCCGGAAACAAATTGACAGTTACAAACTTCCCAGAATTAATAAAAACTTACAAACTAATATCTAAAAGCAAGCCTTTACCCACACAACTTACAACAACTCAAGTCCAAACATTAATAAGTGGCATAAAAGAAGAAAGTAAAGCCAGTTATTATGATTTAATCGCTATGGGACTAGTGAATCAGCAAATAAATACAGCCTATAGCGAAGGACTTGATGAAGAAGTTGCACAAGTTATTGAGTATTATATGACTTATGGCAAACTCTTATTATTATCGAAGGATTGGGGCAGCGACTTATTAAGAAAAACAGTGAAAGCAATGACTATCAAATCTCTGGGAACAGAGATGCAAATCCTAGAAGTTTTGCCTTTTTTTGAGGAAATAAGAACAGCAATAAGTATAACACCTGAATCATTGCTTGAAGAACTAAGCCTATGGGACGAATCAATCCCAAACATTAAATTTGATAATATTGAAGCTCAAATCCCTAAGTTCAATTTTTATAAATATTCAACAGAAACAAAAAATAAATTAACAGAACATATAAATAAAGTAGCGATTGAAAAACTTAAAACTATTCCCGAAACTGATTTGTACGCTCAGCGAAATACAGCTACACATTATTGGCTTAACTGTGCTGCAATTCTAATCGAGAATAATACAATTAAAACATTGCCTGATAATTTAACGGATTTTAGCAAAAGTATATTAGTTGAAATAGCCTCTGGTGTGCAACCAATTCCTGCTACAAACAGTATTTTAGATAGGATAATTAAAAAAGCGAGTAAGAGTAAACTTCAACCAACAATTAAAAAAATTTGTGATGAATTCTGTAATAAAACCAAGGCAATTAATCCTTCATTATTCGTCTATTTCGCTGAAAACTTTGATTTTATAAATAAAATGACTTCCCGCTCAGGTGATATTACGCGTAATATTCTTAACGATGTATTTTCAAATCCAACCTGTTCAAAATTAATATTAGACAATAGCTCTGGATACATTAAGAAAATCAATGAAGCTGGTGATGATGCAGAGGACTTAAAATCAAAAATCTACCAGATGTTACAAAATAATCCAACAGATGAATTGATTAATTTTGCTTCAGCTATTGGTGTAAAAAATGAAAAAGAACCTGATAATGAAGAAGTAAAAGAATAAAAGCCAAACCGCTAATCAATAGGAATCTAAGCAGTCTGCAAGACCCAGTGATGATTTCCGCCAGCTGGCGGATTGAACGACATCCATTTTCACCTGGGCTATGCATTGAAAAACGTTTTTTAGGGTTTTTGATTGAAAACCAGGTATGTTGGAGGTGTTTTTTTTGAATGGATGTAGCTTTTAGAGTGCAATGTGCTATTTTGGCAAGCTAAAAATTTCAACCGGTTAATGTACTCTGAATGAAAATAGAAGGGTATATTTAACAGTGTAAAAAATAAAAACAGCGTTTTTGCACGAACTCACGTTGGCGTTCATTATGAAAAAGTTGTCAAATCAACTAATCTGATAAAATGGCAAATTATGATTTTGAAAATATACTATCTCCTTTAGATTTTGAACATTTAGTAAAAGATTTGTTATCTAGAGAATTAGAAGTTGAACTGATGGCTTTTGCGGAAGGAAAAGACAAAGGAATTGATTTAAGATATTCTCAAGACAACGATTCCAAGATTATTGTACAATGCAAAAGAAGTAAATATATAAATAAAAAACTTTTAGAAGAAGAAGTTGAAAAAGTAGCAAAGTTATCCCCAGAAAAATACTACTTTGTTGTTTCAAGTGATGTTAGCGTTGAAAAAGTTGACCTAATAAAATCAATATTTTCAACGTGGATGACAGGTGATGAAAATATTTATTCTCGAAACAAATTAAATGGTCTACTTGATAAGTACCCAGATATTCAACAGAAAAATTATAAGCTTTGGCTCAACAGTTCTAGTATATTCAGTACTTTAATAAATCAGCATCTTTTTGAAAGGTCAAAGGCTCTAGTTAATAGTATCCAAAAGTATTACAAATTCTATGTCAGGAATCAAAGTATTAATGATGCTATTGACTTATTAAATGAACACAATTTTGTTATTATCAGTGGCATTCCAGGAATAGGCAAAACAACACTTGCGAAACTATTACTTTGGGAATATTTACAAAAAGACTTTGAGGTAATCGAAATTAGAAAAATTATTGAAGGAGAGCAGTTTTTAATAGAAAATTCAGAAAGTAAACAAGTTTTCTATTTTGATGATTTTCTTGGTGAGAATTTTTTGAAATTTGATGTAATTGAAGGTCGCTCCTACGATTTAGTTTTATTCATTAACAGAATTATAAATAGTAAAAACAAGATTCTGATAATGACAACAAGAGAATATATCCTAAAACAAGCGAAAGAGAAATATGCTAAGCTAAATACTGGAGAATTAGATATTTATAAATACACATTAGATTTAAACAATTACACAAAGAGAATTAAAACTTTAATTCTTTATAATCATCTATACTATTCAAATGTAAGCCAAAAACATATAAAAGACATAATAGATAAAAAGGCGTATAAAAGAATAATAAATCACAAAAACTATAGTCCTCGAATTATCGAGCAAATGACAATCAAACTAACGGGAATACCACCAAATGAATATTCAGAGGCTTTTATTGAAAACTTAAACAATCCATTTGGAATTTGGGATAGAGCATTTAAGTCAGAAATATCTGAAGGTTCAAAATTTACTTTGTTTATTTTGCTTTCAATGGGTGCTCCAATCCTACTATCTGAATTACGAAAGGCGTTGGTTTATTTTTATGAAAATAGTGCACAAAAAAATTCAATTGATTTCAAACCATTAGATTTTAAAAACTACATTAAGGAACAGGAAGACAGTTTTATAACTCTAAATCTAACTAATAAGGGAACACATTTTGTCGACTTTCAAAATCCTTCAATCAAGGATTTTTTACTAAGTATAATAAAAGATGACAAAGAAATAGTTAAGATTATACTTTCATCTTCTTTTTATTTCAATCAACTTCTATACTCAATAAATTACCTCTCCTCCAATTTCAAAAATGATTCAGAAATAAAAAAAATAATTAGCTCAATAATAATTGAGCGCTTTAACGATTTTGAAAGGTTTTCAACTATAATCATCGGACTAGAATTCCGTGAGAATCTAAAAGAAATTGACATTTTGTATGAGCTAAAAGATTATTTAGCGTTTTCAAAAAACAAATCTCTTGAAAAGTATTTATTTGAAAAATTTGAGACTTTAGAGCTTAAAAAGCTTTATCGGCATGAAGAAAAAAAATATATAAGTTTTTACTCAAATTTTAAAGATAAACTCTCGATTAGTATTTATAGCATAATTGAAAATGTATTTAATAATATCACATGGTTTGAGAATGTAAGAAATTTTACGTCACTTAAAAGTATTTCGGAATTGGCATTTAGTGATTTTGTAAAAAGCAATCAAGCAGCAATTGATGACAAATTATCATCAGCGATTAAAAAGGATATTGAGTTTTCGGACACAAAATCATCTCTTGAAGAATTAAAATTTGAATTAGAAGATGAAATTGAAAATCTAAAAAATATTACATCATTTCATTGGGAAGATGTCTCAGAAGAAATAGATGACAAAATATCGGATATTGAGGAAATGAAAAAAGAAGAAGTGAAAAAGGAACTATCAAAAGACAATATTGATAAGAACGTTTTAAAAAATGATAGTGACTTCGATGAGGATGAATACTTTAAAATCGAATTATTTAGATGAAAATAAAAAAACGAAGCGCCAATTAATAGGAATCTGAGCGGTCTGCAAGACCCAGTGATGATT
>JAFGUD010000054.1 GCA_016938685.1 Bacteroidales bacterium | reverse complement strand
GGCTTTATTCTAATTTATATATGATTTAATGCAATATTTTTAAATAAGAACCAAGCATCTGTTGAAATCAAAGCAGCTACAGCGAATTCTTTCGGTTTATTTGTTTTATTTTTTATCTGATCAAGTACCATGTACCAACTTAAATAATTTTGTAAATATTTTGTTGCTACACCGTTAAAACCTGTCATCCAGTCTTTTAACGCTCGTGCAGTTTGGTTTGCATTCTGAACATGATAGATTTTGTCTTTTACATACTGTTTTTTCCGTGCATGTATTTTTTCATGTTTAATATTATGGGCTTTTGTAAAAGCAGAATAGCTTCTATGACTATCTGTACATAAAACCGATTCTTTATCCAATTTATCAGAAAGTACATTTTCAATATCAGCTTTACTTATTCTACCTCGTTTTGCAACTTTTATGTCCTTATGGCTTTTTCTATCACAAGTTAGTATTACTGCAACTTTATCTTCTGATATTCCTTGCTTTATGCCGTCATTCCCCCGCTTTCTGGGTTTACGAGTTAAGCTTTTACAACCCTTTTCCGAATAATTGAAAAATATATCATCTGATTCACTAATACCCTCAAACTTTTCTGGAGACAAGCTTTGTAATGAGCTTAATATTTTATGACGCCAATTAAATGAGGTTTGAATACTTATTCCGGTTAATTTAGCACATTTGGCAATGCTTTTTCCTTCAAACATATGCGAAATATATGTTTTCCATAAATGAGCTTTTTTTAAATGTGCCAATGATGTACCGGTATTCTCACTGTAATTTTTACCGCAATTATTGCACTTGTACCTTTGAATACCCTTGTTTTTACCATTCGCTACAATAGAATGGCTTTTACAATGAGGACAATGCTTTTTATTGATTTGATTAATCTCAGACTTTATTTTTATAATTTCTAATTGACCTGTTGTTTGAGCTAGAATTCCAGTAATAAAATTCTGTTTCTCTCTATCTGTAAGGTTATTAAAGTCAATTTGAAGTTTTTGCAGAGCTGTCATACATTTATCTTTTTTGTAAAGATAATATTTAAATCATAT
>JAFGUD010000394.1 GCA_016938685.1 Bacteroidales bacterium | reverse complement strand
GATAAATAAAGCTTATGAAGGTATAGGGCATATTTTACCAGATACAAATACAGATTGTCGTGATAGATTAGGGGATATTCGCGCAGAGTCTGTGGTCAAATCTTGTAATACAATCAAAGTAAGAATGGAAATAATCAAAAAGAATATAACGTTTGTTAAATATTTTGGATTATTTATTAGAAACACTAAATTATCAGAACTTTATAAAAGAAATTTAGAAATTTTAAATAGATCCAAATCAGAAATTGATAATTCTTTGAAAACTTTGGCAAGATATGATTTTAAAAATGTCAAAAATGATGCTTATGAATTAAAAACAGAATTGGATATATTATTCACTGATTTATCAAATAGTGAAAAAAAGATTAATAATGATAAAATTAAAAAATTTGGACTTGTAGAATCTTTTAAGGATACAATAAGACTGAGAGCTTTTTTAAGCGCATTAAAACAAAAATAAAATAGGTGGTTAAAATGTCGTCCAAATTACAATCTTTACGAGTTGAATTAACGTCAATAAAAACCGAAATAGAAAGTTTGTTAAAACTTCAAGAAACAAGACCAGAAACACATGGATTACAAGAACGTTTGAATTTTTTGAAAAAAAATGAAATATCAGTTTTAGAGAAAATTAATTCAGAGATTAAGAAAATACTGGATAGCGAAAGCAAGAGTGTTCAATCAAATACCAAAGTTGATTTTTTAATTGATATATCACAAGAATACAAAAAAATATCTGAAAAAATAGAAAAATTTAAAAAAGATAAAAAAGTTGCTTTTGCACAAGCTGAAAAAACTTTTATAAATAACGGAAATATTCATGACCGTATTGAAATAGAAGACTCAATACGTGAAGCAGATAGATTTTTATTAAAACAATTTGAAGATTCTGTGAAAAAAAATAGTTATGGTTCATAATATTTTATTATAACAAATAATCCGCCCCGATTTTTGGGACGGGTTATTTTTTAATTTGCTTTTTGTTTCAAAAATTGCTAAATTTCCTGCTGCCAAAGAGGGTGATATGTCAGTAAAATCAAGAAGAATCTTGAAAAAAATTATAAGTTGGGCCGGACCGTTGTTTTTTGTCCTGGCTGTTGGTATGTTGTACTGGCAGTTGCGCAAGAATTCTTTGTCAGATATTGCGCACGCATTAATGAGTATACCATTTACTAATTTAATTTATGCTGTTATTGCATGCGTTGTTGGGTATTTGTCTCTGTCTCTTTATGATTTTTTGGCGCTGCGTTATGTGGGCAAGCATGTAACTTGGTGGAAATGGATGTTGGCTGGTATGTTGGGCTTTGCTATCAGTAATAATGCAGGCCATGCTGTCGTCAGTGGTGGCGCAATCAGGTACCGTTTGTACACCAGATGGCGTATTCGTGCTGGCGAAATTTTGAAGATGCTTGTTTTTTCTGGTTTTACTTACTTTTTGGGTTGTGCGTCAATAATGATTTTGGGATATTTTTTGGTGCCACATTCATTATTTGAAAATTCTGTTGGTGCTACTGTTGGAATTAATGGTTTATTTATTTTTAGTGCAGCTTCGCTGGGTGCATATTTTGCCATAACCATATTTTTTAGAAAAAAAAGCATAAAAATAGGAGAAGCTAAATTCCAGGTTCCAAACACCGAAGTTGCATTTTTACAGATGTTATTGGGTATGGCAGATAGTATTTTAGCTGGATTGGTATTGTATTTTTGTCTGATCCCTTTCGTTCAGATACCTTTTGGGACCTATATTGGTTTGTTTGTAATTGCACAAACCGCAGGAGTATTTAGCCAGGTTCCTGGTGGAATTGGTGTTTTTGAAAGTGTTTTCTTGCTGGCACTGCCGGATGAAGTCAGTCGCGCAAGCATTTTTGGTGCATTATTAGCATTCAGAATCATATATTATGTGCTTCCACTTATCGGTGCCGGCGGATTGTTTATAATTTATGAAAGATGGTTGCGTAATCGTATGAAACGTTGGCTGGAAGAAGCAAAGCAACATTTGCCACATTTCCCTGAAATTCGTCGAAAAAAATAAAAACCTT
>JAFGUD010000393.1 GCA_016938685.1 Bacteroidales bacterium | reverse complement strand
TTTGCCGGACTAATCTCGCTAAAAGACTCTTCGTTTCTATCAGATTGACAAAACTCTGTTGATTGTATTACTCCGAAGAATGAGGAGACTTTTTGCCGGACTAATCTCGCGAAGAGACTCTTCGTTTCTCTCAGGATAACAAAACTCTGTTGATTGTATTACTCCGAAGAATTATGAGTCTTTCTAAATATACAAATCGACTGATAACTAAAAACTCGTTAACTGGTTAACTATCTACTGGTTAACTGTCTATATTTGATACAAAAATCTTTTAATGTTCTTTTTTGGTGTTTTTTCAAATTCTGTTGGATAAAGTTCAACTTTTGCAATTTGTTTGTATTTGGGCAGTTCCTGATTTACTTCTAGCTTAATTTTTTCCATTATTTCCAAAAGATGAGAATCTGTCACTTTGTTTTTGTCAACTAATTCGTGATCAGGGTAAATTAATGCTACAATTTTGCTATCTTTTTGAATAACAAGAGCTTCCTGAACATAATCTTTATTGTTGATGATAGATTCTATTTCTTCTGGATAAATATTTTCGCCAGAAGGACCAAGAATCAGGCTTTTGCTTCTACCTTTTATGAAAACAAAATTTTGGCTGTCGGTTAGACCTAAATCGCCGGTGTGAAGCCATCCGTCTTTATCGATTGTTTGTTTTGTCGCTTCTTCGTTTTTGTAGTATCCCTGCATTACGTGCTCACCTTTTACCATTATTTCACCAACTTCGTTGAAAGGATCTTTGGAATCAATTTTCAGTTCCATATTGTCAACCAATTTTCCGCAAGAACTTGGTTTTGTGATATTCCAGTTCGAGTAACTAATAAGCGGTCCGCATTCTGTCATTCCGTATCCGATTGTGTATTGGAATTTCATTTTTCTGAAAAAATCGTCAACTTCATTGTTTAATGGAGCGCCACCTAGAACAACTTCTCTAAAATTACCACCAAATGCTTCAACAAGTGATTTGTTTATTTTTTTGTAAATTACAGTACTAAGTCCAGGAATTTTCAGCAAAGATTTTACAGGTTGACTATTAATTTTAGGCAAAATCTGTTTTTTGTAGATTTTTTCCATTATCAGAGGAACAGATAATATTAGATTTGGCTTGATTGCTTTGTAGGCACCCAGCAGAATATTTGGCGTAGGAAGTTTCGTAAGAAAGTGCACATTTACTCCTTTTGAAAAAGGCCACAAAAAGTCGAAAGTGCAACCAAAAGTATGCGCCAACGGCAGAATAGAAACTATTTTATCTTCAGGATCAAGTCGCATATTATTCCAGGCAAACTTAATATTTGCAGCCAAATTATTTGCAGTTAGCATAACACCTTTTGAAAAGCCGGTACTACCTGAGGTATAGTTAATTGCAATAAGATTATCGTTTGATATTTCAGGAAATGAAAGTTTGTCAAAAGTAAGTTCAGCTTCATATTTTTTTTGGAATAATTTATCAAGTTGGCAAAGTTTTGCTTCCAGTTTTTCTTTATTTCCCTGAATAAGAACTTTGTTGTCGTTCAATGAAATAATTGCACGCAAGTGAGAAATTTCATTTTCATCGATTTTATTCCAGAGTTCTTCGGTTACAAATAAAGCAACCGATTCAGAATGATTAATAATATGATGAATTTCATTTGGGTGAAAATCGGGTAGGATAGGGATAACCACTGCTCCGTAGGTTATTATTCCAAGATAAGTCATTGCCCAAACGCCGGAATTTTTGCCCAAAAGAGCAATTTTATCACCTTTTTTGATTTTATTTTCCTCAAACATGATGTGCATTCTGGCAATTTTAGTAGCAACATCTTTATAAGTGAAAGACTCTTTCTGAAAGTCGGTGTAAGCTGTTAATTCCCAGTATTTTTTCAGACTTTCAACAATGTAATCCTTAATTAAATTTTCTTTTATCATAATCGTATGTTTTGGAATGCTCAAAGATAAAAAAAGTAATCCGAAAAAGGATTTTTTTTGATTTTGAGTTTTTTGGAAATAAATAGGATCGTTAGAAACTTTTTTTTATATTTTATATATATAGAAATCATTATCCAATGTTGTGAAGTTATGCACTCAAAAAAAGTCCGGCGGTACTACCTGTTTGTAAGTTCCGACGCAAGTCGGTACTAAAAGATAACAAACAAAAAAGTCCGGTTAGGTACGTTCCGTTTTTTTCCTTAACTTAACGAGATAAAATCATCATCTACAAGATTATTTTGAGAATCAGCTATATTGCTAAATGCTAGTATTATAAAAAGGTTCGTTATTTTTTTCATCAGCTTAAAAATAATTTTCAACAAAACTAAATAAAAAAAGCCCAACATTGCTGGGCTTTTTGTATAAATATGAAATTTTTATTCTTCGTCGTCTTCTGCAAGTTCTTTGATAAGTTTGTCTTGTACATCAGGTGGTACTTGAGCGTAATCGTCAAATTCCATTGTGTATGTAGCTCTACCACTTGTCATTGAGCTTAAAGCAGTTGAATAACGGTTTAATTCTGCCAAAGGAACTTTAGCTTTAAGTCTTTCGTAACGACCTTCGCTACTCATACCAAGAATGATAGCTCTACGTCCTTGCAAATCGCTCATTACGTCACCCATAAAATCACCGGGAACAATAACATCAATATTATAAACAGGTTCCATAATTTTCGGTCCTGCTTCTTTAAAAGCGATGTCAAAAGCGTTTCTACCTGCAAGTTTAAAAGAAAGTTCGTTTGAATCAACAGGGTGCATTTTTCCGTCAAAAATAAACACTCTAACGTCGCGAACGTAACTTTTAGTAAGAGGCGATCTTTCTAATTTTTCGTTGATACCTTTAACGATACCCGGCATATAGTTTTTATCAATAGAACCACCAACAATACAGTTGTGGAAAATAAATTTTCCGCCCCATTCAAGTTCGTATTCTTGTGTATCGCGAATATTAACAACTAATTCGCCGTCTTTTAATTTAAAAACAGTAGTTGGTTCTTTACCTTCAACATAAGGCTCAACAGCCATGTGAACTTCACCAAATTGTCCGGCACCACCAGATTGTTTTTTGTGACGGTACATAGATTTGGCAGCTTTTGTAATAGTTTCTCTGTAAGGAATTTTAGAAGGCATAAATGTAACCGGAATTTTATACAAGTTATCAAGATGCCATTTTACAGTATTTATGTGATATTCACCTTGTCCTCTTACAATTACTTGTTTCAATTCTTTTGAATATTCAACAGTGAAAGTAGGATCTTCTTCGTGATATTTGTTAAGAATAACAGCTAATTTTTCTTCATCAGATTCACTTTCAGCTTTGATAGCAGTCCAGAATTTAGGAGCAGGAAAAATTACTTTCGGGAATTTGATAGCCGCTGATTTTTCGCTTAAAGTGTCACCAAATTTGGTTTCTTTAAGTTTAACAGTTGCGCCTAAATCTCCTGCGTACATTTCAGAAACTTTGTCTTTTTTCTTACCTTGTACAGCTAATATTTGAGAAACTCTTTCTTTAGCACCTCTTGTTTGGTTAACTAAATCCTGATTTTCAGTTAATTTACCCGACATAACTTTGAAGAAAAGAACTTCTCCAACGTGAGTTTCGTTAGTTGTTTTGAAAAATAAAACTGAAGTAGGAGCACTAGAGTCACAAGCAACCTCTTTGTCATCAGTAGTTTTTGTTGCAGGCATCATATCAGGACTTGGAGCAACATTTGTGATAAACTCTAAAAGTCTGTTTACACCATAGTTTTTCTTAGCTGAAGAGCAAAAAACAGGGAATAATTCACGACTTAAAAGACCTTTTTTAAGTCCGTCCATAAGTTGTTCTTCAGTAAGTCCATCATTTTCGAAGAAAATTTCCATTAAAGCTTCATCAGATTCGGCAGCCATTTCAATAAGAGCAGAGCGCATTTCTTCTGCTTTGTCCATTTCTTCGGCAGGGATATCAAGAATTTGACCTTCAGGAGTATTTTCGTCCCATTTTATCATTTTCATTTTGATAACGTCGATAACGGCGTTAAAATCAATACCTTGATTTATAGGATATTGTACTATTGTAACTTTGCTACTTAAAAGGTCTTTAGCTTCATCAATAGTTTTTTCAAAATTCACGTGTTCGTGGTCGAGATGACTAGCTAAAATAACAACGGGTTTTTTTTCTTCGTTTGCAACACGCCAGCCAATTTCTGCTCCTATTTCAATACCGTTTTGACAATTAAGAACCAAAACTCCTGTATCAGCAATTTTTATTGGAGCAATAATACTTCCGATGAAATCATCTCCGCCGGGAGTATCAAGTATATTTATTTTTTTATTATTAAACTCTGTGTAAAGAAGAGAAGTGAATACTGAATTACCTTGCGCATGTTCAACTTCTTTGTAATCAGAAACAGTGCTTTGCTTTTCAACTTCGCCGCGACGATTGATGTGTCCTCCGGCAAAAGCCATCGATTCCGACAATGTCGTTTTACCCGAACCAGAACCTCCCATTAAAGCAATATTTCTAATGTCTGACGTTTGATAAACTTTCATTTCTTATATTTATTTGATTATTAGATAATTAAGAGTGAGTTTTTTGCTTTACGTGTTTTTTAGCTCGGCAAAGTTAGAAAACTTTTTTTATTTTAAAAATAATTGATAGAAATTTGCAGACAAGTTAATTTGAAAATTTGTAAATTTGAAAATTTGCTGTTTTACGCATATATAAATTGATATATTTACACATTGACCGATTGACTAATTTATAAATTGAAAAGATTTACACATTGAAAATAAACTCTTAGATTATGAAAAATACTCTTTACATTTTAACTGCTTTTTTATTTGTGTTTTCGTTTAGCGTTAAAGCTCAAAGTGATACAACTAAAATAATCATTCTGCATACTAATGATA
The DNA here is from genome assembly GCA_016938685.1 of Bacteroidales bacterium. Taxonomy (GTDB): domain Bacteria; phylum Bacteroidota; class Bacteroidia; order Bacteroidales; family JAFGUD01; genus JAFGUD01. The sequence goes on along the minus strand of JAFGUD010000393.1, from coordinate 11,249 downwards.
TGCATTCTAAAATTGATATGTTGCCTCAAATGGCTTATCAAATAAACAAAATTAGAGAAAATAACGATAATGTTCTACTTGTGTCTGCTGGTGATAATTTCACCGGAAATCCAATTGTTGATATGTACAAAGACCCCGGATATCCAATGATTGATTTGATGAATTTGCTTGGTTTTGAAATTGCCTGTCTGGGAAATCATGAATTTGATTATGGACAAGCAACTTTGAACGACAGAATGTTTCAGGCTAATTTTTATTACGTTTGTGCAAATATAAAACCCGACGAAGAATCTGTTTTACGGCCAATTGATGACTTTTATAAATTGCAGGTTGCTGGAGTTTCTCTTGGCTTTGTAGGTTTTATACAGCTTGATAAAAATATGATGCCTGCAACAAATCCAATAAGAGTTAATGATTTAATTTTTACCGATGCTTTGAAAATTGTGAAAAATTACGAAACTTACCAGGATTCAGCAGATGTGCTATTTGCGTTATCTCATTTAGGGATTGAAACCGACGAAAAATTAGCGAAAAAAGCGCCTTTTTTTGATGCCATAATCGGAGGACATTCGCACACGAGATTATTTCACGGAATTGTAAAAAATGATGTTTTAATTGCTCAAGCCGGAGGTTATGGGAATTTCTTGGGTGTAATGACTTTATTAGTTGTTGACAAACAGGTAGTTTCTGTTTCTGACTCTTTGATTGCTTTAACTGATGATAATTTAGTTGATGAAAAAATTAAAAAAGTTGTTGACGGATATAATGAAAATCCTGAATTTGATGAAATAATAGGTTATGCCTACGAAGATATTACCGGAAAATCGGAACTAGGAGCACTTATGACTGATGCAATGCTTGAAAAATTGGACGTTGATATTGCTTTTCAAAATGAAGGTGGTATTAGAGTTCATAGTATTCCAGCCGGTGAAATAACTAAAAAAGAGGTTTTAGAACTTTCTCCTTTTGGAAATACTTTTGTAATCTACGAACTTACTGTTAATCAGATAAAAAAACTTGTGGAATATACCTATAAGCTTGAAAATCAGAATGAAATTCAGGTTAGCGGAATTGAGATTTATCTTATTGTGAACAAAAAAGGAAAATTGAAAAACGTAATTCTAACTGACGATGATAAACAAGAAATTGCAAATAAAACATACAAAGTTGCTATAAATGATTATATGGCAAATTCTTATGAATTAAGTTTTTTGAAAAATCCTGTTGAAAAAACCTCGGTAATTGACGCTGAATGCACAATGGAATTTCTAAAAAATCAGGAATCGGTTTATTATTCAGGAGAAAACAGGGTACATGTGACTACAAAAAGAGTTAAAACATGGGAGTTTAGATTAAATTAATCTTTTTCCTGTACGTTGTCATTCAGTCGGCAGTATTGAGTTGTGTTGGGAAAATTGCTATTTGCGTTCAAAAATTTCTGTTTTTATGTCGTCAACGTATATTGTACTATTGCCTCTGTTCCAAAAATATATATTTAATTTGTCGTTTGTAGTTCTAACTTCCGGCGATAAATAGTAAAATGTTACTTTTGTCCATTCATTAGGTTGTAATTTCATGTTTTTGCATTCTAATGTTTTATAGCTGTAAGCAAGTTCATTGTATGTAAAATGAGTAACCAAACTAAATGGATTTTTTTCAAAATCTTCTTTTGCAAAAACAAAGGCAGTAGTTTTTATCCAAATATGCTCTTTATTAGTTAGTTCTGAATAATTAGCTTCTATTTTAGGCGAAAATCTGCTCAAAGAGTCTAATCTAAACGATTTTTCTCCATTATATGCAAAATTAGAATCAGCGTTATTGTCTTTTTCAAAATCCTGAATTACAAATATGTAACTAGTGTAATCGTTTTCATTAAAACTATTATTTCCATCAAAATTTCTGTTTACAAGCAGTAATTTGTCAAGTTTTTGTTTGTCCACATTCATTTTGCCAAAAACTGAAAAATAATATTTTCTGGTCATTCTGTCTCCATCAATAATTCCTTTATGATATTGTATTGTTTGAAAAACATTTAAAAACAAAAGCAAAAAGAGGATAATATATATAGAATATTTAAAAGAGACTGATTTTTTGTTTATCCAGGTTAAAAAATATCCTAAAGCAACAGCCATAATAATATAAGACGGAATAATAGCTCGTTGGCTAAAAGATTGTGCGTACCACCAACAAGACCAGCTTGAAAGTAGGTAAATATTTAAAATAAAATAAGAAAAAAGTGCTAAAAATATCTTCTTATTGTTTTTATACATAAAGTAAAATCCCAAAGTAGAAAAAAGCATTATTGGTGTGTATATATACCAACCCTTTCGAAAACTGAACAAGAAATCAAAAGTATGAGGCGAAAAGAAATCTAAACCTTCGCCGGCATTTCCACCGTAGCTATTATATAAAAAATGTCCGGTTTGTATTTTCCAGTATATAAATTGAAAAGCACCAAACATCAAAAGTATTGCACCAAAAATTATTATTTGATATTTATATTTGTATAAATTTTTAATTTTAGTCAAAAAAGAATCTTTATCTTTTATAGTCCAAAAAACCGGAATAACCAATGAAACTATTTCAGTTGGACGACTTAGTACTGTAATTCCAATTGTTATTGCCAATAAAACAGCATGTTTAAGTTTGTAATTTTCGTGCCACTTTATTGTTAACCAGATAATTAACGCATACATCGCAAATAAATAGTTATGCGAATTTGCATTCTGCCCATACATAGTCAAGTGGATGATAATATTTGTCGCAAAAACGGTTAAAATTAGAACTATAGCAGTTATCTTTTCATCGAAAAAGTGTTTAAGAATTTTTTTCAAGAAAATAAGACCGATAATTGTATATACAATTCCTGTTGCAAAAATAGAATACTGATACGGTAAAGAAAATCCGTCGGCAGGATAAGATGAGATTAAAGCAATTAAATGACCGATTAAAAAGAAAGGAAAATAAAAGAATGAAAGTCCCATTGTGTATTTCATAACATAGTTGCCCTCAGGTAGTTTCATTCCCTGATAAAAAGTAGAAGTGTTATGATATTTTTCAATAATCGAAAAGACAACAGAATCATTTACAAGAGCTAAATCTTTATAAATAAACTTTAATGGTAAGTACAAATAATATCCAAAAACATCCCAGGATAATATGTTTTTAGGGAAAAAATAAAAATTATTTGTAAATACGAATAAAATAATAAAAAAGAAAGTAATCCTTAAAAACCTAGTTTTATTATTGTTTATTTCAGTCATAATTATTGTCAAAAAAATATTTTGCAAAGGAATAAAAAAGATTTAATTTTTGTCTTTTTTTTCGTAATGTTTTTTGATTATTAAATTTATAATTTTGATTTAACTTGAATTATAAAACAAAACATAATCAGTTTAAAAAAAAGTTTAAAGAAACACGAATTACAATTATCCAACTGGTTTTGTGAGTAAAATTGTAAAAATCCAAGTGTCTTTGTGAATAAAATGTGCATTTATCCAAGTATCTTTTGTGGAAAAATTTGTAATAATCCAAGTATCTTATAACTTTGTGGAAAAAAAATATGCGTCGATATTTTGAGGATTTTCTGTTGAAATGGAAGGACAGAAGCACTCGCAAACCTCTAATTGTAAGAGGTGCGCGTCAGGTTGGTAAAACTTTTATTATTGAGCAGTTTGGTAAAAAGCAGTTCAAGAATTTTTTGAAAGTTAATCTGGAAGAAAACGAAGATGCCAGAAAACTTTTCAACATCAAAAATACCAAACAAATCACCGATAGTTTATCGTTGATATACCAAACCAAAATTGAGCCTTCTGAAACTCTACTTTTTATAGACGAAATTCAAACTTCGCCTGAAGCAATCGCTACTTTGCGCTATTTTTATGAACAACAGCCTGATTTACATGTAATTGCAGCCGGTTCATTGCTTGACCATGCTTTAAATGAAATGAAATATTCAATGCCGGTTGGACGGGTGGAATTTGCATATATGTACCCTATGAATTTCCGTGAATTCCTCTGGGCAGTAGGAGAGGAGCAACTTGCTGATTTTCTGGACAGTTTTAAAATTAAAGATTATATTGCAGAAGCAGTTCATTCAAAATTGTTGACACTTTTGCGTAGATTTTTCTTTATTGGAGGAATGCCGGAAGCAGTTAAAACATACATAGAAACCGATGATTTACTGGAAGTTGAACGTATTCACGAAAATATTCTTACTTCACTTGAATACGATTTTGCAAAATACGGTACAAAAACCGAACAACAGCATTTGTTGACTGTTTTTAGACAAATTCCTAAAAATGTAGGCAGAAAAATTAAGTACGTAAATATCAGCACATCAATTCGTCCCGAAGCTCAAAGAAATGCTTTATATAAGTTGCAAATGAGCCGTATTATCAAGCTGATAACACATAGTAGTGCACTTGGCAGTCCGCTGGAACATGAATCAAAAGACATTTTTAAACCTCTTTTTATTGACATTGGTCTGTTAAATCATCTTTTAAAAATTAGGCTGATAGATACTGACAACATGATGACAATTCACGAAGGTGCTTTGGCAGAACAATTTGTAGGACAAGAATTGCTCACAGTTCCTCCGTATTTTATTGACAGAGAATTGTTTTATTGGCTTCGTGAAAGTAAAAATTCAAACGCAGAACTTGATTACTTGTGGGAATTTAAGAATCAGATTATTCCAATTGAGGTAAAATCAGGCAAAGTTGGAACATTAAAGTCGCTTTTTGTTTACTCATTTGAAAAAAAGAAGAAAAAAGGCATACGATTTAGTGCAAATATTCCTGAAATTCAGGACATTGAAACTCAAATACGGTTAAAAGCCAAAAATGAGAATGTAAATATTAAACTTTTGACATTGCCATTGTATCTAACATACAGAATCACTGATGCTTTGGAGGAATTTATTTAAAAATCAGTCTTTCAATGTGTAAATCTTTCAATCGGTGAATCAGTGAATAATATTGTATTAGAAATAGGTTATACCAATTGTATTTATAAATTTCGTTCAAAATATTTAGTTTTATAAAAAAATATTTAGCTTTGACAGTAAAATATTTGACTGAGAAATAGTTGGTTTACGATGCGAATATTTACAAATAAATTAGTCAGAATTATGAATACAAAAAAAGAAAATAAGAATGCCTACAAACAGATGAAATTCAGAACAGGTATTTATTATATTAAAAACATAAAAAACAATAAGCTATTTCTAAAAATAAGTACAGATTTAGATAGAGCATTTAATTCAGACCAATTTCAGTTAAAATTGGGAAGTCATAGAAATAATGACTTACAAAGCGATTGGAATACATTTGGATCAGATAATTTTGAATTTGGAATTTTTGATGAATTAAAATCAAAAGAAACAACAACAGAAATAGAGATCAAAAAAGATTTAAATGATCTTTTAGAATTGCATAAGGTTGAGCTACATAAAAAAGGAATTATGCTTTATTAGTTATGTGAATTAAGAGTTAAAAAGTGCAAAATCCGTTGTCACAATAGTCTATTTGTCACGCCGACTATAGGAGTAGTCTAGACAGCGATAAGTTTATAACCAGTTGAGACTCCTCATACTTCGGAGTAGTACAAAGTTGGTTGTTGCTTGCCTGAATCAAATGTTTTACTTGATTTAAACAAAACACATAATACGCTAATTTTTAGTTCGATATTTCAACTCTTAATTCGCATTTGTTGTTTTATAAGTAATTTTGATGATAAAATATTAGAGCAGAAATTGAAATCAAACTAGATAATTAACCCAAAAAATCCGAACAATATTACAACTGTCCTTTTTCCAACAGATAGCATTTGCCATCTGCCCACAAAAAGTCGAGGACTGAGTGGAGTGCATTTAAGTTCCAGACATTTAAAAATTGCTGACGACATTTGTTTTTTTTGTTATCTTTTGAAGAAATAACCAAGCCTCCAAGTGAAACTTCTTTCAGGCTTTTAGCCCAGGGAATATGCACTTCTTCGTTTTTAAATTTAAAAAATCGCCAAACTTTGATTGTTATTCCATGCTTATTTAACCTGAATTTTCCCACTTGAACTTCTTTCCCTTTTTTTAATTCATCAAGCATATTGTTGACTATTTTTGACGTAATATGCTTCCAAAAAGCCTGAATAATATCCATATAAAGAACATCTTCTTTTGATGTTTCTACTTTTCTTTTTGTTCTCATTTGCTGAAAGCTGATAGTCATTTTCTTTCCGTTCTTATCATGTAGAAAAAAATTGAATATTTTATTCGCTTTAAAGCCATTAACATACACTTGAGTGCTTCCGTATTTTATTTTGTCTATGTTTTTGCACAACAAGGTTTTATTATTGAAAGAAACTGATTTATTGTCGATTATTAGTTCTTTTCTTCTAATTTTAAATTTGAAAACATTATTGCTTTCAGAATTAGTTTGTGTTTCCATCGATTATAAAATTTGAATTATTAAGTAATATTTAATCCTTTTTTTAGCTGTTCTATTCTTTCATTTCTAATTTTTTCTTTCTTTGAGTTTACTCCCATTGCAATAACACCTCCGGCTATAAGACCAACAGGAATTATAAACATAAAAAAGAGTTCAGGCGAACTTCCAATAGCAAATGTTCCAAGCATAAGAATTATGATTCCTGCAATTACTAATGCGGTTGGAGTGTTATTATTATTATTTGAAAAATATCTGTCTTTTGAATAACGGTATTCCTGAAAAGACATATTGTAAACTTCTTTTTGCTTCAAAAGATTTTCAAGTTCCCATTTTTTTGTTTGTTTGTCGGAATTTTCAAAGTCGAAATTACGCTTTTGTAGTTCTTTTTCAGCAAAACTTATAGCTTCATTATCGTGAGTTGTTTTACCGCAATATATTGCATAAAGCTCTTTATAAGTTTTTTCTTTGAATATTTCTTCCCAGTTGTAGTACATTTGTTTCTTTATATATTCTTTTCAAAATTAGAAATTAAAATTTAAACAAAAAAACTGCCAGCAAATTAGCTGACAGTTTAGGTTCTAATATTTTTATTTAATGACTTTGTAAATAATAATATGCTTTTTGAAAATCCGGTAAACCGTAACCTCTTTTTCCGTCGGGTTCTGTGTATTGGTCGGCTGATTTTTGAATAGCTTCAATGATTTCCATGTTTGATTTTTCAGGGAAAGCCTGCCATAAACAAGCTGCTAATCCTGCAATTACCGGTCCCGAAAGTGATGTTCCGAATGATTTTCCGTAGCCTCCGTCAGAACTTTGAACGGTTGTAAAAACACCTTTTGCTGTAACGTCAGGTTTTACGCGGTTATCATAAGAAGGACCATTAGAACTAAATCCTGCGTTTTTTCCGCCTCTCCAACATGCACCAATAGTCAGACAGCTGTCGGCATCACCAGGAGCTGAAATGTAATGCCATTCACCCATTCCTGAGTTTCCTGCACTTGTATTTAGTAAAATTCCTTTGCTCGCTGCAATGTCCGAACCAATTGTTGAAATAGCAGTATTTCCGTCCATGTTTTCGTATGTGTAGTCTTGGTCGTCATCAAATTCAGCATAACCTAATGAACTGTGAATAATATCAACACCAACGCTATCGGCAAATTCGGCAGCACAAACCCAGTTGTATTCTTCAATAACGTATTCACTAGCAGTGTTTTCGCTTCTAAGTAACCAGTAATTTGCTTTTGGAGCAGTGCCTACAAAATCGCCGGGAATATTTGATGAGATTATAGATAAAACCATCATTCCGTGAGTTGCTGCGTCCCATACAGTTGTGTCGCAGTCAACAAAATCATACCATCCAAGTATTTGATTATTAGCCCATAAACTATCAAAAGCGGGTAGGGTATTTACATGATAAAATCCGCCATCTAAAACAGCAATTGTCATTCCTTTGCCTTTATAACCTTTTTTGTGCAAATAATCGCCGTTTAACATTTTTATCTGATTTTTACCTTTTCCGTATTTGTAAACTTTGTCAAGTTTTTCTTTTTTAACTTCAATTTTTTGAAAATCATCGTTTTTCACAGTCTGAATATTATCTTTTTTTGGATATTTGATCAAATCTTCGGCAACAAAAGGAAGATTTTTGACTTTTTCAAGCAGCGTTTTGTCTTTGGTGTAAACAATCACACAATTTAGCCATTTTGAAGTGTTTAGAATTTCAAATCCCAATTCTTTTATTTGCTTGACATATTGTGGATTAACAGGCAAATCCTGATTGTTTACTTTAATTCCGTATTTTGTTCTACGGTCGATTGCTTTTTGTGATAAAAATTGTTGAGGTTTGTTAATACTGTAAGGGGTTCCAACTTTATCCTTGAAATAAATACAGTAATGATTTGGAGATACTTCGCGTTGGGAAAAAAGGTTTGTTGAAATAAAAATAAATGCAACAATCATTAATAAAGAAATTCGTTTCATTTTGATGAGTTTTTTATGTTTTATTGACTCCATGACGAACAACTTTTGAAATAGTTACATTTTTTTTAACATTTGTTAAATTTTATAAAAAGAATTATTCATCTCTAATCAGTTGAAAAGTAACATCAATATTTTCAGTGGGAATTATTTTGCCATTTTTATATGAAAAATTCACAGTAATTGTACTTTCTTCGTCTTCGGTTGTTGCAGAAACCAGCTCTTCCATGTCATTTAACACACCGTTGTACATATTGTGAACCTCTTTTTGAATAATTAGTGTTTTGGGAAATTTCTCGTTGTCTTGAACAAATTCATAGCTACAATTAGTTGAATATTCGTAAGTTAAAAGACCTGAATATGAATATTCTTCAAGAGGAAATTCGTAAATATGTGTTATAGAGTCTTTTGTAACATGCCAAATGTTAATTGTAGTTGAAGAATAACGATTGAAGGAGTAAGAAGTTTTGGTAATTATTGCGTATTCGTCTTTTTTAAAAAGTTCTTGAAAATCAATTTCATACGAAACGTCAAAGTACAAATTTGGCTCGAATGAAAATTCTATACTTCCAGAAACTTTTATTTGCTCATTATTTTCTTTGTAAAAAACATTTGCGGTGAAATTTTGGACGCTGTTTGTTATTAATATTTTTTCAGATGTTGTATCTCCAAAAAGATTTCTTTGAAAAGTATTTTCAAAAACAGGCTCAAAATGATGGCTGTAAACCGACATAGAATCAATTTTTGCAATAGATATTGAGTCGAGTTGTGCTTTACAGAAGATTGAAATCAAAAGAAAAGTCAGGAAAACAAGAGGTGGTTTCATGTTCATATTCGTTCACATTTATTAGACAAATATAAGCATAACAATTATTTCCCTGACTTAAAAAAATGAAAAAGTGGTTAAATTTAGAATAAGCCGGAGTTTATTCTTTTTTCGATTTTACATATAATAAAAAATGTGTTTTTTAAAGTTTTAATAAAAAAATTGCCATTAGAACAAAACATTACCAAGTAAATATCCATTTTTTCGTCATCTCTTTCAGCATAAATAAAATCTTGTAAATCAGCAGAATATGATTTAATTTGTTCTTTGTTTTCTAAATCGCATAACTTTTCAGTATTTACAGTTGGATTTGGATTAATTTGTAAATTTCCTGTTTGATTGTTTATTAAACTTTCAGACAAGTTGTAATTTAGTCCAATTATTATAATATTTTCATTATCAAGTATTTCATTAGGATAATTAGCTGTTTCAACAGATTCAATTAGATCACTTTCTCCAATTGTTATAATACCAACCGGATCAACAACAGACAAAGTATCGTCAATATTTGAAGCAAAAGAATTTAGAGAAAAAATCAATAAAAATATCAGAGAGAAAAAATGTTTTTGAGTTTTCATAGCAGTAAGAGTTTGAGTTTTTATTAATTAAACGATATTTAGCAAGACTATGTGTCCCACTTTTGGAAAATAGGATAAGTTTTTTTTATTTTTTAAAATGCTGATAATTAGTTTATTATGTGTTTTTTTAGAAAGTGGGATTTCCCATTTTTGGTTTTATTCAAAAAAAATTAAATTTACAAGCTCAAAACTTAATAGAAATGATATTTTTGATAGTAATCGGTTTAATTCTTAGTTTATCATTCTCGATATATTTTTTCTTTATTAGTAAAAAACATGTAAAAGCAGATGAATATCTTGGCGGAGTTTTTTTGCTGGTATTCGTAATGTTTATGTACAGTTTTTTTGGCAGGTTAGGTTTTTTTGAAAAATTTCCTCAATTCTTATTGCTTGATATTGGTATTCCTTTTTTGCTAGGACCAATGATTTGGTTTTATGTAGAAAGTTTGACAACATTGCCGGAAGAAAAAACGTCTGCAAAATTTATGCATATTTTGCCTGTAATCCTTTTGTATGTTTTTATGGGCGATATTTTCTTTTTGCCTTTGGAGGGGAAAATGGCAATTATTAAACAGCCCTCAGCAGATCTAAATTTAAGGTTTCAGATTTTCACATTTTTACAACTTTCACCTGTTCCTATTTATATGATAATTAGTATTTTAAGGGTAAAGAAGTATCAGAATAATCTTAAAAAAGTTTTTTCTTCTGTCGAAAAATTGAATCATAAATTACTTATGAATTTACTTGTTACATTTTTGATTTTTTGGTTGATTATTTCTTTTGGTTCAGTGTTTCAGAATTTTGTTAATTTATCAAGATTTTTGAGCTATATTAATGTTAGTAGTTTTGTTGTATTTGTTTTGTTATCAGGGTTTTATGGGATAAAAAGAAATAGTGTAATCAAAAAAATTATTGATGTAAAAGAAGAAGAAATCGTTCAGGAAAAAGAGATTGACGATAATCCAGAGTTTGAGTTTATTGATAAATATATCATTGATAAAAAGCCACATTTGTCTCCTGATTTAACAATTAACGATTTGGCTAATTCATTAAAAATACCTGCACATAAACTTTCAAAAGCTTTGAATAGCCATTATAATAGCAATTTTTTTGACTATATTAATTCCAAAAGAATAGAAGAATTTAAAGGAAAAATTGCCAAAAATGAGCATGTAAAGTCATCAATATTAGCAATTGCATTTGATAGTGGATTCAATTCAAAATCAGCATTTTACAGATATTTTAAAAAGTTGGAAGGACTTACACCAAGCGAATATATAAGTAAATTGTAAAATACTTATTGTCCAGTTTTTAACAACTGATTACAGATTAACCAAATTATACCGATTGCACATTGAAATTAGTCCAAACTTCGCAAAAACTCGTTTGAACTAAATCAATGTAGCATCGGCATTTACCAATGTA
>JAFGUD010000392.1 GCA_016938685.1 Bacteroidales bacterium | reverse complement strand
GATATTCATTCCGCACTATCCGATTTTGACGGTTGCCAATATCTACTTCTTAGAGGCGGATGTTGTGAAAAATCCAGGGATTGAAAACTCGTCATCGTTTGCAGCAATACCAGCCCAGCCAAACAAGTCACCCATTAAGCTTGGTTCTTCGCGCTTCGCCTTTTTAAAAGGTAGAATGTTTTTCAGTTTTCCAATTTTACCAGAAGATTCGGATTTTGTTGTGTTAACTATTTTATCTTCTTTTTCTGCGAACTCGGTTGCTAACTGTTCCAAAGTAAAATCAAGATTTACTTCTTCTTTTGGTTCTTCATTGGTGATGTTTATAAATTCTTCTGTTTCACGCAGTGGTGCAATTCTTTCAAACAATTGTTCCAGTGTTTTATGCTGTTGTGCGACCGGAACTTCGTCTGTAATCATTTCTTCAATTGTTACAGTTTGCGCGGATAATATTTCTTCTTCGTCGTCCAGAAAATCAGGATTTTGTATGGTAATTGTTTCAACTGTTACAGATTTTAATTCTGTTTCATGTATTTTAGGTTGTTCGATATCTTCTGGTTCGGAAATTTCAATCGATTCTTCTGCAATTATGGGCGCTTCATCTTTTTTACCAGATAAAACTGACAGAATCGGAATTATTTTTTCTGGGACTTCTCGTGTTTCTTGAACTGTGATTTTTGTTTCTGGTTTTGATTTTGAAGTTTTCTTTTTTATCGGTTCTGGTTCAGTTACAACTTCTTCTATTATTTCTTCTATCACAGGCTGAGCTTCCGGGACTTCTGAGACGTTTTCAGGATTTTTGTTTTCTAAACCTAAATCATCGGAATCAATTGGTACACCAAATAAAACTGTGTCTGGTCCAAAGCCCAAAGCATTACGAACTTCGTCAAATGCGGCGCGTACATCTGCGACATCGAAAATCTCACTGCCAGAAATATAGATGATTTTGGTTTTCATAAATTCAATCTCCCTAACAACTGCCTGTACATTATACCACATTTTAGTGTTGAACGCATAAAAAAAATAATTTACACTGTTTGCGATGTCAGACTTAAAACAACAAATTTTCAAAGAACTAGGAATTTTGGAAGAAACGGTTTCTAAACTCAGTTCGGTTGCGCATACAGCCGGCAAGCAAACCGATCTAGAGGTTGCAATCTTGACCGAACAGGTAAGAACTTTGCGCGAGAAAAATGCCAAGGCTTCGGATTTTATAGATAAATCAATATCCATTTTGAAGAGTTTAAAATGAGCGTAGTTTCAATACCAATTGTTAATAAAAATTATCCAATGGGATGCGAAGATGGCCAAGAAGCCAGATTGATAGAATTGGGAAAAATGGTTGATCTGCGTGCACGTGAAATTTTGGATAAAATTGGCCCGTTACAAGAAAATTCTTTATTGGCAACATTATGCATAGTTTTGGCAGACGAGGTTAGTTCCAATAATAAATCTGTTGATGAATCTGATTTACAGGAAATTTTAGCGCGAATTCGCTCTATTAAACAAAAAATTTCTTAGTAATAATTTTTTATACCACTTATCTTTTTCTGTTAAAAATAATAACCATTCCATATCGTCCAAAAGTCCCCAAGCGCCGGCTGTTCTAAGACTTGCATAGTCGGCAAATGTTATGTTTTCCCCAAGATAAGCCAGAACTTTCATATTCATTTCAGATGCGGTTTTTGTGCCATCTAAATTATCTTCTATTACCAGGCATTCGTTGTGTTTTATATTTATAGATTGTACAACACCATTAAAAATATTATGTTTTGTTTCATAAGGTTTTGTTTCAAAAATTTTTGTATTATTACAAAACCTTTGTAATTTTGATGTGTCGTTACCGTTTTGGGTTACGAAGAAATAAGGCACAGATAATCCAGACAGTTTTTTTATTATTTCGCATGTGGAAATTCCGCCAGTTTTAACAAGTGTTGTTGCACAGTCAAATATAACTGCTTTTATTTTTGGCATAAAATATCTCTTCGTTTTATAACAGGAATATCTTCCCAGTATTCTATCATAAAAAGTAATAGTTTTTTAATATGAATAATAATTTTTTTTAAAATATTAAAATTGAAAAAAACACCCCATTTTGGGGTGTTTAATTTTTGGTGGCTCTGGTCGGATTCCATCGGCACTTTGTGCCTGCTGGGCATTTGTTCTC
>JAFGUD010000391.1 GCA_016938685.1 Bacteroidales bacterium | reverse complement strand
TTTGAATCGGGTAATATAAAAATAAATTAACTAATGTTTTTATGAAATTATTTAGTATTTAAGATGTTTAGGTCTTTAATTTGAAAATTATTTGTTGTATCGCTTGTTTACAACTATTTTCGCAACCTATTTTAAAAGTAAAATCTGAATGATATTTCTTCTCCTAAGTATTGTCTGCTCAACTGTTATTGCTATCGTTTTTAAAGTGCAAAACAAATTGAATATTAAGCTGTTTCCGGTTATTGTTATCAATTATTTTGCCGCAACTTTTCTTGGTTTTTTGTTAAATAAAACACAATTTTCATTTTTAGAACTTGTTTCAAGTGATTGGATTTATAGTGCTTTAGGAATTGGTGCATTGTTGATTGTAGGTTTTTATCTAATTGGTTATTCTACTCAAAAAATTGGAATTGCTATAACGACTATTTCAAATAAAATGTCGGTTGTTGTTCCAATGCTTTTTTCAATGCTTTTTTTTACAGAAGTTTTTACAAAAATCAAAATTGTAGGAATTTTTATAGCTCTACTTTCTGTTTTTTTCTCCGTTTACCGAAAACGCACGAAGGAGTTTGACCTTAAATTTATTTATTTACCTGTTTTATTGTTTATTACGATTGGTGCAATAGACTCAATTGTAAAATTGGCACAAAGTACCTTAACCGAAGCTCAAATTCCCATTTTTACTGCTATTTCTTTTGGTATTTCAGGATTAACAGGCGTTGCAGTGAGTTTTTTTAATGATACAAAATTTAGAGATTTTTTCAATTATAAAATTGTTTTGACCGGATTACTTATTGGCACGGCTAATTTTGGTTCTATGTATTTTATGATTTATGCATTAAATCATAGTGGCTTGGATAGTTCTGTTGTTTTTGGTGTAAATAACATCGGAGTTATTTCTCTTTCTATTCTTTTTGCCTTTTTTATTTTCAAAGAAAAACTCAAATTTGTTAATTGGGTAGGCGTTTTGCTGTCAATTTTTGCTATAATTTTATTAACTGGTTTTTATAAATTGATTATTTAACCTGTTTTTTAAAAATTGGTAAAAAAACTGTGAAAAGTTAAGTTTTTTTTTGTTAAATTTGAAGTATATAAAACAAAAATGGAAAAGCTTCTGCAAATTTTTAATCAAGGTCCTGTTTTAATTTTTAAATGGAAAAATGAAAACGGGAAATGGAATATTGAATTTACAACTGATAATGTTTTTGAATATGGCGGATTAACAAAAGAAGAAGTTTATCAGAGTGGATTTATTAAAAAATTTATTCATCCCGATGATTATGTTAGAGTTGAGCGAGAGTTAAAAGATGCTGTAAAAAACAATGTGTCGCAGTTTACTCATTTACCTTATCGTGTTGTAAGTAAAGATAGGAAAGTTTTTTGGGTAAAAGATTATAAAAATATAATAAAAACTAGCTCGGGTGAAGTTGATTATCTTATTGGTTATCTTGTTGATATTACCGAACAAATAAAAGTACAACACGAACTTGAGCGAACAAAAGAAATTGTTTTGGAAAATCAACACAGATTATCTTCTTTTATTAATACTATTCCTGATATTGTGTGTTATAAAAATGCAAAAGGGGAGTGGCTTTTGGCTAATGAAGCTGATTTAGAACTTTTTTGCTTAAAAGATGTTGATTATTTTGGTAAAACCGATGCGCAGCTTGCTGATTATACCCATGAAATTTATCGCGAAGCATTTATGGCTTGTATGGAATCCGATGAAATAGCATGGAATAAGGGCGTAATAAATCAAGGCATTGAAGTAATTCCTACAGTTAAAGGTGATGAAAAAATATACGATGTGTTCAAAATTCCGACTTTCCATTCTAATGGAGAAAGAAAAGCGCTTGCCGTAATTGGACGAGATATTACTGATTTGATAAGAACACAGGAAGAACTAAAAAAAGCAAAGGAAAAAGCAGAACAAAGTGATTTATTAAAGTCAGCATTTTTGGCTAATATGAGCCACGAAATACGCACTCCAATGAATGCTATTGTTGGTTTTGCTTCTTTTCTAGGTGATCCGGATACTTCGGCTGATGAGATACAAAAATATTCTGAAATTATTATAAATAGTGGAAACCATCTTTTGAATCTTATCAATGATATTATTGATATTTCAAGGCTTGATGCAGGAACGGTTAGATTAAATATTGAAATTGTTGATACTAATAAACTTATTGATGAATTTTTTATTGATTTTAGTAACCAAATAAAAGTTTCTACAAAAAATATTACTCTAAAAGCTGTAAAATCGCTAGACAATTGTCTGGTGAAAACTGATGAGACAAGACTTAAACAGATTTTGGTTAATTTATTGGGTAATGCATTGAAATTTACCGAAGAAGGGTCTATTGAATTTGGGTATGTACTTTCTGAAAAAAATCAAAGTCCGTTTTTGAGTTTTTATGTTAAAGATACTGGAATTGGAATACACAAAGATAAAAAAAATGTTGTTTTTGAAAGGTTCAGACAAGCAAATGTTCAAGTAGAAAAATTTTATGGAGGAACAGGTCTTGGTCTTTCTATTGCTAGTGCATGTGTGGAGTTATTAAATGGTGATATATGGCTTGAATCTGAGTTAAATAAAGGTTCTGTTTTTTATTTTGATATTCCTTATGATTCAATTGATCTAAATTTATACAAAAAATCAATAAAAGTAGAAGATCAGTTTTCTTTTGATGGGGAAAATGTTCTAATTGTTGAAGACGATCAGTCGAGTGCCGATTTGATGGAAACGATTCTGAAAAAAAACAACTTAAATACATTTCACGCAAAAAATGGAATTGAAGCTCTTGATTTTGTTAAAACAAATAAAAACATTGAAATTGTTTTGATGGATTTGCAACTCCCGGAGTTGGATGGTATAGAGGCAACACGTGAAATTAAAAATATACGTCCCGAATTACCTGTTATTGTTCAAACAGCTTTTGTTTTTGAAAATGACAAAATAGAATGTTTTAATGCCGGAGCTGATGAGTATTTGACTAAACCGATTAATTCAAATATTATGCTTTCGCTAATTTCTAAGTATATTAATAAAGAATTAATTTTTCTATAGTATTCAATTCGTTTTGAATATTCAATCTAGCTTGTTTCTCAAATTTTTCTTTAAAAAAAATGGTTTTATATATTGATTCATTTTTCAAGAAATGATTCAAAACCTTAATTCTACCTTTTTTATATTCTTCATTAGAATAAAATGAATATTCTTTTCTAATTTGTTGAGTGTAGTTTTGATATTTTTCTGATGTTTGTCCCAATATTGCTAAATCTGCATCAAGCAAAAAATTAGTGTCTTTGGAAAGAGTGGGAGAGTGGCTTTTGGTAGCAATAATTTGGTCGTAGCAATTGTTGATTTTTTCAGATGGAAAGTTGATTTTACTTAGGCTATTTTTCATTAAATCAGCACTTTGTTCTTCGTTGTCTTTTGCTTGTGGATTGTAAATTATATCATGATAAAAAACGGCAAAAAAAACTGTATCATAATCAGTAATTTGGGATTTTACTTGATCTAATAGGTCAAACATCTCATTCAAATGAGTCAGAGTGTGGTAAAATCTGCTTTTTTCGGAATAATTGGCTTCTATTTGTTGCCAAAGTATATCTTTAATTGTTTGATTATCAGTAAATTTTAATATAGTGTTTGTAAAAAGTTGTTTTAAAGGCATTTGTGTTATGTTTTTATTCTTTTCTTTTCAAAACAGCTTTTTGATAACTTTTTAAAACAAAATCATCAATTTGTTCGTTAACTTTACCTTGTTTTTCCCACATTGATATTTCAAATGTTAAAATATTTTTATTTAGAGTATAAACAGCCGGCAAAGGCTTATTCTCAACTGTAAACATGCTGATTAACTGGTTATTTACTAAAAAAGCGTTGAGGAAAATTCCTTCACCTTCGTCTATAAGGTACCAATTTTCTTCTTTTTTTCTTAAAATATAATCCTTTATTATTGTGTCTTTTGCGTAATACGATGTTTTCCATGTCCAAGCTGTATCAACATCTGTTTTTTTTATTGTTAAACCGGCATGAATGCTGTCTACTAATTTTGTTTCTTTGTACCAAAACATATATCCATCCCATTCCCCGAGCCAATTCCCGGGAAATGAGTTTTGAGCATTCAAAAAAACATTAATACTAAATAAAAGTGCGACTAATAGCATCAATGATTTGCTCATTTCTTTGTGATTTTTTTTGTTAAAACATTATTGTTTGTGATAATTTTGATTAAATAAATTCCATCTTCAAGGTTTGAAATATCTATTTGAGTAGAATTTGTTGAAAAAATATATTTTCCTGAAATGTCAAAAACTTCAATTTTCGTTATTTCTAATGAATTTGAATTATCTATTCTGAAAATTCCTGTTGTTGGATTTGGATAAGTTTTAATAGACTCATCATTTTCTAAAATATTTACAGGTACAGAGATTTCAAATTTATTAAAATCATAAATCCCCCAGGCATAAGAAGAAGACATTCCTTGGTAAGTGTACCAGTGAATTTGAGTGTCCCAAGTGTCATATATAGCATATTCGTTTGTTGCATCATCGTAACCTATTCCTGTTACAAAGTGGTCTGTTGACCCGTCTCCGTCGCTATCAACGAGAAAAACAACCGGACGATTGTTGTCTATTTCTGTTTTGTATAAATCCCAAGAATATGCACTATACGAAATACGTTGACTACTAATAATATAATCGTCGTTTAGTTGAGAAACGTACGAATTGAAAGCAGGTGCAATTTTGGAACTCCAACTCCAGCCCCAGTAATTTCCCTCACTACTCCATGAGGTTTGCATAAAATCGGCAATACAATTTGATGTGTGTGCGCCTCCAAGTTCGGAATTATCTTGCTCTAAATTTGGCCAATAATCTAGTGGTGTTGAATAATCGTTATAATGGTCCGAATTTGCTATAGCATTGTCAACTTCTGTTGTTTGTGTTGTGGCATCTCCTTCTATTAAATCGGAAAATCCATTTGAATCATAATAGCCAATAACCATTCCGAGTGCTGTTGGTCCGCATCCTCTGTGCCAAAGATAAGTTGGTACTCCACTAATTACGATTTGTGATTTAGAATCATTGTAGATTTTACCAATGCTTACACCTTCGGGACGTTGAGAACCTGTTTTACTTTGTTGAGCATTAATTTGGATTGCGAAAAATACAAAAAGTAGAATTATTAAAGTTCTTTTCATTTGTTTTGTTTTATAAGATTTTGAATTTGTTTTTTAGATTTTTTTTTTAAATTTAGACAAATAAATAAAAAAAACACCGTTTTGACCCGATGTTTTTGATGATTTTTTGAGTAATATTTTTAGCTCTATTATAATTCTATTAGATTATTGTCATGCGTGATACAATATGCCGAGAAACTTTCTGAATGCATTATTTGAATTTTATCGCCGTAATGATTTTTGAAAAATGTGTCAAAATGTTTGTTTTTAAGTGGCTTGGTATCGTATTTTGCTATTTCAAATTCTAATCCTGTTTCGGTATTGTATTCGTTGTTTAATTTATGAATACAAGGCATTAAAAGAAATAAAAAAGGATGGTCTTTTACGTATTGTGTATTGTTTAAGCCTAATACAGGATTCCAAATGGGGTTTAATTTTATACACAAAACCAGAGAGTTATATCCTGAGACAAAAGATCCTAAAATTATAGATTCTTCTAATTTATATTTTTTGAAAAAAATAGAGAAATCAAATTCAGTGAATTTTGAGAAATCTAAATAATTCAAATAATCTAGTTTTATTGGTTTATCCATAATACGAAAGTTTAATTTTTTTTCAAAATTAATATTTTTTTTTAATTGATTAACTATTAGTTTGAATTAATTCAATGTTAATAAAAAAAATGGTTTTTAGTCTTAAAAATAATAATTTTGTCAAAAATAAAAAAAACATTTTACAGATATGTTAACTGAAGCCCAACAAGTTTTGAAAAAATATTTCGGCTACGATGAATTTAGACCTTTACAAGAAGAGATTATTAATGATATTCTGAATAAAAACGATTGTCTGGTTCTTATGCCTACTGGCGGAGGAAAATCTATTACTTTTCAAATTCCGGCAGTATTAAAAAAAGGTATTGCAATTGTTGTTTCTCCATTGATTTCTTTGATGAAAGATCAGGTGGAAAGTCTCAGGGCTGTTGGAATTTCGGCTGCTTTTTTGAATAGTTCTCTTTCTGTTGACCAACAAGTTGCAGTCGAAAATGACATTATTGATGGTAAAATAAAATTATTATATGTTTCACCCGAAAAACTTGTTAGTGAGAGTTTTATAGAATTTCTAAAAAAATTAGACATAAGTCTTTTTGCAATTGATGAAGCCCATTGTATTTCGCAGTGGGGACACGATTTTAGACCTGAATATACAGAATTAAAAATCCTTAAAGATACATACTCTGAAATTCCGATTGTAGCACTTACTGCCACTGCCGATAAAATTACTGCTCGTGATATTATTAAACAATTAAATTTACAGAACACAAAACAATACATTGCTTCTTTTGACAGACCAAATCTTAGTTTAAATGTTGTTCCGGGACAAAACAGAAAGAAAAAAATAATTGATTTTATAAAAGCAAGACCAAATGAATCGGGAATTATTTATTGTTTGAGCCGAAAATCTACCGAAGAAATGGTGAAAACTCTTAAAAAAGAAGGTTTTAAAGCTGATTATTACCACGCCGGACTTGATAGCAAAAAAAGATCAAAAGTTCAGGATAATTTTATTAAGGATAAAACTCCAATTATCTGTGCTACAATTGCTTTTGGTATGGGAATAGACAAATCTAACGTGCGTTGGGTTATTCATTACAACATGCCAAAAAACATCGAAAATTATTATCAGGAAATTGGAAGAGGTGGTCGTGATGGAGTTAAAACAGACACAATGATGTTTTACAGTCTGCAAGATGTTATGGTTTACAGGCGCTTTATAGACGAAGCTCCAAATAATAGGGAAGTAGAACTTTCAAAATTACAGCGTATTCAGGAATTTGCCGAAGCACAAACTTGTCGAAGAAAAATTCTTTTGAGTTACTTTGGAGAACATCTGGAAAATGACTGTGGAAATTGCGATGTGTGTCAAAATCCTCCTCAGCAATTTGATGGAACAATCATTGCCCAAAAAGCACTTTCTGCGTTATATCGACTTGACCAAAACGTTGGAGTAACAATGCTTATAGACGTATTGAGAGGTGCAGGGAAAAAAGAAATTTTTGATAAAGGGTATCAAAATATTAAAACCTTTGGCGCAGGAAAAGATATTAGTTTTTTTGATTGGCATCAATATATGTTACAACTTCTGAATCAGGGATTTATAGAAATTGCTTACGACCAGAATAACGTTGTAAAAGTAACTGATGCGGGAGATAAAATTTTGTTTAATGGAAAAAAAGTTAGCTTGGTGCATGTTCATGAAATAAAGAAGAAAAATGATCAAAAATTAAAAGATGCTAAGCCTTTATCTAAAACAAAAATGATTAATAATGAGTTGTTTGACCGATTGAGGGAGTTGAGAAGAATTATTGCTGATTCAGAAGCTGTTCCGCCTTATGTTGTTTTTAATGATGCAACTCTTGAAGCAATGACTAGTTTAAAGCCAACAACACATGATGAACTTGGTAAAATAAGCGGGGTAGGAGAGTTTAAAAATAATAAATATGGTAGTAATTTTATTGGCGAAATTCTCAAATTTATCCGTGAAAAAAGTGATGAAGGTTCAAATATAAAAGGTTCTACTTATGTGATTACTTTTGAGATGTTTAACGATGGTTTTTCTATTGAAGAAATAGCTAAAAAACGGAGTTTAAGTGAAGCCACAATTTTTGGTCATCTCACAAAATATTATGAGGAAGGACACGATATTGATGTTTTAAAACTAATACCGGAGGAAGAATTAAAAAGAATCAAAAAAGCGATAGACGAAGTTGGGCTGGAAAATGGAATGAAACCTTTGTTTTTTAACATGAACGAAGAAATTTCTTACGGGAAAATTAGAATGGGAATTACTTATTGGCAAAAGAATATTTTTTAGGGTGGATGAAAATTTTGCCCGCTTGGCACCATTAATTAGCGAATCGATATATTTAAAATGAGTTAGAGACTCCTCATTCTTCGTAGTAGTACAAAGTTGGATGTAGCTTTGCTTAATTTTGGTGTTTTAAATTGATTTAGACGAAATACATAATAAGCTGATTTTCAATTTAATATTTCAACTCTTAATTCGCATTATTAACTGTTAATTATTCATTGTATTAATACATTATTTCAAAAGCACTTTTGTATGCTGCAATTTCATTTATGTAATCGACAAAACTATTGTAAAAATTGTTTTTACAAATTGTGCCACTGTCACCAAAAATAACAAGTTTTTTTCTTGCTCTGGTCATTGCAACATTCATTCTGCGAATATCAGCTAAAAATCCAATTTCATTTTTCTCGTTTGACCTGACAAGACTAATAAAAATAATATCCCTTTCCTGTCCCTGAAATGAATCGACAGTGTTGATAGAAACTTTTTCTTTTACAAAATCAGGAAACTCAAAATTATTATCAAAATGTTCTTGTAAAATGTTTACCTGAGCTTTGTATGGAGAAATTACACCAATTCCGTCAATTTCTGTTAAATTGGTTTCGTTAATTCCTTCCAAGTATGTTTTTAAATATTTCATCAATAAATCAGCTTCTTCCCGGTTCATCGTGCTTTTGGTTTCTGGGTCGGTGTATTCCGAAAAACCGGTTCCGGCAGTGTCGATAAATTCAACAGGAATATCTTCATCAAAAATAGTGTGAATTTTTACTTTTTCGTTTGCAATTAACTGATTTTTATAGAAATATCGACTCGAAAAAGTCATTATTTTTTCATTCATTCGATATTGTTCATTAAGCATAACATCGGCAGAATTTCGTTTTATAGCTTTTTCAAAAAGAGTAATTTCCAGTCCGTTTTTTGCTGCCTCATAAGACTTTACAGTAGGTGGAAGTTGGCTGTGATCGCCGGCAAGAATTACTCTGTCTGATCTTATAATTGGAATCCATGTAGCGGGTTCAAGTCCTTGCGCTGCTTCGTCAATAAAAACAGTTTTAAATTTCATGTCTTTTATCTGATAATTATTTGCTCCAACAAGAGTAGTTGCAATAACTTGTGCGTCAGAAATCAGACTAGAAGTAATATAATGGATTAGCTGTTTTGCTTCGTCTTTTAATCTGCGTGCTTCTTTGAACGATTCGTTTCTTTGTCGGCGTTCTTCGGGACCGAAATTACGTTTGTATTTTCCTGCGGATTTGAATAATTCTTCGGCTTGTTTACGAATCATTTTTACATCTTTGTAATGTTCGTGCAAAGTAACTTTTGTGTCGAGAGTGTTTTTAAGTACATTGTCTGTAACTCTTGCAGGATGTCCGATACGTAAAACATTTATTCCTTTTTCGGAAAGTTTTTCAACCAACAAATCAACGGCAGAATTGCTTGGAGCACAAACCAAAATTTGTTTTTCGTCTTTTAAAGTGTGAACAATCGACTGAATAATTGTTGTTGTTTTTCCGGTTCCCGGAGGTCCGTGAATAATTGCTAAATCCTGAGCTTTTGAAACTAAATTGAGTGCATCGTTTTGACTTTTGTTTAGTGTTGGAATGGAAACTTTGTATTTTTCTTCAAAACTTGCATCTTCGTCACCTATAATTATACTTTTTAGTTGATTTAGACGTCTATCATCAGTTTTTTGGAGAATGTTCAGGGCTCTTTCCATTTCCAAATATGAATTTTCATCAAAAAGAAGCTGAACTCCAAGTTTTCCGTCTTTTAGCCAATCAGGAAATATGTCGTTGTTTATTGTGATATACATGTCAAATTCACGCACCTGATTAACAACGCCGGTAACAAAAGTTGTTTGTTCGTTATTACTGTCAGAATTTGAAAAAATACTGACAAGTTTTCCGTTTTGAAAAAGATGCGAGCCGGAATGTTCTTTTGAGCGTGAAACGTTGATTATCAATCTTTCGCCTGCATCGTACAAAGAAGTTGCGAGCTGAACCGGATACCACAAAACTCCTTCGTTTCTGCGTTCGATTAGCGTAGTACTTTGCATTTTAATTTTAAATTGCGATAAATCTTCGGCTTTTTCGATTGCAAGTTGAGTTTGCAGGTTTTTTATTTCTTCGTTTATTTTGTTTTTGGACATTTATTTAATGTTAGATGCTGTGAAGAATGATAGATATATTATTTTAATAAACTGAAATGTTTTATTTTTTTTCAGAAACTATTCTTCTTTCAAAAAATCCAATATTTCAGATTTTAGAGTTGGTAAGTGATTAATAATAATTGCCCAAATATTTGCATCATCTATTGCATCATAAGCATGTATAAGCCTGTTTCGCAAGCCAATAATTCGTTTAGTAGAACTTATCTTAATATCAGGATTAATTTTAATAATTTTGTTTACTGCTTCTCCAATGATTTCAAAGTTTCTTTCTGTTGCTTGTTTTATAGTCCTTTTTTTAGTGTATTCTTCAAAAAATCTTTTTTCTCCTAAATCTTCTTCTATATTTTTGATAGCATTTTTAATATCCTCTAAATATTTCAAAATTAATTCATTCATAAATTGCAAATTTGGTTTTATTGATGTTTTCAATAAAATATTTATTTTTCAGACTCGATGTTGTAATTAAATCTATTTTCCTTGAGAATAATTTAGGTAGAAGTTCGTCCAATTGCCAGTATAGTTCACCTCTTTCTTCTGGTAATAATTTTTTTTCAAATTCAACTAGAAAATCAATGTCGCTATTAATATCAAAATTTTCAGTTAAGGCTGAACCAAATATGTATAGTTTTGTAACTTTATGTTCTTTACATATCTTGATAAGTTGGGGAAGTTTTTCGGATATTATCTGATGCATTTGTATTTTTATTCTTTTTACAAAAATACTAAAAATGTAAAAAAAAAGCAATTATATTATTAGACTATTTGTTTGAGTTCTTCTCTAAATTCCTTAATCTGAGGAGAAAAGAAAATAAAAAATGAATATTGACTTAACATAACTATTATTGAAAGAATAATTACACCAAAAACCATACTTGATTCGATATTACTACTTGATAATGAAAATATTACAAATGCTGATATTCCGATTATTGTGGATACAATAGACCACCAAAAAGGAATTTTTGTCCAGGTTTTTATTGTCTTGTCAAAATCTAATGCTATTGTGTGACTAATGCCTTTGTGTCTGACTATGAGAGTTTTTTGTTTAAAAAGAGTATTTACAATATTGGCTTTGTGTGACTTAGAAAAAAAATCATATAAGTCTTCAATAGCTAGGTATTTAGGGTTTTGAATCAGCATTTAATCAACAAAAAGTCTAAATTGTTTCTTTAAATTATCAAGTTCCGGATTTTTTTCTTTTAAATATTCGTATTTTTCCTCTTTTGTGTATGGCGTTTTTGATTTTAAAGGAGCGTCAGAAATAACAACTTCTAATTTAAGATTCGAATCAAGTTTTTGATTAATAAAGTTTAGAATTTCGTGTTTTATCTTTAAAATCTGCTGTGTTTGAGTTTCATTTGAAAGTTTAAGGTGAATAGTCTGGTCTTTTAGTTCATATTCATATTCGGATAAAGTAGAAGCCAAACGAGGCATTTCATTTTTAATGCTTTCGGCATATTCAAGCCAAAAAGGAGAAATTTGTTCTAAGGTAACAATTTTATCACCGGTAATTCTTTTTTCTTCTTTTTTTTCTTCTTGATTATTTTCGTCTTCTTTTTTTAAACCTCCGCCGTTAACAAGCTGATTTACAGAAGGTAATGAGAATTTTGATTTTGCTTTTTGTTCGTATTCGGGCTGTTTTTCCTGAACTATTTCTTTTTTTATTTCCGGTTTTTTTGTTTCTTCTTCTTGTTTTGTTTCTTCTTTTTTTACTTCCGGTTGAATATTTTGTTGTTGTTGAACAACTTGTTGGTTTTGAATAATTGGCTGTTGAGTAAAAGTTTTTTGTAATTCGCCTGTTACTTGCGATAATTTTAGCAACATTAATTCAACCAATAAACGCTTGTTCTTAGCCATTTTGTATTGAATATCGGCATTTGAAATTATATCAAGTCCTTTTAATAAAAATTGCAAGGGAGATTTTGCTGTTTGCTCAAGATATCTTTCTCGTATCGAATGTCCAACATCAAGTAATTCAATTGTTTTAGCATCTTTTGAAACAAGTAAATCTCTGAAATGTTCACTTAATCCAACTATAAAATTACTTGCATCAAAGCCGTTATTTAGAATATCATTAAAAATTGTAAGAGAAAAAACATATTCGCCTGTAAGAAAGCTGTCGGTTAATTTGAAATAATAATCGTAATCGAGTACGTTAAGACTTTGAATTACTTTTTCGTAAGTTATGTGCTTGTCAGAAAAACTAGCTATTTGGTCGAAGAAAGAAAGAGCATCACGTAAACCACCGTCAGCTTTTTGAGCGATAATATTTAGAGCTTCTGGCTCTGCTTCTATTTCTTCTTTTTTTGCGATATTTTGTAAATGATCAACAATATCAAGTACCTGTATTCTATTAAAGTCAAAAATTTGACATCTCGAAAGAATTGTAGGTAAAATTTTATGTTTTTCGGTTGTAGCCAGAATAAAAATAGCGTGTTCGGGTGGTTCTTCAAGTGTTTTCAAAAAAGCATTAAAAGCTTGTGTTGACAGCATGTGAACCTCATCGATAATATATACACTATAATGTCCAATTTGTGGGGGAATACGAACTTGGTCAATTAGTTTTCTAATATCTTCAACAGAGTTGTTAGAAGCTGCATCAAGCTCATGAATATTCATCGACCGATTAGAATTGAAAGCTGTACATGACTGACATTCGTTGCAGGCTTCGGTTTCTTCGGTTAAATTTTGGCAGTTTATTGTTTTGGCAAAAATTCTGGCACATGTAGTTTTCCCAACTCCTCTCGGACCGCAAAAAAGATAAGCGTGTGCCAATTGATTAGTTTTAATTGCATTTTTAAGAGTAGTTGTAATAGAACGTTGTCCAACTACACTGTCAAAATCTGAAGGTCTGTATTTTCGGGCTGATACAATAAAGTTTTCGCTCATTGTAAATTTTATTTTTTAGAAATTTAAGTAAGCAACAACCGAGTAAAGAACTCCGGCTATCATAATTAATTTTGTAAAAGTACTTAAAAAGTGAAAATCTTTTGAATTTTTTGCCATAAAGTTTTTAACAATTAGAAAAATTAAAGGTAAAATTATTAACAGAATTACATAAATAATAGTAGAAGTGTTTGTTAAAAACTTAAATGAAATTATTCCTATCGCAGCAATTGTTATCAATGTAAGAAAAGTGACAATAAATTTAGCAGTTTTTTCGCCCAAAATAATAGGTAATGTATTGGCATTGAAAGCCATATCTCCGTCAAAATCTTCAATGTCTTTTATTATTTCTCTAATTAAAGTCATTATAAAAGCAAACCCTCCAAATCCTGCAAGCCAGAAAATAATGTCGTTCAAATTTTGACCACGAGTAAGTAAAATTTCTTTGTTGATATCGTATTGTAAAGGAATTTCAAACAAGACAATTGTAAACGGAACCATTGCAGCCATTAGTGCAATAATCAGGTTTCCAATTAGAAACATTTTTTTGTATGCTGATGAATAAAACCATAACAAACCGCTAATTATCACGAAAATAAACCCAATTTTGTAAATGCCCACCAAATAAGAAATGTAAAAACCTATTGCTATTGCAACAATATTCATGAAGACATAAATATTCATTGCCGATTTTTTTGAAATAGACTTACCTATTACAACATTTTTTCCGGCTTTTTCGTCTAATTCAGCGTCAAAATAATTGTTTATTAGATAGCCTGAAGCTGCCAAAATAACAGTTGTTAGCACTAATAATCCGAAATTAAATTCGCTGAAAAGAATATTGATATTATGATTTTCTAAAATAGGTTTTATTATAAAAAATCTCATTGCATATTGAATAAAAATAATAAATAGCAGATTTTCGGCTCTAAAAAGTTTGAATAAATTTTTCATTTTTTTTATTGTTGATAAGGTTTGCAAAAGTATGTTTTAATGTAAAATTTGTCAAATTTAGATTAAAAAACATACAAGTTTCCTTTTTTCCATGTGCTTACAGCGTCTTTCCAGTAATAATTAAAAGAAATATTTCTTCTCAAAACGTAGTCATTTGAGGTATAATCATTTTGTTTTCGGTCGAAAGTGAAAATTACTTCTTTGCCTGCATATCCATCAACATAAATCCATTCTTCATAATTGTCTCCTATGTGAAGAACTTCCGGTGGTCCGAAAATAATATAAATCATTCCTCTATCGGTTTTCCAACCTTCTCTTGTAGATGTAAATTTAGTGTTTGTATATAAAACCCTGTTGTAATAAATTTTAATTAGTGATTTTGCAATAGCAGGTTCTTTATTTGTAGATAGCCAAAAGTTGTCCAATGCTAATTTTTTATTAATTTGAACATTAATATCTTTATATTCTTTTGAAGTGCATAAATATTTCAAAGGAGGAATCATTTCATCGGCAGAAGTCATAAGAGGAAATTGATCAGTAAAACAAACAATAGTGAAATTTTCGTTATTGAGCGTGTTTTCAAAAGAATAGATTCCACTTTTCGTAATTGTAAAATCTGTTAATTTTTTTACATAAAACTGAGAGTCAAGTTTAGGTGTATAATTTGAATTTATTGCAGAAAAAGGAGAAGCAGCAAGCGTTGTGTCAGGAAGAAATTTTGAAACTAAAAAAGAGTCACAATCTTTGTTGTATTTTATTTTATATGGTCTGTTTGGAACTACATATTCAGTAAAAACAGGTTTAAAAGTTTCCGAATCCATCAGAAGAAAATTTTGTTCGCTATTATTTTCTTTATCAATGTCAATAATATTTAGACTTTTTTTGCTGTTATATAAGTCTTTTGTGATAATAATTAGTTTGCATTTTGAAACGGGAGGTTTTACATCAAAATAAGTAATAACAGATTCTTTTATGTTTGTTTTTTGAAAAACAACTGTTTTGGAAGCACTGTCTAAAATATAAGTTGATTCCAAAGATTCATAAAATAAATATTTAATTTCAATTTTTCCTTCAAAAGTATTATTTCCTAATCTCACAAAATTTAGTTCTGGTAAATAAATGTAAGAGTATACGGTTGATGTTCCTTCAGCTTTATTGTGTAGCTTGTATTTGGGGTGAAGCGTAGTTAACGAAGGATTGTAAAAAGATGCTATATTTGGTAGATTTGTTTTGTTTTGACAGCTCAATTTTAATGAAAAAAAAGCAACAAAAACTAGAGTTAAGAAGATTGAAAATGATTTTTTTTTCATATTTTTTGCAACAAAATTAAAAAATTATTATCTTAGTCCCAAATTTTACGTTTGAATGGAAATAAAAGGAACTTCGGTCAAAAGTACACATAATTTTGTAAAAAAAGTTTATCCTAATCAAGAACAATTATGGATAGATTCATTGCCGCAGAGTAGCAAGATGCTTGTAAGTAATCCTGTAATGGCAACTCAATGGTATCCTATTATGGATGGAATGATTATTCTTGTTGAAAAAATAGCGGAATTATTCTTTGAAGGTGACGTTGAAAAAGCAGCTTTTGAAATAGGTAAATTTAGTGCTATAGAAGGTTTAAATGGGGTTTATAAAATTTTTGTAAAAATGGCTTCTCCAATTTTTGTTTTGAAAAGAAGTCCTAAAATTTTTAACACTTATTATTCAGAGGTGAATTTTGAAATAGTTGAAGCAGAAACAAAAAAAGCTGTGTTTAAAATAACAGGATTTAAACCAGAACATGTTCAAATATTTTCTAGAATTGCAGGATGGATTGAAGAAACATTAAGAATAATAGGTTCAAAGCCAATTTCAGTAAAACATTCATTTGAGCAAGAAGATGTAGATTTTATAATTGGTAAAGTTTTAGCAGAATGGGAATAAAATTATATGTTTAATGGAAATAAAAGGAACAGCATTAGTAAGTACGTTACATTTTTTGAACGAAAAATTTCCGGATAAGTATGACGAATGGTTACAAAGTTTACCAGAAGGCACAAAGAAATTTTTTGATGACGGAATTATGGCGGGGACTTGGTATCCCATTGTTGAGGCGTATATTGTCCCTACCGAAATAATTGGTAAAATATGTTTTGACGGAGATGTTGAAAAAGCTGCATACGAATTGGGGAAATATAGTGGGTTAGATGCATTAAAGGGGATTTATAAAATTTTTGTTAAAATTGCTTCTATGGCTTTTGTTTTGAAAAGATTAAAGTCTATATTTGCTACTTACTATTCAAATGGAACTGTAGAAACGATAGACAAAGGGAATGTGAAATATTTTAAAGTAATCGGGTTTCAAAAAGGTCACGAAATTATTATAACAAGAATTGCAGGTTGGGCAGAGGCTTTATTTACTGTGATAGCAAAAAAACCAACAAGTATTACTCATGTGGTTAAAGAAATTGAAGAAGACTTTATAGAAGGTCATGTAGAAGTAAAATGGGATAATTTGTAAAAATGGAAATTAAAGGCACATCAGTATCAAATGTAATCAGCTTTGTTGAAACGAATTACACAAACAAAGTTGAACTTTTTAAAGAAAAATTACCGGAAAAAAGTAGGGAACTTTATGATAATCCAGTTTTTTCATCTAATTGGTACGATTTGGATGATGCATACTTGAATCCAATTTTAACTATTGCAAATGTTTTTTATAACAACGAGAAAATCAAAGCAGCTAACGATGTGGGTAAATATAGTGCTTTAAGAGCTTTGAAAGGTGTATATAAAATTTTTGTGCAAATATCTTCTGTTGATTTTGTTTTAAAAAGAGCAACAAGAATTTTTTCCACTTATTATGCAGAACCTGCAAAAATTGAGGTTTCAGAAGCCAACAAAAACAATATTGTTGTTACTATTCTTGGGTTTGATGAAAGTCAAATTTTGATTTTTGACGCCATTTCCGGCTGGATCAATGGGTTAATGAGTATTGTTTCAAAAAGGGAATACTTTGTAGATGTAAAAACCAAAAATGAAAATGGCAGTTTAATAGGAATTGTTAATGTTAAATTTGTTTAACTTTCTTTATATCAATGGAAATTAAAGGAACAGCTGTAAAAAGCACACAAGAATTTGTTAAAGAAAATTATCCTGACCGGTTTGATGAATGGATTTCTTCTTTCCCGGAAACCGTAAAAACATTTTTTAATATTGGCATACTTGCCGGAAATTGGTATCCTCTGAAAGAGGCTGTTATTATTCCTACTCAAAAAGCAGGGGAATTATTTTATGATGGAAACATTAAAAAAGCCGCTTTTGATATCGGAAAAGACAGTGCAATTAGAGCATTAAAAGGGGTTTATAAAATATTTGTTAGAATAGCATCTGTCGATTTTGTGCTTAAAAGAATAAAATCTATTTTTTCTACTTATTATTCTACCGGTAAATTTGATATGACATTCCGGTCAGATAATAAAGTTGTTTTTGTTGCAACAGGATTTACAGAGGACGAAAAATTGATTTTTGATAGAATTGCAGGATGGATTGAAGGTATTTTTGTTGTTATTTCTAATAAACCGTTTTCTGTTACTTATACTTGTCCCGAAGCAAACGATAATTATTTGTCTGCTGAGTTTACTGCTTTATGGAAATAATAAACAATGGAAAGATTTTTTGTTCGTGATTTTAGCTTACCGGATTATAATGAAGTTTTTGAATTGTGGGAAAGCCTTGGCTTGAGTAGAAAGGAGAGGGGAGATACAGCAGAAGTTATTACAAATACAATAGAAAACGGTGGCAAGTTGTTTCTTTTGATTGACTCCCAGAATTACAAAATTATTGGCACTTCCTGGCTATCAAATGACCACCGCAGACTTTATCTTCATCATTTTGCTGTAAAAAAAGAATATCAAGGACAAGGTCTTTCGCATATTCTTGTTGATGAGTCGTTGAAGTTTGTAAAAGAGCTTAAATTACAAGTGAAATTAGAGGTTCATCAATCTAATCAAAAGGCAATAAATCTCTACAAAAAATCAGGTTTTAAATTTTTAGGCGATTATGATGTTTATATTGTGAG
The DNA here is from genome assembly GCA_016938685.1 of Bacteroidales bacterium. Lineage (GTDB taxonomy): Bacteria > Bacteroidota > Bacteroidia > Bacteroidales > JAFGUD01 > JAFGUD01. The sequence goes on along the minus strand of JAFGUD010000391.1, from coordinate 16,158 downwards.
AGATGTTTAAATGATAGAATAATAGAATGCCTGAATGATAGAATGCTTGAATGCCTGAATAATAGAATAATAGAATGCTTGAATAATTGAAATATTCTCAGATTCTCTGATTTACATATTGTTTTTAAAAAAGTGTTCCTGTTTCTTTTTTAGAATTATCTTCAAAAATAATACTTACCTGATCTTTTCTGGTTATCGACATTAGTTCTGCAATGCTGGCGTCTTTTATGGCTATTTCTAAATGTCCCAAACTATTGAATAAACAAAGAATATCGCCACTTTCTGTTTCGCTGTAATTTTCAGAAATGGTTTCAATCACATTTCTTTCAGATTGAACTACAATTTTAAATTTTTTGCCGTGACAATTTTCATCAATGAATTTTTTATCAAAATTTGTTATTAAATTTCCGTAATTATCAATATATAAAATGTGTCCTACAATTCTATTGCTAATTATTGCGGGTTCCGGCAATGTGCTTTTTACATATTCTTCGGTTGGAGGTTCTAGTTTATCAAGCATGTTTGCAAGAATTGTTTTAACAATTAAAGGATAAAATTCAAGTTCATCAAAACTGGTGTTTTCTCTCGGGAGCCTGTAAACTTTAACCGGTTTGTTATCGAACACGATAGGCAAAAAACCGTTGTCTTCGCTGATAAAGAATTGATTGTCAAACTCTGCAATCAAAAAATCGCTGTCTTTTTGTTTAAGGTTAGTTACAAAATTTAGATGAATTGTGCCTTGCGGAAAATTTTTATACGAGTTTTTAAGAATAAATGCAGCAGATAAATAATCAAAAGTTTCAAAAACAGAAATAAGATCAATAGTTTCTATATTGGCATTTAATGAAGCAAGTCGACCTTTTATGAGTGACGAGTACAAAGATTCATGCTTCCAATCATTTATTAAAGTAATAATAGGCATAAATTACATCTAAGAAACCTGCTGATTTTTCAACACTTAAATTTTTGATCCAATAGTTTTTTAAAATTGAAAAATTAATTCAAATGCTCTTTCAGAATTTCATTTTGGTACAAAATTAAAAGTTTTACTAATTTTGTGAAATAAAATAATTAAATTTGTGTAAAAATCAAATTAAAAATTGTAAATAATAGATGACAGAAAAAGAGATTAAGCTTGAACAAACGGGTTTAAGCGGTTTATTTGGGGTTAACGATGTTAACATGGATTATATTAGAAGCTTTTTTCCAAAAGTTAAAATTGTTGCAAGAGGAAATATTATTAGGTTATTGGGAAGTAAATCTGAATTGGAATATTTTGAAAAAAAAATGAGTCTTCTACTTGAATTTTATGATAAATATAATAAACTTTCAACTAATGATATAAAAGAAATTATGAATGCAGAAACTTCAAATCTTGGAGAAATTGTTTTTCAGGATAAGGAAGTTTTGTTGTACGGCAAAAACGGTAAGCCAATTAAGGCAAAAACACCTAATCAAAAACGATTGGTTAAGGAATTTGATAAAAGTGATTTGTTGTTTGCTATTGGTCCGGCAGGAACTGGAAAAACATACATTGCAATTGCTCTTGCCATAAAAGCATTAAAAGACAAGCTAGTTCAAAGAATAATTCTCAGTCGACCTGCAGTTGAAGCCGGTGAGAAACTCGGATTTTTACCCGGCGATTTTAAAGAAAAACTTGATCCGTATTTGCAAGCGCTATACGATGCTCTTGATGATATTCTTCCACCAAAAAAATTGGGTAGTTTAATGAATGATCGTATTGTTCAGATCGCTCCGCTTGCTTATATGCGTGGTAGAACATTGAGTAATTCTGTTGTTATACTTGACGAAGCTCAAAATTCAACCGTAAATCAGCTGAAAATGTTTCTTACTCGTATGGGCGAAAACTCTAAGTTTATTGTTACAGGCGATGTTACACAGGTTGACTTAGAGGGAGATAAAAAATCAGGGTTAATTCATGCCCGAAATAAATTGCAAAACGTTGACGGAATTTCAATTGTAGAATTTGGCGAAAAAGACGTTGTGCGTCATCCACTTGTTAAAAAAATAATTACTTTGTATGATTAGTAAAATCGTAAAATCAGGTATTTGGAAATAGGGAATAATTAATATTTAATCTCTTTCATTCCTTAATTCAATTATTCTATTTTTTATTATGCTGTTGTTCAAGCATTACTCGTAAACTCGTGAGACCGATATCGCTAAGTTCTATTATTCTATCATTCTATTATTCAAGCATTACTCGTAAACTCGTGAGACCACTATCGCTAAGTTCTGTTATTCTATCGTTCTATTATTCAAGCATTCTATTATTTTATTATTCTATTATTCTATCATTCTATCATTTCTTAATTTTTCAACTCTTCTTTCAAATATTTTCCGGTGAAGCTTTTTCGTTTTTTTGCTAATTCTTCTGGAGTTCCTGCAAAAACTATTTCTCCACCTTCTTTTCCGCCTTCGGGACCAATATCAATCACATAATCAGCTGTTTTTATTACATCAAGATTATGTTCTATTACAATAACCGTGTTTTGTTTATCAACAAGTTTTTGAATTACGTCCAAAAGCATTTTTATGTCTTCAAAGTGCATTCCGGTAGTTGGTTCATCAAGAATATATACTGTTTTTCCTGTTGCTACTTTGGATAATTCTGCGGAAAGTTTTACTCGCTGACTTTCGCCTCCCGAGAGAGTTGTAGAAGATTGTCCAAGTTTAATGTAGCCCAATCCGACTTCCTGTAATGTTTTAACTTTTCGCAGTATTTTTGGATGATTTTCAAAAAACCTTACGGCTTCATTTATAGTCATGTCAAGAACGTCAGCTATTGATTTTGATTTGAATCTGACTGTCAGAGTTTCTCTGTTGTATCTTCTTCCGTCACATTCTCTGCAAGTTACATAAACATCTGGTAGTAATTTCATTTCAATAGTTTCAAGTCCTGCCCCTTTGCATGTTTCACATCTGCCCCCTTTTACATTAAAAGAAAAACGCCCGGCTTTGTAACCTCTAATTTGAGCATCGGGTAAAAGAGCATAAAGATTTCTAATATCAGTAAAAACTTGAGTGTAAGTTGCCGGATTGGAACGTGGTGTTCTACCAAGCGGACTTTGGTCAACTTCTGCTATTTTATTTATGTGTTCAAGTCCTGTAAGTTCATCGTGTTTTAAGGGTTTTAAGGAAGAACGATTTATTTTATTGCTCAAAATAGGATAAAGAGTATCATTTATTAGTGTAGATTTTCCGCTTCCTGAAACTCCCGTAACACAAATAAAAGTGCCTAATGGAAAATCAACGGTTACGTTTTTTAAATTATTGCCCGAAGCACCTATTAACGTAAGTTTATTGCCGGTTCCTTCTCGCCTTTCTTTTGGTATTTCAATCTCTATTTTTCCTGAAAGATATTTTGCTGTCAAACCGTCAGTTTTTAATACTGATTTTGGAGTTCCGGCTGCAATTATTTTTCCTCCGTGTTTGCCGGCTTTTGGTCCTAAATCCACCAAATAATCTGCCGAAAGCATCATTTCTTTGTCGTGTTCTACAACAATAACTGTATTTCCACTGTCTCGTAAATTTTGCAAAGATTTTATTAGTCTTGCGTTGTCTCTTTGATGTAGTCCAATACTTGGTTCATCTAAAATATATAATACATTTACCAATTGTGAGCCAATTTGTGTTGCAAGTCTGATACGTTGACTTTCACCTCCTGATAAACTTGCTGAATTTCTATTTAAAGATAAATAACCCAGCCCAACATCGAGCAGAAATGTAACTCTGCTTCTTATTTCTTTGATAATCTCAAAGCTTATAGTGTTTTGTTTTTTTGTTAGTTTTAATTCAATATTAGTCAACCAATTTTCCAATTCTGTAATGTCTAGATTACTTAATTCCGAAATGGTTTTTCCATCAATTTTAAAATTCAGAGCTTCTTGTTTTAATTTTGTTCCTTTGCAAACAGGACAAACAGTTTGTTCAACGTAATCGTCATAAAGTGTTTTGTTGGCTCCTACGTTAATTGTTTTCAATTCAATAGCTATTCCTTCGTATTTTGTGTAGTATTTTGCTTGTGGTCCTAGAGGAGTATTGTCTAATCTGATTTTTTCATCAGTTCCATATAGGATTTCTCTTACCAATTCTTTAGGTAATTCTTTGAAAGGAGATTTTATAGTTAAATCATGTTTTTTGCATAGTGCAGATATTTGCCAAAACATAAGTCCGGTCGTGATTTTACCAACAGGAGTAATTGCTCCTGCATATATACTTAAATCCTGATTAGGAACTATTTTATTGATGTCTAGTTCTTCTATGTAGCCCAAACCTTTACATTTTGGACAATACCCTTGTGGAGAATTAAAAGAAAAAGTATTAGGAGCAGGCAAATCATAAGACAAACCTGTAGTTGGACACATTAAATGTTGACTGAAATATTTAGCTTCTTCTGAATCTTTATCCATTATCATTATTACACCTTTCCCGTTTTTCATTGCCAGTGAAATAGAGTCCTTAAAACGTTTTGTGTTGAAAGTTTCATCAATGTTTTCAGGAATTGTGGCTTTATCAATTACAATTTCAATATTATGGTTTTGATAACGTTCAACCATTAGTTTGTCGCTAAGTTCAACTAATTTACCGTCAATCCGGGCATATATAAACCCTTTTTTGTAGAATTTTGCAAAAAGTTCTCTATAATGTCCTTTTCTGCTACGAACAACAGGGGCCAGAATGTAAATTTTTTGACCTTTGAACTGGTCAAGAATAATATTTAATATTTGTTCCTGAGTATGTTGAATCATTTCTTCACCGGTGTTTGGCGAATATGCTATTGCGGCTTTTGAATACCACAGTCGCAAAAAATCGTTGATTTCTGTAATTGTTCCAACAGTTGAACGTGGATTTCGGTTTGTGCTTTTTTGTTCTATCGAAATAACCGGAGAAAGTCCGTTTATTTTATCTACATCCGGGCGTTCCAGATTACCAAGAAATTGGCGACCATAAGAAGAGAATGTTTCAATATATCTTCGTTGTCCTTCAGCATAAATTGTGTCAAAAGCTAATGATGATTTTCCACTTCCGCTCAATCCGGTTATTACGGTAAGTTTATTATGTGGAATATTAATGTCAATATTCTTTAAATTGTGTACTCTTGCTCCAAAAACTTCTATTGATGTATTTTTCATTTTTATATTCTTTTTTCTGAACATTTGTTCTGAAACTCAAAAAGGGTTTTCTTTTTTATATTTTTAAGAAGTTGTTTTTATTGGTTTACACTTTAATTTTAGAGTAAAATATAAACTGGAGAAAACAACAATCGATATTCCTATAAAAACTCCGGTGTATCCAAAGGTTGCAATTAAAAAGCCTGAAAACAAAGGCAATACAGCTGTTAAAAGGCTTCCAACTCCTACAATTCCTGCGTATTCAGAGCGGTTTTTTACATTTGATATTTCTAAAATAATACCCTCTTTTGCAATGCTTAATATTGAAAATAAACTTCCTGCTAAGAAGAATAAAATACTGTACATAAATGTGTTTTTCACAAAAAATATTGCTAAAACAGGAATAATTGTTCCCAAAAAAACACTGACAACTAACAATTGTTTGTAATTGACTTTTTCGCGAATATAATAAACAATCAGACTAAAAATAACCATTCCCGCTACCTTCATAATTAAAAAATTTCCAACAGTATTGTTTGAAAGTCCAACAACTTCCTTGGTGTAAGAAATCAGAAAAGGAAATGCAGTAATTGACAAGCCTAATGTATTTATAAGAAGAAGGAAATATTTTAAATTTGGGTTCTTTTTAAGTTCAATAGGAATGGCTTTTGTGAATTCTATAAATTTCTTTTTAGGAGCAGGAATTACAATTTTCTCTTTTAAAATAATGTAGCCTAGGGCTGCAATAGACAAAAGGAAAAAAGCAGTGATGTATAAAATTGCATAATTATTTGGAAATTCATAAAGCTTTAAAATATATTTTACAACAATTGCAGCACCAAAAAAAGCAACAGCACCAGCGAAATTTTTAATTGAAAACATAGCTTTTCTTCTTTCAGGTTTAATTGATTTTCCAATCAAATCAGTATAAGAAACACCTCCATAAGCTCCTGCTACTGAGAATATTGATATAAAAAAGAATATTAAAATTAGAGCCGTCTTACCATCTAAAATATTAAACCATAATAAAATAAGCCCAAGTCCGAGAATTGAAGTGCTACGAGTAAAAATAGCTGTTAGTAAGTGAATTTTTTTTTGTTTTTTATTTGATAAAAAAGAACCAAAGAAAAATTGAAAGAGAGTAGAAACACCAACTAAAATTGCAGTTGCAAGTCCTATAAGCATCTCATTACCGCCAGCTTTTATAATCATAGCAGGAATAATGGTGTCAGTATCCAAAAAAGGTTTCATTAGGGCAAGAAAAATTGCATGCCAAACAAAAGCTTTGAAGTTGTTTTTATAATTTTTATCTGTAAGTTTTGATATTTTCATCTCATTAAAAATAAGTTTGCAAAATTAACAAACTTTTCTTTTTTCTACCTGTCAAAAATCTTTTAAATTTGGCGTGATTAGAATTTTGTTAATTTTAAAACAAAAAAGGTAAAAACCTGAATAAAAAATGAAATACAAAATATTTAATTTATTATTGAACATTTTTAGTTCTTTATCCTAAATCCAAAAAAATGAAAAATATTGTTGTCGGTATAGACATTGGAGGAACCAATACAGTTATTGGAGTTGTAGATAATACTGGTGAAATTATCGTGGAAACAAGTTTCGAAACACAACCTTTTAAAAATGACAAAGCATTTTCACAACATTTAATATCAGAAATTCGATATCTGTTAAACGATTTGGCAAATGTTAATTTATTAGGAATTGGTATCGGTGCTCCTAATGCAAATTATTTTTCAGGCAAAATAGAATCAGCACCAAATATTCCTTGGGCAAAAGATGTTTCTTTAGCTGCAATTTTGAACAAAGAATTTAATGTTGTAGTTAAACTTACAAATGATGCAAATGCCGCTGCTTTGGGCGAAATGTTATACGGAAATGCAAAAGGATTGACCGATTTTATTTTAATAACACTTGGTACCGGATTAGGAAGTGGTTTTGTTTCTAATGGGAAATTAATTCTTGGACATGATGGTTTTGCAGGAGAAATGGGACATATTACAGCTGTACCGGGTGGTCGTTTATGTGGTTGCGGAAAACAAGGATGTCTGGAAACCTATGTCTCAGCCACCGGAATTAGAACAACTGTTCTTGAAATGATGCGGTTTTTGAAAACAGATAGTGTTTTGCAAAAATATACACCAAAGCAAATAACTTCTAAGTTGATATACGAAGCTGCAGTTGACGGAGATAAATTAGCAAAAGATGTTTTTGATTTTACAGCAAAAATATTAGGTGAAAAATTAGCTGATGTTGTAGCTTTAACAAGTCCACAAGCGGTGTTTTTCTTTGGAGGGTTATCAGCTGCCGGCGATTTATTGCTTGTGCCAACTAAAAATTATATGGAGCAAAATTTAATGCCTATTTACAGAAATAAAGTAAGTTTACAACAGTCTGCTTTAATTGGCAAAAATGCTGCTGTTTTGGGTGCTGCCGCATTAATTTGGAATTAAACTTTTTGCCTATTTTTAACAAAATTTCTTAGTTATTATAAAATTATTAAATTTGTCCGTATAAATATCCTGCAGAGTGACAAAAACAAGAAAAAATAGATTAGTAAAATTAAAACTTATACCTCGTTTAGCTATTTTATACTCAATAGCTCCATTGATTATCTTTTCTGCTATTGCATCGTATATTTATTTTAATCAAAAAAATAAAATTTACACAGAGGCTGAGCAACAAATGAGCAAAAATCTGAATGGATTAATTGTTTCTGTTGAAATAGACCGTAGTATGACTGTTGAGCAGAATAATATATCTCTTAATACGTTCAAAAGTTTCATATCCTCTAATAAGTCTTTTTTCTATTTTGATAACAGAACACGAGGAGTAGAAGCAATAAATAATTCAAGTGGAGTTCAGGAATTTGTGTTAGTTAAAAATTGGAAATTTAGAGGTGATACAATTTTGAGGAATAGTAAATTTATTAGTGCATTGTCATTATCTCTCAAGAGCGATTTAATTATTTCACAAAAAACAAAAGCCGGCTACGTAAATGTTTGTTCAACAAATCCACGATTTGAAATGGTATATTTCCCTTATTCTAGTGACATTGTTTATATAATAGAAAACGGAGAAGTTTATAATGGAATAACAAAAGTCGATGGAGAGAATTTCTTTGTACGCGCTGCGCCATTGTACGTAAATGGAAAAATCGAAGGAATGTTAATTTCTATTGTCAAGAATAAATTTTCTTCAGAACTCTCAGACATGTTTGCCAGCGAAGTGTATTTTAATAGAGGGTATCCTTTTGCAATGGATCCTGATGGTAATTTATTAGTTCACCCTGTTTTGGTAGGGCAGTCAATTAGTTATTCAAATCTTTATGACAGGATTCTTAAAGCGTCTGAAAATCAAGGGTATCTTTATTTCAAATATCAATGGCCTGAAAATTCAAAAGGAGAAATAAAATTTATGATGGTTCAGTATTTGCCCGATGTAGAAATATTTGTTGGCCTTACTTTCTTTGAACGCGACTTAAAGCAAATGGTTGCAAATTTGCGATTATTGTTGATTCTTGCTGTTGTTTTTTCGTCGTTGACTATAATATTTTCAGTTGTTTCTGTTACCAGTTTCTTTTTGAAAAGAATAAGAATAATAGGAGAAAACATGAAAAAACTATCTGAGGGTGTAATTCCCGAGGGTGTTGAAAATATTGCAGAAGGTGAATTTTTAAATATTTTAGATGCAGAAAAGGTTTTGGCTGAAAATTTCGTAAGATTAACTGAATTTTCAGAAAATCTAAAAGAAAAAAATTATTCCTATTCATATAAAAAATGGAGTACTCAGGATCGAGTAGGGGATAATTTAATTGAACTTAATAATTATTTAAAGAAAACAGCAGAAGAGGCTGATGAAAAAAACAGAGAACAAGAAAGACTTGTTTGGCTGAATGAAGGTGTTAGTAAGTTTATTGAGATTTTGAAATATCAAGTAATTGAAATAAAAGAATTAGCATATCGAATAATTAGCCAAATTGTAGAATATGTTGGTGCAAACGAAGGTGGCTTTTTTATTGTAATTAAAGAAAAAGAAGAAAAATATTTGGAGTTGTTGGCTGCTTATGCCATGAAAAAAGAAAAACTAATTGAAAGAAAGATTTCATTTGGTGTAGGTTTAGTTGGACGTGTCGCCGTTGAAAAAAAATCACTATTTATCACAGAAATACCAGATAGCCACACTAAGATTTCAACTGCTCTTGGACAAGGAAAACCAAATAGTATAGTTGTTTTACCTCTTATTTTTAATGATGATATTATTGGAGTTATAGAACTTTCTTCATTTGAGGTTTTTTCTAATTTACAACTTGAGTTTCTTGAAAAAATTACAGAAAATATTTCTGCAAACTTAGCGATGTGGCGAGCGAGTCAACAAACAGCTCAATTACTGCAAGCAACTCAGGAACAAACGAAACTACAAAAACAACAGCAACGAGAACTTGAAGCTCACCTTAAAGAAATGGAAAAACTTAGGGTGGATAGCGAACAACGTGAAATTGAGCTAAACAGCATGATTAAAGCAGTTGATACTACTGCGTTGCTATTGGAATATGATACAAATGGAATGATTTTACTTGCTAATAGTAGATTTTTGGAAACATTGGAAAAAAGCGAAGAAGAACTTATCGGAAAACATCATAGAGATATTACTTCTATGGATATCACAACTCCTGAATATAGGACTTTCTGGGCAGAATTATTAGAAGGACGAACAAAACGTTTTATAGAATCTTATAACTTAAAAGACAAAACAGTTTGGCTATCTCAAAATTATGTGCCTATTGTCGACAAAGATGATAACGTATTTAAAATTTTGAATATTGCAATTGATGTGACTGAAAATAAAGTACTTGAGCGTCAGCTTAGGGCGCAAGTTCGAGAAATAAGTAAAGAAGCTAGAACAGTAAGAAAAGAACAAAGAAAAGTAAAACAAGAAAGAGAAGATTTTTTAATACAAGAGTTATCATATAAAGCCGTTATTAAAGGCATAGAGAAATATGTAGGGCATGTAGAATTTACAGTTGACGGAGCTATTACTTTTGTAAATAAGAAATTTGCTCAAATATTAAAATTTGATATTAAGCAAATACAAACAAAAAATATAAAAGATTTAGTAATAGACGAAGATTTTGAAAAATTTGAATTGGCAATAGAGAAAGTTAAAAACGGTGAAGAATATTCAAGTAATTTGGTGCTGATAAATTCTGAAAATGAGAAAACGAATATTACTTACTCTCTTTTACCCGGTTTTACATTGAATAATAAAGTTGATAAAATAATAATGATAATAACAATTTAATATTTTGAAAAATGAATAATTTTAACCCATCAAAAGCAATATTTGCAATTCAAAACACAGATCAAAACAGGGGAGTTAATGTATCAATATCAGATTCTGCTACTTTTTATTTTCCTACTGCTCAGGATATGGAAGCTACTTTTAATGGAGAAGTAGAAGCTTTTTTGTATTCAAGGCATTCAAATAGCACTAATCAAGCTTTGAGTAATGCACTCGCTGCAATGGAAGATACTGAAGCCGGAATTGTAACGGGTTCCGGAATGGCTGCTATTACAACTGTTATTCTGCATCTTTGTAATTCCGGCGATCATTTAATAACAAGTCATACTGTTTATGGTGGCTCTTTTGCGTTTATGAAAAATTGGTTGAAAAAAGTAAATATTGACGTTACTTTTGTTGACATCATCAATCTTGATGAAGTTAAGGCTGCTGTAAAACCAAATACAAAAATGATATATACTGAAACAATGGCTAATCCATTGTTGAATATCGCTGATTTGCCTGCTCTTGCTGATATTGCACATTCCAATAATGCAAAATTAGTAGTCGATAATACTTTTACTCCAATGATTGTTACTCCAAAACATCATGGCGCAGATATTATAATTTATAGTTTGACAAAATTTGTAAATGGTAAAAATGATATGGTAGGTGGTGCTATTTTGTGTAGTAAGGAAATGTTTATGGATTTGTTGGATTTAAATCATGGAACAGCAATGTTACTTGGTCCTGTTATGGATTCTTTGCGTTCTTCAATGGTACTTAAAAATCTTTATACTTTGCATATAAGAATGCAACAACATTCTAAAAATGCTATATTTATCGCAAAAAAATTAAAGGAAAAAGGAATTAAAGTTTGTTATCCAGGATTAGAATCGGATAAAAATTACAAGCTCATAACAACTCTAATGAATAAAGGATATGGTTATGGTGGAATGATAGCTATGGATTTGGGTACTTATGAAAAAGGAGCTGAGTTTTTGAAAATATTACAAGAAAAAGGTGTTGGATATTTGGCTGTAAGTCTTGGATATTTTAAAACATTATTTAGCAATTCCGGTCATAGTACTTCTTCTGAAGTTCCCACCGAATTGCAAGAAAAAATTGGTATAAAACCTGGTCTGACAAGATTTTCTGTTGGATTAGATGATGATATTGAAGCTACTTGGGCTGAAATTGAAAACACATTGAAAGAAATAAAACTAATATAAAAAAAGGGTAGTTCTACTACCCTTTTTTTGTGTCTTCCATAAAAAAGAATGTTGAAGAAAAAAAATGTTCTTAAAGTTTTTAAACTAATATTCGATTAAATAGTTTTGTCAAAAAAAATAAAATGGCTTCTAAACCTAATTTAAAAATTTTTTCCGGAAGAGGAAGTAGATACCTCGCCGAAAAAATAGCCGCTAAATACGGTCAGGAACTTGGAAAAGTTAATTTCATAGATTACAGTGATGGCGAAATGCAACCTAGCTTTGACGAAAGCGTTCGCGGAGCGTACGTTTATTTGGTGCAGTCTTCGTTTATGCCAATAGAAAATCTGTTTGAATTATTGCTAATGATCGATGCTGCATATAGAGCTTCTGCTTACAAAGTTATTGCAGTAATTCCATATTACGGATATGGTCGTCAGGATAGAAAAGATAAACCCAGAGTAGCAATTGGCGCAAAACTTATAGCAAATATGCTTGCTGCTGCCGGTGTTTCAAGAGTTATGACAATGGATTTACACGCAGATCAAATACAGGGTTTTTTTGATGTGCCTGTAGATCATCTGTTTGCTTCGTCTATTTTTGTTCCTTATATCAGAAACCTGAATTTGGATAATCTGGTAATGGCTTCGCCTGATATGGGCGGAACTAAAAGAGCTAATGCTTATGCAAATCACATGCATACGAGTTTAGTTGTTTGTCACAAATCAAGAACTAAACCAAACGAAATTGCAGATATGAAAATTATTGGCGATGTTGAAGGTAAAAATGTAATCATTCTTGATGATATTGTTGATACAGCCGGAACACTCACAAAAGCTGCTAAGTTGATGATTGATAACGGAGCGAATAGTGTAAGAGCAGCAATTACTCATCCTGTGTTATCCGGAAATGCAATAGAAAAAATTGATAAATCTGCTTTGTCTGAATTAATTGTTACAGATTCAATTCCTTTGAAACAAGAATGTGATAAAATTACTGTTTTGTCGGTAGCTGATATGTTTGCAAAAGTAATGCATCAAATATATGAAAATAACTCAATTAGTGATGGATTTATATTATAATATTTGAAAAATAATAAAGGCACATTATGTCTTAATTGATGTTTTGTGTTTTTTTTTGCGATTTTTCGTTTGTGAGAGTAATTAATTTATAATTTTCGTCAAAAAAAATTATTTATACATTAAAAAAATTTGCATATTGCCTGACAGTTATTTTTATGCACAAAATATTTAGAAATATAATTTTAGTAACTCTTTTGTCTTTACTAGCTGCATGTAATTTTAATACTACAGTTGAAAAAGCAAAAAGCGGGAAAATAGATTTAACCCAAGTCGATTTTTCTAAAGATGTTGTGCTACTTGAAGGAGAATGGGAATTCTTTCCAAATAAGATTTATAGTCCTCAGGATTTGAATTATTCTTACGAACCAATAAAACCATATTTTGTCGATTTGCCGACTATTAAACCCATTATTGAAAGTAAGGATGTTTTAGATTCTAATTATGCTACTTATCGGCTGATTCTAAATTTAAAAGAGCCAGGTATCTACGCTATCGATTTTGACTATATTTATACAGCCGCAAATTTTTGGGTTAATGGTAAATTAGTTTATCAATTAGGAAATGTTAGTATTCTTTCCGATTCTGCAAAAGGAGTTTACAGCTTTGGCTATTTCCCTTTTGTTATTGATGAAAATGATGATTATACTAATACTGAAATTGTTGTTCAAGTTTCTGATTTTGAGTCAAATAAGAAGTTCGGGATAACAAAATCTCTTGCTTTTGCAAAGTATGATGTTTTGATGAAGAAAAATACTTTGGCACAGCGTGTATATTTTGCTATTGTTGGGATTTTGCTTGTTATGGCTTTTTATTATTTTATGGTGTTTGTATTTTATCCTAAGAACAACGCTATTTTGTCTTTTTCATTGATGACTATTGTAATTGCTATACGGTCTTTTTATACAAATACTATTTCTTTTGGCCCTGCAGATTTTAATGTTTCTTTAAGAATTTCTTTTATTTCCGCAGTTCTGTTTGTTGTGCTAATGTTGCATTTTTATCATAAATTCTTGCCTTCAATTTTCAGAAAAACTTCTCATAAAACAACAGGTTTTATTGGCTCTTTGTTTGTGTTGTATTACTTACTTGTTCCTATTAGAAATATTGACATTTTAACACCTTTTTTATATTTGTTTTATGCAACAGTAAATATTTTTGCTTTTGTTATTCTAATAAAAGGGGTATTTAAAAAAATCAAAGGTACCGGGTTAATGATTGTTGCACAGTTTATCTTCATTCTTTCGATGATAAACGACATGATGTTTAATTCTAGAATTATAGATTCGGGTTATGTTTCTCATTATACTGTAAGTTTATTTGTACTTATTGAAGCTGTTGTTATTGCAAAAAGTTTTGCTTCAGCTTATAAAGAAAATCTTGTACTTACTCTTAAATTAAATGGTCAAAATAAGTCGCTTGAAGATATGGTTGAAGAGCGAACTTTGGAATTAAATATGAGTAATCAGGAGCTACGTAAATTATCTGTTATTGCTGAAAATTCTCATAATTCTATTATGGTTTTTGATCCCGATTTTAATTTAATTTGGGTAAATAAAAGTTTTGAAGAATTATATGGTTTGAAATTGGACGAAGTTAAAAACAGGAAAAATTTAAGACAAAATGCAGCAAAAAGTGATATTGAAATGCTGCTTTCTTCGCTTCATAAAGGTCGTTCTGTTACTTATGATAATCAGATAGTTAACGCAAAAGCGGAAAGAAAATGGCTTCAAACAACTCTTTCTCCGATTATGATAGATGGTGAATTAGTTGAAATTGTTGCAATTGAAAGCGATATTACTGAAATTAAAGAATCACAAGATAAATTATTAGCACAAAGTCAAACTGTTAATTCAAGTTTGCGATATGCTAAAACAATTCAAAGTACTATTTTGCCTTCGGTTAATGAGATTGAATTTTTTTTCGATGCATTTATCTATTATCAACCTCGTGATATAGTTTCGGGTGATTTTTATTTCTTTAAAGAAATAACTCATTCTTCTCTTACATTCGCTTTTACGGGAATAGCAGATTGTACCGGTCATGGTGTTTCCGGTGCGTTTATGTCTCTTATTATCAATGGTTTATTTGAAGATATTTTGTTGCGACGTGATGTATATGAACCTAGTGAGGTTTTAAGAATTTTAAACATTGAAATTAAGAAAATCCTGAAGCAGGATGAAAATCAAAATACTGATGGCGCAGCACTTGTGCTTATGAAGGTTGTGCCAATGGTTAGTTATTATGCTGTTACTTATGCTACGGCTAATTTGTCGTTTTATCATTATAGTGCCCAAACTAAGCAATTGAATAGTTTTAGAGGAAATGTTAATCATATTGGAGGTATATTGATACAAAAGGTTATAGCTTTTAAAAATTATGAAATGAAAGCTCAACCAGGGGATATTTTTTATCTGCAAAGTGACGGCATAATTGATCAACCTAATACAAAACGCAAAAGATTTGGCAAAAAACAATATGAAGATTTAATTTATAGTGTCGTTAATCTTCCGATGGAAAAACAAAAAGAAATAATTGTAGAAAGCTATAAAAATTGGAAAGGTGAAATTCCTCAATACGATGATATTGCTATTTATGCTTTCAAATTAAAACCTATTTCACAAAAGTAAAAACCTCAACCACAGAATCAACCGTTTCTTGAAGGGTAAGTTTGTGGTTTGTTAATTCAGTTATCAAAACGCTAAAATCATTTTTATTTGATAAATCCTGTATTATTAACGAGTCATTTTTAATTAACCAATAACCAAAACTTGTGTCGCCCCAGACAGTTCCTCCAAAACTTTTATCTGTATTAAACTGAATAGAAGTTGTTCTAATTAGCTGATCCATAGCAGTTTGATATTGTTCTGGATTGCTAATGTTTTGATTTGTTTTTACGGTCTCTAACTTCCAGAAACCAACAATTTTTTCTTCCTGCGCATCATCACAAGAAATTGCAAAAAGAAACATTATTACAAAAAGAAGTCTGATTTTCATTGCTGTAAGTTTGTAACAAAAATAAAAATATTTGTCAGGAATAAAAAAAACATCATTTTATTAACTAGAATTATTAACTTCGTTGAGCTCGCAAGCTCGGTTCACATAATTACTTGAGTTAGATCGCTTTGCTAAGTTCGGTGGTTATGAGGTTAAATGTTTGAATTTCATAAAGATACGTGGAATTTGTATTCTTTTGATTAGACCAAATTTGGGCAATTAAATTTGAATAAAAAATCATTATTATCTTTTGGCTTTATAAACTTTCAGCTTCACATTATTTTTGAACCGACCAAAGGTAGATAGTGAAGTAATAATCTGGGTTATACCGAAATGCTTTAAAAAACCGATTTAATTTTCTTAAAATCGGTTTTAAAGTCAATCGGCATAACAACTTGTAAAAAATAATTCTCGGAATTATTTTAACAATTTGTTATAACT
>JAFGUD010000390.1 GCA_016938685.1 Bacteroidales bacterium | reverse complement strand
GATACTTTGGTGCTTTTTACGAACCGAAGTGCTGAATTGATACGAAAGTGCTGTAAATCCGGCAACTACGGCTACCATTTTTCGTTAAAGCCAATTTTGATAATACAAATAAAGAAATGGAACAATATCATAGAGCCATATTTTTCACAAAAGTGCCATTGAAAGGATATTATAGATACAAAGATATATTTCAAATATTTCCTTTTGATATGGATAAAATGCCAACATCAATATACCAAAAACATTATCCCAATGTAATTGAATTTAAATCAACAGGTGAAGAAGAATTTACAATTCCTGAGCAGCTAAAAGGTTTAGAAAATTTACATCAGCAAGCAGCAATATTAAATACCTATCAGGATAAGTATTTTTCATTATTAACTACTTTTTCAAATAATTTATTTTTCAGATACAATGATATTTCTGGATTTTGGGGTGTTCCAATATTAATAGATAACCCAACAGCCGAAGAAGCCAATTGTTGGTCTTCAAAATGGTGTATGTCAATGTATTATTTCCCTGACTATGCAAAACAATTTCAGGATAAAAAATTTACAGAATTGAAATTAAATGAAATTCAAAAAATTCCTCACAAAGATTACTTTTTGAATGACCCAAATTTGGATTTTGATACATCAAAAGAACTTGTTTTGCCATCCACCATTGATTTACTATTTGATAGATTTTTTTCACTTGAAGAACAAATTTCAGAAACAATTGAAACAGCAACTTACTATAATTATTCAGCAATTGAATTAAAAGATAGTCGAAAAACATTGTCCTTATTAGCTTCATTTACTGCATTGGAAACAATGGTAAACCTTGAATATAAAGATGTAAATGTAGAAGTTTGTAATGGTTGTGGACAAAACGACTGTAAAGGGTGTGGACAACCGAAATATAAGGTTTCTAAAAAGTTCCGTGAATTTTTATTAAAATATATTGGTAATTCACCTGTAAACAAAAGGAAATTTAATGACTATTATAGTTTTAGGTCTAAAATTGTTCATACAGGACAACAATTGAAATCAGAACCATTATTTTCTGATGTTAGCGAAGTAGATATTGATAACGAAAGAATTACAAGAATTGAAATTTTACAATTAGGTAAATTGGCTGTAACAAATTGGCTTTTGTCAAAAAATAATTTTGAATACGAAATATGAAATTCTACACTGCAAATTATTCAACAACAAATCACAATTTCGTAATTCAAAATTTGGAAGGCGAAAGAGTTGATAATAAATATCTACCTGCAATATTGATATTAAAAAACATATTGCAACGTGGAAAACCAACTCTTATGTCAAAATTTTTGCAGTCAAAAATTGGCAGTATTCACGAGAAGGAAGATTTTAACACGCCATATACACTAATTGACAAAGAATTACCTATTTGGCATCACACAATAAAAGGCGATGATACCAATAATTATTACCCTGCAAAAACCTTTTTTGAACAAAAACTACAAAACGAACTAACTGAATATAAGTTTGTAACTCAACTGATAAGACCGGAAACGCCCATAAACGAAATCACTCAAAAAAATGACGAGAGATTTAAACATCAACAAGTAGATTTTTATTTGCCACAAGCATTTTTAGTTATTGAAATTGACGGACAACAACACAAAAAAGATGATATTTACAGATTATCAGATAAAGAACGAGACGAACACCTTGCATTACACAGGGTTAAAACTATACGAATTAACACCTTTGATTTAGAAAAAAACACAACCGTTTTCAAAGAAAGAATTGAAGAAATCAACAACAGAGTAAGTGAATACGCTAAAATTCTTGATTTTTACAAAAGGTCTCTTGAAAGAGATATAAACAGTTTGCCTGAAAGAATTTTAAACCAAAAATTATTACCTACGGCAATAATCCGTTTTCAAATCCTTATTTTAGAATTACTTGAAAGCGGAAAGCTCAAATTAGATGATAAAAGCTGGATAATTGAACTCAAAGAAAACGATATAAAGGGTTTTGCCGATTTAGCAATTCAAGATTTGTTTATTTGGCTTAATCATTTGCTAAAACTTCAAAAAATAGATTTCAAAGAACCTGATTACCAAATAAAACAATTCAGCAAAGAAAAAAATATTAAAATTGATTTTAGCCTTTTAAAACGGTGGACAGATGAAAATGAATTATACAATGACATAATTTATTGCAGAACAGATTATTTTGATATTTACTTTGACAGGGTTACAAAACAAACGGAAAGGATAAGCAATTTTCATCTTTCAGCAACTAATCCCGTAGAATACAAACTTATTAGAGACGGTGAAAACAACGATTTACAACATTTAGTGTTTTTTCTTGAAAATATTTTTGGTTACAATTCATTTAATCCGGGTCAATATCCGATAATTGAAAACGCATTAGCAAGAAGGGATACAATCGGTTTATTGCCGACTGGTGGCGGAAAATCATTAACATATCAATTAGCTTGTTTGCTACAACCAAGCATAAGTTTTGTGGTTTGTCCTATAAAATCGCTAATGTTCGACCAGAAAAAAGATTTGGAAGACGCATATTTTCAAAATATTGAAACAATTACAAGCGAAGTTACAGGCGAAGCCAGAGAACAAATTTTAGACAATTTCGGAAATGGTAAATATTTCTTTGTTTTTATTTCGCCTGAGCGTTTTCAAACACAAGATTTTAGAGACCGTTTATCTGCGATAAATGTAAATTATAGTTTTGCTTATGCAGTAATCGACGAAGTGCATTGCTTATCTGAGTGGGGACACGATTTTAGAACTTCTTATTTAAACCTCTCTAAAACAATAAGAAAATATTGCGGTAGTTTCAATTTCTTAGGACTAACAGCCACAGCATCTGTAAATGTATTAAAAGATATACAGATAGAGTTCAATATCAAACAAGAAGATGTTAAAACTCTTATAGATTACACAAGACCTGAACTTGAATTTATTGTTATCAAAGACAAAGGAAATAAAGAAGGCTTTTTAAAACAAATATTGACAGAAAAGCAAGAAAAAGAAGATATTTTCCAAATTCACGGTGAAGTTACAAGATGTGGTTTAATTTTTACACCTTATGTAAATGGGAAGTATGGTTGTTATCCACTTGCAAATAAACTGAAAACAGATTTAGAAATTGAAGTAAAGTCTTATTCAGGGACACGCCCAAATGATTTTCCAGCTCATATTGATTTTGATAAATACAAAATAACTGTTCAAAACGATTTCAAAAGCAATAAATTTTGTTTATTAACGGCAACAAAGGCATTTGGAATGGGAATAAATAAACGGAATATTGATTATACTTTTCATTATGGTATCCCAAGTTCAATGGAAGCCCTATATCAAGAAGCAGGTAGAGCAGGAAGAAATAGGCAATCATCTGAATGTTACGTGCTTTTATCCGAAGAAGATGAAAATATTGAACAACTGTTTAGTCAAAATGCAACTTATGAAGAAATAAAAAGCATTACAGAAAATATTGGTTGGGGCGGCAAAGATGTAATTAGACAAATATTTTTATATCAGCAAGGACTTGAACCAATAGATAAAGAACTTGAACTTATAAAAGATTTACACTATAAATTTTCAAAGCCAAATTCAAAGAAGGTCGTAAATGGAAATGTTTTAGGAACTTCAAAAGCAAGAGTTGAACGAGCAATTTATAGGCTTTCAAACATTGGAATTATTAAAGACTGGACAATCGAAAACTTTTTTGGTGGTGGCATTTTTACAGTTTATTACAATGACTTCACAGAAAAAAGCATTAAAAAAGGATTGATGAATTTTATTACAAAATATAAAGATGATGACGTTGAAAGCATAAAGTATAAATATTCTGAAATATACAATCGCATTGATTTGAATGTCTTTGAAAAAGTAGCTTTAATTTTGCTAAAATGGTCTTATGATAAATTTGCTTTTAACAGGCGACAATCATTGGAAAATTTATATAACAAATGTGTTTCTTATGAAAATACTGTTAAGGGGAAGCAAAAGTTTAAAGAAGAATTAGAAGCATATTTCAAATTTACACAAGCTACATATATTTTACAACATATCGCCGAAAATAATGACAAAGATTTTGAAAAATGGTTTGAGATTTTTTACGACAAAAACAATGATTTCATAAATAGAGACAAACTTATTGAGTTAGAAGGAAACTTATTGCGCTTTTTGGAAAGTTATCAAAATAATACAGGTCTAAATTTAATAAATGCCCTTGTTATTCTGTTTCTTGATAAATCGTTAATTAAAAGTCATTCAGAACGTTTTGAAAATGCGTTGCAAACAATTTCAAACTACAATGAACGAGATTATGATTATATCATAGACCAAATTTTAAATATATCTAAACAATTCAGCGAACAGAATAAAATGAAAATCGTAAATTTCCTGTATAAAATAAGCAAATCAGAAGAAGAATTCTTATTTATAGCCAAGGAATTAGGCGACATATCTGTATTGCTTGAACACTATAATACTAAACTTAAAATAATCACAAAAAGATTTGAAAATGGACTTAGAAAAGTTGGATAAAACAATAAAAGAGCTTGACCAAAGCTCACAACAGCTAAAAAGTTTTTCGGAATTATTTTCTGAGTTATCATCACTGTATAATTCAGTAAAGAAAAACAACGACTTTTTTAAGTCGGCATCAACAAAATTAGAAAATGTATCAAATTCCATTGATAGTTCATTAAAGGACTTTCAAAAGACGTTTAAGGAATTGGACAACTCGTTGATTTCGAGACTTGATAGACACAAATCGGATATACAAGTTGAAATAAGAAACGAAGGAACACAAATTCAACGTGGATTTGAAAATTCATTAAACAGTAATTTCAACAACCTTGAAAATAAGGTAAATGAAAAATTCAGAGAATTTGAAACTAAAATAAAAAGCAATAAAACATTGATAATTATTAGCTTAATATCAGGGTTAATAAATATCGGTTTGATTGCTTTTTTGATAATGAAATAAAAATTATGGCTTTAACATGTGCTTGAACGCCAGCGGTTTTGGGTAGCTTGCTTCGGTCGCTTCGCTTCCCTACGCAAGCCACCCAAAACCGCCGTCGT
>JAFGUD010000389.1 GCA_016938685.1 Bacteroidales bacterium | reverse complement strand
GAGAGATTAATTTTGGCAATTAAGTCCGCAATAAAACCACTTACCGGTCGATTTAAACCGGAGCCAAAAATGGCATCGATGATGATTTCAAAGTTGCGAAAATCAGGAATTTCATATTCAGGCTGTAGTTCCACCACAGAAACCTTAGTTTGATTTTTAAGTCGTTCTAAATTGATTTGGAAGTCCTGAGAAAAAGGAATACCTATATTCAAAAAGAAGACAGTTACATTTTTACCCAAAAGACTAAGTTGTCGGGCAATGACTAATCCATCTCCACCATTATTTCCGGTGCCCACAACCACAGCAAATATATAATTGTCAACAAATTGATCCCGAATAAAATCGAAGCATCGAGTAGCAGCCCGTTCCATCAGGTCGATAGATGAAACCGGCTCATTAGCAATGGTAAAAGCGTCAGCCTCACGGATTTGAGCAGTATTGAGAATTTTCATGGCAAAGAAGTATTAGTTCAAAAATAACAAAGAAAAAAACTGTGTATGAATGATTAAGCCCATTGAGGCTTCCGATAAGATTACAAATGTAAAAAAAAATTGATTGTTTAGAATTTTAACGGTTATAATTAAGTGATTTTCTTCGAATACATCGTATCCTTAGAAAGCAGAATACATTTTCTTAATAAAAAAATACTATAACATTATGATTTTCTGTGATTTATAATTATAGATAATTTAAAATCCGAGTTCAGAGAATTTTATCAAAACTTGATACAAATAATACAATGAAACAGAAATTACGGACATAATGCAAGAAGGTTATAGAATCTAAAAATTCAATCCTTTTTTAAAATGAAAAGGAACGGATAAAATGTACCAATAAATTTTACATTTGCAGAATAATTCAACCATTAAAAGTGAACTATTTCTATATCATATTAATTATCTGCATTTTAACATTTTCCCAGACCACTAACGGGCAAACCATACTTCCTTTAATTGAGAATTTCTCAAAGCAAGAATATCAAGGGGACAATCAAATTTGGGCGATAACACAGGGAGAAGATCACACGATGTATTTTGCTAATAATCAATACTTTGTAAGATATAATGGTGCAAAATGGGAGAAATATCAATTGCCATCCAAGTCAATCATCCGATCCGTATTTGCCTATGATAGTGTGATTTACACTGGTTCATTTAATGAATTTGGCTATTGGAGACGTGATCACGGATCCATGAAATACACATCGCTTTCAGAAGGCAGAAAATTTTTTCAAGGAAATTCAAATAATGAAGAAGTTTGGAAAATATTTGAATCAGACGAAAAAATATACTTTCAAACTTTCAACGATTTGATTGAAAAGAATGGTAATGAGATTATAAAATATAAATTTCCAAGTCAAATATCCTATTGCTATACCGTTGATAATGAAATATATGCAGCTACAATTAGCGAAGGCATATATAAATTTCAGAACAAAAAATTTATAAAAGTTGATCGTTGGAATGATTTAAAAAACAAGGTGATTCATCATATTACCAAAACCGACTCAACTTGGTACTTTTTCACTCGAAACAATGGAGTTTTCGTTTACAAAAACAATAAGCTTTTGCCCTGGAATAACCCTTTAAATCAAATATTTAAAAAAGAAATCATAAACACTGCTTTAGTTTTAAATGAAAATTTGATAGGAGTAGGAACCTCTGCAAATGGACTATATTTAATAAATCTCTCTGAAAATAAATCAACGAATATAAACCGTAATTCATCCCTGCTTAACAATACCATATTATCCATTTTTATGGATCGGGAAAAAGATATTTGGTTAGGTTTAGACAATGGAATCAGTCACATAATATACAATTCCCCATATTGGACATACTCAGATTTCGATGGCATTTTAGGTTCGGTTTATAGTATTTTTCCGGATGAGGATAAACTGCTTATAGGATCAAATCACGGGCTATTTGTGTATGATTTTAAGACAATTACAAAAGTTGAGGGTTCTGAAGGGCATGTTTGGGATATTTTTAATATCGGAGATAGGTTTCTTATCGGGCATAACGATGGAACTTTTTTATACAAAAACGGTCGATTTGAAAAGATTTTACCTATTACAGGAGGATGGAAAATCAAGAAAAATATTTTTGAGAAAGGTTTTATTCAAGCACATTACACAGGAATCAATCTAATAGAGATTGAGGATAACGCAATTAAAGCTATCCGACTTCAATTTGAACCAATGCCTATTAAAGACTTTATTCAATTGAGCAGCAATGAATTAATTATTACGCACAGTTATAAAGGTGTTTTTTATGTCAAACACAAAAATGATGGAAGCATCGTTGAATTTAAAAATTTGTCCGAGCAAGACAATATAAACAGTTTTGCTAAAATATTGACCTACAAGGGAGAACACCTATTTCTCATCAATAAAAAATGGTATAAATACGACAAAATACGGCAGCTACTCACTGAGGACATTTTTTTAAATCAAAATTTTCCTAAGATTGAAGATATAATCAACATTGATAATAATAGATTTTTAACTTTAGAAAATGGATTATTATTTCATAACGAACTGTCTAATAATCATTTAACTAAATCACTGATTCCAAAAAGATATTACGAAGGTAAATTAATTAACAACGAAATTTCCACAAGACAAATAGATAAACATTTATATATAACCTTAGATAATGGTTTTTTAGTAATAAAGAATATATTCGACGACTTTAAGCTCGATAATATCATTCTTGAGGGCTATCATAATGACAAACTACTCAAGCAAAACAAATCTTTGCCAAACAATTCCACTACAACTTTCAACGTAATAAGTGGTTATTATGGCCTATTAAAACCTTCCTTAGGATATTCGATAAATGGAGAACCCATTCAAACCATAAACAGCAATTCATTCATAATAAGCAATTTACGTGGAGGAAAGCATCAAATCAAAATTTTTCAGTTTGCAGGAGGGAAATTTCGAGAAATTAAAAAATACACTTTACGAGTAAAGTTTCCTTGGTATTTTTCACCGATTATGATAACAACATACTTAGTTTTAATTGCCGTATCCGTCCTTATTTATCTGAAATGGAATCGAATACGATTTACTCAGCAGCTTAAAATTAAGGAAGAAGAACTGAAATTTCAAAACCAACTTTTACAACTTGAACTAATCAATCAAAATGAAATAAAATTAAAAGAGTATGAAAAAAGTCTATTGAGAGACCAAGTAAAAGACAAATCCAATGAACTTGCAAGTAAGTCGTTGTATCTTGCAAAATATGGCGATTTGATTGAAAACATTCAGATGATTTTAGATTCTAAGATGAATATCAATGAATTACAATCAAAGATTCAAAAGATTATCAAATCTGCGAGAATCACTCAAAATGAATTTAAAGCCTTCGAGGATAATCTTCTTCAAGGACATGAAGATTTCGTCAACATATTAATATCCAATTACAAAAACCTGACTTCCAAAGACATCAAACTTTGCATTTACTTAAAAATGAATCT
>JAFGUD010000053.1 GCA_016938685.1 Bacteroidales bacterium | reverse complement strand
TTTATTTATTATTGTTTAGTTTATTTCGCAGAAAAACATAGCACATAATAATTCATAAATGACTAAAAAAGAATTAGATATTTTAAAGCAAAATGCTGAAAAATTAACAAATGATAATAAGCTGTTTTTAAATAAATTAAAAAATAAAAAACCTAAAAATTTAGATTCCTTAGTTCATCAATTAGATTATGATTTTTTTAAAAAATTTGATTGTTTGGATTGTGCAAATTGTTGTAAAACATTAGGTCCCAAAATATTGAATAAAGATATTGAACGGCTTAGCTCTTTTTTAAAAATAAAAGAAATTGATTTTATGGATAAGTATTTAAAAATTGATGAAGATAATGATTATGTATTTAAATCAATGCCTTGTCCTTTTTTAGATTCAGATAATTATTGTTTAGTTTACCAACACAGACCTAAAGCTTGCAGAGAATATCCCCATACATCGCAACGAAGATTTTATCAAGTGCTTGATCAAACTTTATTAAACACAGAAACATGTCCGGCAGTTTTTGAAATTGTTGAAAAACTTAAACAAAAATTAAAATTTTAATTGATTTTTTGCGTTTATAGTATATCTTTGCTTTGTTTTTTTCAGTTCTTTCAAAAAGGAAATTCTTGTTAAGAAACCTCATTTCTAAAGCTTAAATTAAGCACTAATATACATTACGAATTTAAAAAAAATCATCACGAAAATAAAAACTAACTGGTCATCTTTAGATACAGAAAGATATTTTAAATGTAATCAATTTTTTTTGTTAAAAATAAACGTTAAATTAATTATAAAAATAAAAATTACAGAAAATGAAAAAACTAAATTTAATTTTAAGCTTTGCTTTATTGGCAATTGCATTTTTAAGTTCATGTAACAAGTCAAAATCGCCAGACGTAATAGTTGATTTTATTGGTGCAAACTCTGGTTGGTATGGCGACACAATAAAATTTGATGTAACTATTGATTCTAAAGAAACTTTTAGTTTAAACATTACGAATGATTTCAACGATGATAGTTTTGACGATAATTATGCATCTGGCACAGCAACAGTTACTTATGAATATATTATTCCTTCCGGTTTAGCAGAAGGCGATAAAATCAAAGTATCGTTTGTTGCAACAAACAGCGAGAGTCTTTTATCAACAACTGTTGACAAAGAAATTACATTAAGTAGCGGTGGTAGCGGCGTTGAAATTATTCACGAAGGCACAATTACAACTGATGAGATTTGGAGCTCAAATGATATTCATATTGTTGAAGGAACTTTTAATGTTTCAGGTTGCACATTAACTATTATGCCGGGAACAGTTGTTAAAATGAATCAAGGTGCAAAAATTGAAGTTGGTAATGAGCCAAATTCTAAATTAATTGCTCAAGGAACTGCTGATCAAACAATTACTTTTACTTCCGGTTTATCAGAAAAAAATGCCGGAGATTGGGATTATATTTGGTTTGATGAAGGAACTTTGAGTTCTACAATCTTAGAATATTGCACCTTTGAATATGGCGGCGGTGATAATTATTATAATTTTATGTTTATGGTTCAAGATTGTGAGATAAATATTAATAACTGTACTTTCAGACATTCAGCAAGCATGGGTATTAAATCTTCAGGTATATCAGAATTTAATTCTTTTAACTCTAATACACTCGAAAGTTGTGCTTCATATTTAATTTCTATATACCCTAATGCAGTTAATTCATTAGGTAATTCTAGTTCTTACACAGCCACTGATTTTGGTATTTTAATTAATGCAAATGCGTCTGGTTCATTTACTCTTCCAAATTCAACTTGGTACAAACAAGATGTTCCTTACTATTTGAATTATTCATTAGAAATTGGAGCTGACCAAGGAGCTACTTTAATAATAGAAGCCGGTACAACTATTAAAATGATGAGTGAAACTAACATTGAAGTAGGTTATTCTGAAGAAGGTTCTTTAATTGCTGAAGGTACTGCAAGCGAACCTATTACATTTTCTTCTGCATCGGCTAACGTAAATGCTGGAGATTGGGAATATATTTGGTTAGGTCAATACTCCATGAATACTTCAAGTTTAGAATATTGTAGTATCGAATATGCCGGCGGTGATAATTATTACGACTTTGCTTTAAGAATTGATAATACTCAAGCTAGTGTTAATAATTGTACAATTACAAACTCTGCTTCATCTGGTATTGAATTAACTAACGGAGGAGCATTTGCATCATTTACTAATAATACAATTAACAATTGTGTTGGTTATTTAATAGAAATTCAACCCAATGCGATTCATTCTATTGGTAGTGATAACATCTTATCGAATTCAGAAAACGGAGTATTAATTTCAGATTACGATTATACACTTACAACCGAGCATACTTGGCCTGCATTAAGCTGTTCTTATGTTATTGATGATCAAATTGATATTGGCACTGACAATGGAGGAGGAGCAATTTTAAGAATAGCCCCCGGAGCAAATTTTAAAATGAAAGATGGTGCTTCTTTAGATATAGGTTCTTCTTCGGCAACTGTTTATTTTGAAGGAACTTCTACAAATCCAATTAATTTTACAACCGGATATACTCCTGCTCAAGCCGGACAATGGAACGGAATTTACTTCTTCTCAGATGTTTTACCCGGTTCAGTTATGGATTACGTTAATGTAAATTATGGTGGAGCAGATTCATATTATAAGGGTAATATTGTTATTTCTGGTACAACTAATATTGAAATTACTAACTGTAATATTTCCAATTCAGAAACATATGGCATTTATTTAAGGTCAAGTGGTTTACCTTCAAATGCCGATTGGCAAACTGTTAATACATTCTCTAATAACGCATTAGGAAATTGGAACTAATTTTTGTCTTTATTATAAATTGTGGCTGCCTAAAAATTTAGGCAGCTTTTTTTATATTCCGCAAACTCCTCTGTATTCGCAATATGTACAATTATCAATATTTTTAGTTTGTTCAAATGGCACATTACTACTAAAAATATCTGATAATAATAATTTTAATTGTTGTTCAAATTCTGATAAAATATCAACAGAATAACTGTCAATTTTTATGTTATTTAAAGTAATTGAACCTGAATAATTTTTGTTAATTTGTTTAATAAGAAAAATATTAGGTTCAAATTTTTTGTCAGGAAAATTTTGACGATAAATTAGACTGTATAACAACATTTGAAAAATACCTTTAGTTTTATATCCTCCATTTTCATCAAAAAGTTTATCAATACTTTTTACATTTAACAAGTCGGAGCCTGTTTTATAATCAATAATTTTAAATCCATTACCGGTATCATCAACTCTATCAAAGATGCTGAAAATATTAACTTTTTGCAGCTTATTATTTAACATAAAATCTATAGTTCCGGTATATTTTGTTGAAGTTTCGAGTGAAATAATTTTAAAAGGTAAATTTAATTTATCGTAGTTTAATAAATTGATTATGTGTTTTTTAACAACATTACCAATAATATTATTAATGCCTGCCGCAGCTGCTTCTTCTATATGTTCTAATTCATCGTAAATTTTTTGATGAACAACTTCGTCAATTTTACTTTCTATTTGCTCAAAATCACTTTTTTCTATATTTTTATTGATATAAGGATAATAAAGTTCCTCGATTGAATTATGAAAAATATTACCGAATTTTATTGCATCTATCTCATAATCAATATCTTTTGTTTGTTCAGGTGATATTTTAGCAATATATTTTAAATAAAATTTCATAGAACAAGAAATATAAGTATTTAAAGCACTTGCCGATAAATATTTGTTAGGATCATTCAAATATTTAGATAATATTTCAATAATATTATCGTTTTTTTGAACATAAAAAGCCTCTACATGTTGAGGTTTTATTTCTTCGGAATATTGCAAATGTTCAGAAATTAAATTGGTTTCATTCAATATTTGTTGAATAAATCGGCTCATTTCGCCACTATTATTTGAAATTAAATTGCTATAAGTAAGAGTAACATTTTTAGAATTTTGAAGCATTCTATAAAATAAGTATGCAAAAATAGAATCCTGATAAATAAAAACTGGTAATCCGAACGATTTTCGCATAAATTCGGAGATTAAGCTGCTATGCGAAGCTTTTTGAGGGATAATTTGTTCATTTAAATTAAGCACAATAATATTTTCAAAGTCGATATTACGAGTTTCCATGATTGTCATAAGTTGCAAACCATTTAAGCTTTTTCCGGTAAAAGGAATATGCACACCCGACAGCAACTGTTTTAAAAATTTAAGGATTGTTTTAACAGAAACTAAATCTTTATCGGTTTTTAGTTCTTCGCTAAATAAACTTTGAACATTAAGCATCTGATTATAAAATTGATAAATTGCTTCGGTTTCAACAGTTCTGTCATTTTTAGATATTCTACGAAATATTTTTTCAAGAATTAGAAGAATATTTTCGAGTAAAACATCAGCTGAGGTTAAATTTTCGCTGTTAAATAAAACATCTAAAATTCTGTTGTTCAGCTTTTTAAAATCTTCAACTTCAAAAAACATTAATTTTAATTCCAACGATCTTTTAATAACATAATCGTAACTTTCGGCAAGTAATTCTTTTACAATTTGGTTGTCGTAAAATTTAAATACATCGTCAGAAAATATTTTTTCGTTAATTATAAGTTTTAGTTGTAAATTAAACCATTTTTCAATAAAAGAAAACACTCCTGAATTTCTGAAAGGAAAACCTAAAGTAACATTAACTTGTTTAATTTCGGGAGGTAAAGAATGCAGCACCGGAAAAAGTAATTTGTCGTCGGGCAAAACAATAGCTGTTTTTGAAAGGCTATTTTTATCAGAAAAATCAATTCCCATTTTTTGTAAAATTGTTGGTAGAGCCTTTGTTTGCGAAATTTCGAGAGGAAAACCGATAAGAGAAATGTTTTTTTGTTTCAAAAAGTTGTCTCTATTGATTTTTAAATCATCGGAAAATAGCTCTAAATTATGCCTGATGAATAAACCGGCTTCATTTTCAAAATTTTTGTAATAATAATTATCATAATCCCAAAAAAATTTGGCTTTTTGCAAATTTTGAAGGTCTTTTAATACTACTTTTTGAGCTTTTGTTAAGGCATAAAAACCAACAATTAAATATTTGTCGAACTCATCAAAAGTTAGATCTTCTGTTTTAATTTTTTCAACTATTTCTTTGATTATCAATCCATTATATCCAATCTTTTTTTGTTTTAAATTTTGTTTAAATAAAGAATATAGCTCAGGAATTTTAGACCAAAGTTCAAGAAAATACTCTTTTTCTTCGCTTAAATTTCTGTCGGTAAAATGACCAAAAAATTCTTCAATCGTCTTTTTTTGTTCTGCTGTTAAATAATCGTCAACGTAGTTAATTTGTTCAATATCAGACATGTTTCTAAAAATATCCGAAACATCAACTAAATAATTATCAATTTCATTAAAATCTTTTAGAATAATTTCGCCAATACCGTAAAATTTCTCAAAATCAAGATTACTAAAATGCTTACTTTCTGACATTATTTTTTTAAAACTTTTAAAGAGCTCAACTAATAAAACCAGATCATCTGCTTTTTGAATATCAGTTTTGGGAGCAATAATATCCGAAATATTAATAAATTTTGGCGACCAAATTGTCTTTTTTATCAAGTTTGAAATATAAAATTTCAGATAATCCTGAGTTCGTTTATTTGGACAAACAATGCAAAAATTTCCAAGTTCAGACCATTTATCTACAATGCTTTTAGCAACTTCTTGAAGAAAAATCATAATTTATCGGTTTTTAATCGAATGTAAAAGTATAAATAATTTCTGATGAAAAAAATTAACATCTTTTAAATTCTATTTAGTTCAAATTATTGTAGATTTGTAAAAACAGAAAAATATGAAAGCACAAAAAATGTTTTTAGTTTTATTTCTTTTCGTAGGTTTTAGTTCAATTGCTCAAGAGGGATTTCATATAACAAGTGCAACAAAACAAGGCTGGGCCGGAGGGCAAGCTCAATCGGGATATGGAACTAATTACGTGTTTGATTTTATAACTACTTGTAATTCAAGTAATTTAAAAATAAACAAGGTGTGGATAGATGACAGATTTTACTCCGTTGATTATTATTTGTCTAATAAACAGGAAGTTGTAGATTCTTTTTCGGAAAATGATACTTTAAGTTTTCGGGTTTCGTACAGAGCTTATTGGAAGGGTTATTCTTTAGATGATTACGATCTTGATTATAATGTTGCCGATCCTCCAATAGATTTTAATGGTGAAGCATTAATTGAATATACATTTTTAAACAAAAATTATTTTTATGTTATTAAAGAATTAGAAGAGTTGCCATATCTTGCGTATCCATAAAAA
This sequence comes from Bacteroidales bacterium, assembly GCA_016938685.1. GTDB lineage: Bacteria > Bacteroidota > Bacteroidia > Bacteroidales > JAFGUD01 > JAFGUD01. Next base: position 19,441 of record JAFGUD010000053.1, on the reverse strand, counting down.
ACCCGACAATTGCCGGGTTTTACCAATTTAAATTCTAAAATTTTAATTAGCCAAATATTCGTCTTTAAAAACGATAGATAAATTTGCAATAGATAGCGGGTTAAAAGGACTTAGTGCATTTATGTTTGAAATAAGCACATCAAAATCGCTTGTTGGAGCTGTACCCGAGCCAATAAAACCATCTTTGTTAAAGAAACCCGGAGCTTGTACATTTTCAAGATAAGCTGCAAGTGTAAGAGAGTCTATTTCCGAACCGTATTCTTGAAAATACCAATCACTTATTAAAGTTGAAAAAACATTGTGAATTGAATTATCTTTAAGTAGAATCTCGCGGCTACTTTGATCTAAATTATAGGCAGGTAAGCCAACTTCGGCAACTGCTAAATCAGAAATCTGGTTACCCGATGCAACAAAAGCCCAATCAAAACCATTGCCACCATTAAATAAAGTTGCATTTGGGTGAGCACTGTTTCCGTAAACATCAACTACATCGCCATTTTTGCCAACAAACATTTTAAGAGAACTCATTTCGTATTCATCAACACCTAAAAGAGGAAGTTCAGCTATAGAAACAATCATTGATTTTTCGTATCCGTATTCACCGGTTTCGCTGTATTCTATTAGGAACATTCCTTTTGTCCACGCTTCGGCAGTATCCGAGCGGTTTACATTATAAGGGTAAAGGATAGATATACCATCTATTGGGTTATTATTCCAAAAAATTTGCAAACCAATACCATTATGATCACCACCTTCTTCAAGAGCATCACTTATAGTTAGTTGAAATGCCCAATTTTTGCCGTTATATTGAACATTTTCAATAACATTAAGATTTTTTACTCTTCCATCGTCATCACTTGTATATGAAAAACTCATAGCTTTATCAAGATCGTAAGTTGCAATACCCCAAATTAAATCTTGTACAATGTCGGCTGCTCCTTCGCCAACGGCTATAAAAAACCGTAAATGTTGGTAAATTTCATCGCCGCTTAATTGATCTACTTTTGCAGATTTTTGAACATTTTTACTACTAATAGCATCAGGAATATCAACTTTAAAGGTTGATGGAAGTGCGTTTTTGTCGAAATTATTGTCTTTTTGGCAACTTGTAAAAATAAACATTGCAAACAACATTGCTGTTAATACTAAACTTAATTTTTTCATGTTTTTAAATTTTAATTGTTAATAATTTTGTTATTTGGTTCTATTACACAACAAAATTGATATACCCTGAAAAATAATCAAACTTTTTTTATTTTTAATAATTATTTTTGTCTAATATGCTTATTATTAGTGTTTTAATTTATTTTTTAAATGAAGTTTTTATCCTTCATTAAGCTTTTTTTTTAACAGAAGTAACTTTAAGTTATTTTTAAGGGTATTTAGGTTATTTTTTATAAGATGTTGAATTTACAGGTTATGTTGCTCATTTCTATATCAAAAAAAACTATTTTTGAATAAAAAATAAAAAAAGGAATTTACCCCAAATGTAACTCAGCAGAGGTGTATTATAACGAAACTATAATTCCTCAAGGAGGATCAAATTTAAAAATAACAGCATTTTACTTTGCTGCTTTAGAATACTATGTATGTATTGATTGTGGTTATGTTGAAAGTTATATTACTAACCCAAATAAATTGCAAAAAATACATGAAAAATGGGCTAAGGTGAAAAACTAAATATAAAAACTATTTGTTTTTTCTTTTTTAAATGTATTATCTTTACCCGAAAATTATAAATCTTTTAAAATGCAAAGAAATTTTTTTGAGCATAATCAACTACGTAAAGAGTTAATAGAACGGTTTTCTGATGCTGAAAAGCTTTTGCTGGTTACCGAAGAAGATAAATTCGACTATATCAGATATTTATTGTTTAAAATTGGTAAAAGTTATCACATTTCAAGTAATATTAAAATTGAAAAAATTTCAAATGCTCTTAAAAAATGGTTTGAAGATGAACATAAACTTGAAGTTGATGTAACAGAAATACTTGATGTCAAAATTTTATTTTTAAAACCCAAAAAAGGGATAGCTAAATTTTTAGGCATTTCTAAACCAATGGCTTTAGTTTTAGATAAAAATACAACCTGTTTTTCGTTCATGTTTTTGCAACCTGAATGGTTTGAAGAGCCAAAAATTGACCCCAAAAATGAAAAATCAGGCTTTTTTAGCAATCTTTTTGTTGATAATATTGAAAAATTCATTTTTGAATTTGTTCACGAAAATGAATCCGAAGCTGTAAAATTAAAATATGTTTCGAACGAAAATTATTTTGTTGAAAATTTAACATCTAAATATCAGCAATTTATTTTAACCGAACTTCAGGAAAATGAGGTTCTGTTAGCATGGTTAAATGTATCTGCTATTAAAAGTTCGGGTTCAGAAAACGATTTCTATAAAAAAATAACATGGTTTTATATTTTAACAAATTTTGATGCCCTTTTAATTGGTTTTGATAAAAATGGAAGCGTTATTGATGCTATAGATTTAAAAAACAGAAACTTAACTGTAAAAAAATCAATCAGAAATTCCATTATTGTTGATGAATATGAATGGACGCCTTCCTTAACTAATTCAACATTGTATTCTCAATTAGAAAAAATTGTTACATTAGAAAACAAAGCAAGAATAAAAGAAATTGCAGAATTAAATGTAAAAAATAGCAAAACAGGATTTAAACATTATGGCTTTGCTAAACTTTTGTTAACTCTAACTAATGATATAACAGATCCTTTAACTATTTTCTTGCTTAATTTTATAGAAGATAAACAAAAAGCAACCAAAGAATATTCGGAAGATGACAAACTAAACAAATTACTTTTAGAACTTTTAAATCAAACAGAAGCCGAAGAACAACTTACTTTTTGGTTTAATGACTGGCTACCGAATGTGGAGCAAGGAGTTTTTATTGTAAAAATGTTGTTATCTTCAGCCGAAAACCTAAATCATTTAAAAAAAATCTTACCTCTGCATAAGTTAGTTCACCAATTAGCAGTTAGTAAAGAAAAAGACTTGTTAAATATTATGTTTTTTGATATAGAATATTGTAAACATTTAATTGTTCTCGAAAAATATAACGAAGCTGAAAAAATATTAAGTGCAAACCTTAAAAAACTACCCGACCAAGAAGTTGGAAATTTATTGCCATCAGAACATGTTGATCCAACAGGACATTTTAGCGGACAATTTTTAAAAGTTATTCTGCTTGAGTTGTTAGCAAAAACTCAAAATAAAGAAGATGCTGAACTTTTCACTAAACAAGTTGCCGAACTTCAACCTTTAGCTATCAATAGAATTTATAAATTAACCGGAGTAAACGATGAAACTTTAAAAAATAAAGCTAATGTGCTTCTGAAAATTTTAAAAGAAGAAGGTTTATCGGCTATTGAAACGTATAAACCACAAAAAACAAATTCTTTAGAAAAAAAAGACTTAGAATTATTAAAACATCCAAGTTTACGAAAAAAAGGAGCGTTAAATTCGTTTCAGAAATGGGTTTCGGCATATAAAAAACCTGATTTTTCGGCAGTTAAAAGTTATGCCGAAAATTTTAGTCCTGTAAAATACGAACAAGTTGGTGATATTATTGCTGATTTACTGCATTTTTTTGGTTTCAGTAGCATAGAAGTGTTTATTTCACACGGAAACGATTCAGTAGGAATTAAAGCATACGAAGGTGATGTTTCTTTTTTAGTAATTGGAAGCGAACATCTTAACCCTGATAGCCTCTATTTTTTGACTTATAATGAATTACGATTTGTTATAGCAACCGAATTTGCATACCTGTATTTTAATTTTGCTCGTATTACATCAAATGATGTTTGGCGTGGAGCAATGGATAAAGGAAATATTGTAGTTAATACTTTAATAGATTTAATTCCATTTGCCGGCGGAATAAGTTTAGTAGCCAAAAATGCAGCAAAAATTAAAATTATGTCTAATTTTTTAAATAATAATCAGCAAATTACTCAAATTTTGTCTAAAGCCGGAACCATTGCCAATTTTAGTAATAAAAGCGAAGGAATATTACACCTAGCATCGCAACTTATCGGTTCAGTAAATATTCCAAGTGCAAAAGACGACAGCTCAAACGACCAATTAATTGCCGTTTCGCGCATGATGCAAATTTCGGCTGATAGGGTTGGAATATTGTTTAATAATGATCCTGTGTCGGCTGTGCGTGCAATATTTTTAACTTCAAAAGAACTTACAGCAAACCTGCAAACGGTTCACAAATACGGTCTTAATAGTTTTTTACTTAAAAAAGATGACCAAAATAATTTTATTAATCAAAATTTTGCAGTTAGATTTGCATCAATGTTTTCTTTTTGGTTATCCGATGATTTTGAGACTCTAAGAAAAAAATTGATTGAAAAATCATAAATAGTTCACATTTTAATTTTATATACTTATAATTCACTAAAAATGCCTCACGATTTAGACAAACATGACATACGAAAATATGTTGACACTTTTTTAGACAAATACGTTTTTGGGTCTGCTCCAAAAGTTTCGGCTTTTGAAAAAGATTTAAAACAACTTACAAAAGAAATTTCTGTTAAAGCATTCAAAATATTGCAAATTTTTTCAATAGTACTATTGATTTTAATGTTACAAAGTATAGGCAAATTTGCCGGATTAATGTCTATTGCTTTAATTGTGACAATAGCCGGAGTTATTGCTCTTCTTGTTTGGTCAAGTAAAATTTCATCTAAAACACGTCGTGCAAAAAATTACCTTCAACGTGCTCTTAAAACTTATAAAACAAAAGATTACGTTACAACCATGGATTTATTGCTTAATGCTTATGAAATTCTTAAAATAAAAAAATTATGGAATTTGATTATTTCGCTGGCTCAGGAACAAACTCCAACGCCAGAGCAACAAAGCCGAATTGCCGAAAATGAATATAAAAAAGATGAACAAGTTTATAAAAATGACAATAGACTTGCCGAAATAATGCAACAAATTATTACTGTTGGCGATTACATAAAAAAACATGGAGACGTTATTACTAATAGTTGGAACAAAATTAGCGAGCTTAAATTGCAATTACAGGGTACTTCTGATGTTCGACTACTAAAAGAATACAATTCTTTAATAAAAAGATATGAATATATTGTTGGTCTTGAACAATCAAAAATTGAATTTTATACAAAAGCTAAAAGTGAACTTTTAAAGCTTAAAGAAAATCATCTTGTTACTCAAAAACTAATTAAAGAAAAAGAAGAATTGCTAAATCTTGAAGATAGTATTCTTGAAAAATCAATTCAAGAAGAATATACCGCCGATATGTCGGTAAACGATTTTATAGTTTATGAAAGTGCTTATTTAGAGGCTATTAAAGAATATTCTGAAACAATTAGTACTTCTGCAAATCATAACCTTTTTGAAGAAATTACTCAAAATTTTAAAGATAAAACAAAATTATTGTAACTTTTTGGATACTTAAACGTCTGAGAGTAAAAAGTAAAACTCGAAACAAAAAATCCGAAAGCTGAAAACTGAAATCCGAAACTCACAACCAGAAAACTAAAGACTTGGAACAAAATTATAAATCCCAAAATTTGAATTATGAAACGATTTTTTTATTTAATTGTTATTTTTACTATTGTTTTTGCATCGTGCAACAATAATACTAATGATAACAATACACAAAACGATGTTGATATGAATCAAACACCACTTGAAGATTTTTTTAAAAATCCCGAAAAATCATCATTCCAACTTTCGCCCGACGGTGAAAATCTTGCTTTTTTAGCACCACACAACCAACGAATGAATATTTTTGTTCGTAGTATTAACGACACAACGGCTACAAGGCTTACCGACTTAACCGACAGAGATATTGCAGGTTATTTTTGGGCAAACAATGATCGTATTGTTTTTTTGAAAGACAATGGAGGTGACGAAAATTACAGACTATATGGTGTAAATATAGACGGAACTGACACAGTTTGTTACACTGCTTTTGATGGCGTAAGAACTCAAATAATTGACCCTTTAACCGATATTCCTGATGAAATGCTTATTGGTTTAAATCAACGAAATCCACAAGTTTTTGACGTTTATCGTTTATATCTTTCTTCCGGTGAAATGGAAATGATTGCCGAAAATCCGGGTAATATTCAAGGTTGGCTAACCGACCACGATGGCAAACTTCGTATTGCTTATGCTATCATTAACGGTATTGAAACTCAAGTTCTGTATCGTGAAACTGAAGATGATGACTGGACTGAAATAATTAAAACTTCGTTTAAAGATTCTTTCAGCCCTTATTTATTCACTTTTGATAATAAAAATTTATATGTAATTACAAATATCAATCGCGATAAAACCGCTTTAGTAGAATACAATATTGAAACCAAAGAAGAAAAAATGTTATATGAAAATAACGACTACGATTTAAGTGGTGTTTCATACTCTCGTAAACGTAAAGTGCTTACTTATGCTGCATATACTTCTTGGAAACGTCAAATGAATTTCTTTGACGATGAATACAAACAAATTTACACCGACCTGCAAACTCAATTACCTGATTACGAAGTTGTTATAACCTCTCGTAATTTAGATGAAGATATGTTTATTGTACGTACTTATAGCGATAAATCTCGAGGAGCGTATTATTTGTATGATTTAACAAATAAAAATATTCAAAAATTAGCCGACTTAAGTCCATGGATTATCGAAGATGAAATGGCTACTATGGAACCTATTACTTATCAAACCCGCGACGGATTAACTATTCATGGTTATCTTACTTTACCCAAAGGGTTAACAATGGACAACGCAAAAGATTTACCTGTTGTAATAAATGTTCACGGAGGTCCTTGGGCTCGCGATAATTGGGGATTTAATCCCGAAGTTCAATTTTTGGCTAACAGAGGATATGCCGTTCTTCAGGTCAATTTTAGAGGTTCAACCGGATATGGAAAAGATTTTTGGACAAAATCATTTAAACAATGGGGACTAACTATGCAAGATGATATTACAGATGCAACTCAATGGTTAATTGACCAAGAAATTGCTGACCCCAAACGTATTGCTATTTATGGTGGAAGCTACGGCGGATATGCAACTCTTATGGGGATTGTTAAAGAACCCGAATTATACTGTTGTGCAATTGATTACGTAGGTGTTTCAAACATGTTTACATTTATGAAAACTATTCCTCCGTACTGGAAACCAATGCTTGATATGATGTACGAAATGGTTGGAGATCCTGTTGCTGATAGTGTGGCTATGACAGCTGTTTCGCCTGTTTTTCATGTTGAACAAATAATAACTCCGTTATTTATTGCTCAAGGTGCTAATGATCCTCGTGTAAATAAAGATGAATCTGATCAGATGGTACAAGCACTTAAAGACCGAGGTGTTGATGTTGAATATCTTGTAAAAATGGACGAAGGACACGGTTTCCATAACGAAGAAAACAGATTTGAATTTTATAGAGCAATGGAAACTTTTTTAAGTAAACACATGACTATTGCACAATAACTAATTTTTTAAAATACCCTAAAGATGATTTTACTTTAGGGTATTTTTATGTCAAAATTTTAAACTGTAACTCACCGACGGAATAATTGAAAGCATACTTTGTTGATATAGATGCCAATTATTTTGACTGTCTTTCTCCAAATAGTAATAAAACGGATTTTGACGATTATATACATTGTAAACAGATAAAGTTATAGTTCTGATTGATCTTTTTTTGTTTTTAATAAAATTAATTGAAATATCAAGATGATGAAAAGCTCACTTGAAAAATTTTAGTGAGCTTTTATGAAACAACAAATAAAAAATTAATTCTTTCCTTTACGTTTAGAAAAATCAACGAGGTCTTTTTCTAAGCTAATTTGTGGCGATTCTACAATTCTGCCTGCTTCATAGCCGTAATGATAATAAATAAAAGTAGGAACTTTATCTATTTGATATTGAGCAACATCAACATTATCTCCGGCATAAAAATCTTTATCAACGGCAATAACAGATACTCTGCTTTGGTCAAAATCTATAGCATCAAGTATTTTAAAAAAACGAGGCACTTCTCTTCTACTGTCCGGACACCACGACGCAAGAACAATAACAAATTTTGCATTATCCGGAATTCTGTTTTTTAAAAAATCAATTGATGTTTGATCGGGAGTGTATGCATCGTATTCTGTTCTAAACCAGTCTTTAAAAGGTTTTTTCATCATTCCGTTGCGGTTAATATTTCCGTATAAAATTTTTTGATTAACTACCTCATTATAAACTACTTGATTTACATCTTTTTGCGTTTTACATGATACAAAAATCATTGAAAACATGATAAAAAAAAGCGATAATTTTTTCATTTTTTAGTCAAAGGTAAAAATTTATCCATTCAATAAAAAAAGATTATTTGTCGATTATTTTTTGTAGATTTGCTATCTAATCAAAACAGAAAAAAATGATAGATAGCGATTGTACATTAAACGGAAAAAAACTTTACGGTAAAGTGCAAATTGTTTCGGCTTTTGCCGATTTTAAAATCGAAGTTGTTGACTCATTTCCGGATTTAAAAGTAGAAAAAGTAAATGCTTTTGCTGATAGCTGCGGACAATGGGAAATTGTTGATGCTTTCCCCGATTTTACTGTAGAAATTGTAAATGCCTTTGGTGATTTTAAAGTTCAATTTGTTGATGCTTTTCCCGGATTAGGTTAGTTCTTCTCTAAACAACAAATAAATCACGTCAAAAAAACACACTCTACATAACAATGAGTTGATTTTTATGACGTGATTTTTAATGCAAAAAATAAATTATTAATAAAATGTGTTTTTTTACTGATTATTACGCATTTTTGCATTTTGATAAGGATCAACAACTAAAATTTCAATAATTTTTGATTCCGGGAAATCTGGTTTTATAATATTTAATGCTACTTCTGCCTTTGATTTATCAGAATAGAATCTATAACATGCGTAATATTCTGTAACTGAGCCATTATCAATCGTCAGATTATGTACAATTCCAAAACCTGAATTAAGATAATTGTAAATTTTTTCAGTAATAATATCTCTTGAATCTGATTTATCGGTTACAACAGCATAGATAACTGATAATTCTTTAGGTTTATTTTCCTGAATAAAAATATCAGACATATTACCGTACAATTCTTTTAAAATATTGATATATGAAGAGTTTGGTTTTTCTACAATAATTTTTTCTATAGCCGAACAGTCAGAAAAATATGGATAAAATTGATATGTAAAATCACTGTAATAGCAACCACTTACACCATCGCTTGAGGTTGTAGCTTTATGAATATCGGTAACCAAAAATAAACTATTCATAAAATCATCAACAATAAGTTGAGTATAGTATGATTGAGGATAGTTTTTTATTAATTTTTCGCCGGCATATACTACATTAAAAGCACCATAAACATTCGCAAAAGGATATTCTCCACCAAGTGATTTTGCATATTCATTTCTGAAATTTGCATAAAGTTTAAATTCTTCCGAAGCATATTTTTTTATCTTAGGAACTAAAATAGGAGCAACATCAAGTCCAACATAAATACCCTCGGCATAAATAACTCTAAAACCAATTGTATCTAATTCTATTTCAACATTTTCCCATGTTTGATATTGATGTTGATCCATTGCATAGTAATAATTTTCTATAACTCTTTGTAAATCAATTAAAATACTATCTCTGAGTTCAAAAATGATATTAATATCCGATTCATTGGTTACACTACCTGTTAAAGCACTAAAATATTCGGTAAACTTTTGTTCAATATTTTGGTCAGAACTTGAAATAATATCCGGCAACAATTTCAGGTTAATTTGTTGTGCGTTTGAAATCAATATCAAAAGCGACATAATTGAAGTTAAAAATATTCGTTTCATAAGATTGTTTTTTGTTTTTTTAGTCAACAATTATAGCTGATCCAAAATCATCTAATACTATGACATGTAATATTTTAGCATTAGGAAAATCCGATTTAATATTTTTTAGAGCATCTTCAGCCTTTTGTTTATTAGAATAAAATCGGTAACAAGTATAATATAGTGTTTCGTCGTTATTGTTTTTTAAAGATAAATTGTGAACTATGTCTTTACCTTGATGCAGGAATTCAAAAATTTTATCGCCGGCATCTTTATAATTATCAAATTTATCAATAACAACAGCAAAAACTTCGGCTTTAGCATTTTCATTATCGGTATCAACATCAATTACAGACATATTATTGGTGATTTTTTTGAATATCGGAATAAACATTGAATTTGGATATTCGTCAATAATAAACTCTAAATCATCGCAAGATGTAGCAAAAGGATAAAAACTGTAAGTTAAATTTGAATAAAAACAATCTGAACTTGATGAACCAAAACTAACTTTGTGCATATCGGTAACAATAGATAAACAATTCAAATAATCATCATAAATTAAATCAAAATATTTAGAGGATTTGAAATTTTTATACATTTTTTCGCCTGCCATAATAGCCGGATAATATACAGAAACATTCATAAATGGATATTCTCCACCAAGCGATTGAGAAAACTTGTTTTTAAAATCAATATAAGTTTTAAATTCTTCGGAAGTGTATTGTTCTATTTCGTTTTCGAGGATTGGAGCCACATCTAAAGCAACAAACATTCCTTCGGCATAAATAGTCCAAAACCCTATTGTGTCAAGTTCTTTATCAACTAAAGCCCATGTATCCCAGTCTGCTTCTCCTTCATTGTAGTAATAATTATCAATAATTGTTGACATTTCTACCATCATGCTATCTCTCATAGCTAACACAATCAGTACTTTATCCTCTGTATCAATAAAAGAATTTAAAAGATTCAGATAAGCTAAAAAATCCTGATAAAAATCTGAATTATATTTTTTTATTATATTCGGAAGATGTTCAAGAACTAAAGCCTGTTTAGTATTCTCATTAACATCAACATTGTTTTGTTGAATGGAAGTTGTAGTTGTATTTATGTTATTATCAGAATTGCTATCGGACTTGTTAACAGAGTTTTTACAACTTAAAGTTAGAAATACAATTAACAAAAATAAAATACTGAATTTGCTCATAATTTGATTTTTTGTTCAATAAAGTGTATAAAAATAATGATTTTAAGTTTTAAATGCATGATTAAAAGTTGATTAACTTCTAAATATTACTTATTACAATTATTATTCCACTAAGTCAAAAAAAAAAATTAGATCAAACAAAAATTGTTCAAACAAATGATGAAGGCTTAGAAAAAAACATTAAAATTATTAATAAGTCATCTATTCTATATCATTTAAATTCTTAGTACAAATATAAAATAAATTTATTTAAAGGATATTTTAAATTTCAATTCAATATAGAGAGATAAAAAAAAGCCACCCGAAGGCAGCTTTTCAATTTACATATCATGAAAGAAATTAGAAACTTACAATTTTAAACTCAGTTCTACGATTTAACTGATGAGCAATTTGTTGCTGGCTTGTAGTTAAACTATAAATAAAAGCATTATCAAGTATCTGCCCAACTGGTAAAAAGCTGTACTCATCATGAACTTCTTGAGTTACAACAAAATTAGTTGTTTCGCCATAACCTTTTCCGGTAATGCGGTTGGGATTTGTAATTCTTTGTTTAATATAATCAGCCGAAGAAGAAGCTCGTTTTTGAGAAAGAGTTTGATTAGAAGCATCGCTACCACGAGAATCTGTATGCGAACCAAGCTCGATAACCAAAGTAGGATAATCATTCATTACTTTAACAATTTTATCGAGTTCGATTGCAGCATCAGCACGGATATTCCATTTGCTTAAATCAAAATAGATAGGTTGAACATCTAGAGCTTTAGCAATATCGTCTCCTATGTTTAATTTATGAAGTTTTGCATCTAAGTAATCGTTAATATCATATTGTCCAACATGGTCATACATTACGGTAAATGTCTTATTTACAGGAATATAGCCGTCTTTTTTAATAGTAATTTCGTATTGATGAACAGAGTCTAAAGATGCTCCGTTAATATCAGAAGTAAACTCTCCAATAGTATCAGTACTAAAATTATATAAATTTGTAACAGTTTTATTTGTTAATATAACAGTAACGTCATCAATAGGTTCATTTGTAGAAAAATCTTGAATTAAACCATAAAAATAGAAATTAGGAACAGCAGCCAAAATCAACTCAGTTTGAATTGTAGGATCAGGAGTTCGGGTACTTACTACTTTCGCATCATTTTTATAATCAGGTTTTTCACCTGTTAGAGTAAAAGTTTGATCAGCAGAAACAGTAAATTTAAAACTTCCGTTAGCTTCTGTTGTAACAGTGCTCAAAATATTTCCGGAATTATCAAACAAAACAACAACAACACTGTCCAAAATATTTCCGGCATCATCTTTTGCAACACCTTCGATAATTTTTTTAGAGAAGAATGGCACCAATAATTCGATACTATAAATATCGTCGTTTCCCTTTCCGGATATTCTGTTTGAAGAAAAATATCCTTTATTCATTTGATCGTCAAAAATCAGAGCAAAATCATCAAAATTTGTATTTACAGGATAACCCAGATTTTTTGCCATTCCGAAAGAAGAGCCGTTTTTTTGTGCAACAAATAAATCTAAGCCACCTAATCCGGGACGACCATTAGAAGCAAAAAACAAATAACCATCAGAATGAATAAAAGGGAACATTTCATTAGCTTCTGTATTAATATCAGCACCTAAGTTAGAAGGTTGCGACCACGAGCCATCGGCATTTCTGGTAGTAACATATATGTCAACACCACCTAAACCGCCGGGCATATCAGAGGCAAAAAACAGAACGTTTCCATCTGCCGTAAGTGAAGGGTGTCCAACAGAATATTCGGAACTATTAAAAGGCATAGGTTTAGGTCTTTGCCATTTGTTATTTTTAAATTCACTGTAAAACATATCAAGTTTATAAACTCCATCGGCACTGGTGTTTTTGTAATTATTAGAAGTAAAAATCATATAATCACCTGAATTATTGAAAGTAACAGTGCCTTCATGAAATTTTTTATTAAAGTTAAATTGTTCGTATGAAACAAATTCGGTTGAGTTTGAGTCAATATCGGCAATATAAAAATCAAGAAAAGGAAGATTATTCCATGCCCATTTTCTTTTCACAGGCTTAATACCCTGACGAGTAGAAGAAAAAACGATTTTATTTTTGTAAAAAGCAGGCGAAAAATCTTCATCATCAGTGTTAAAATCAAGGCATTTAATTGCAAAATAACCTTTATCTTGTTTTAAATGGTTGTAAAAACCTTTATTAGATGCAAATAATTGAGCTCTTGAGTCTTGTGGAGCTAATAGTTTAAAGGTTTCCATCCATTTTTCGGCTTCTTGATATTTTTCATTTATCAATAAAATTTTTACATAATCGTAAACATCATCAATAGTTTTTTGATCATCAAGAACAACTTCGGCAAAATATTTTTCTGCCATTTCATACTGTCCGGTATTAAAATAACTTAAAGCGAGCTCGCGTTTTATTTCAATAGTTTTATCCGTTAAGGGTTCAAATTTATCTATTGCAGAAAAATAGTTGTATAGTCCAAAATACTTTTTCCCTTTTTTCACAGTAGTTGAAGCCTGCGAAAAAGAAGAAGACCAACTAAAAGCAAGGATAAATGTTAAAAATAATATTTTTAGTTTCATATTCTTAAATTTTTGTATATTTAATATTAGCTATGAATATTTAATTAAATACCGTAGCAATTACTGTAAAAATTAGAAGTATCTTGGAGAACGAATTTTCTTTTGTTGAATAAAGAAGAAATCATATCTAAGTAAAACTTCATGACTACCGCCATTATAAACACCTGTAGTATTGGTCATAGACCAGTCAAATGAGTATCCAAGAGTAATTTGAGGAGTTAGATAAACGCCAAGTAAAACCCCTGCAGCATCGCCGGTACGATACATTAGTCCGGCCATTATTTTATCTTGATAAATAAAAGTACCAGTTAAGTCCATTTCAACCGGAGCAGCGGGAACAACTTTAACAAAAGTAGTAGGTTTAAACTTTAAATTATCGCTTAGATTAAAATATGCACCAGCGATAAAAAAGTAGTGTCGCACGGCTTGTAGTAAATCTTGGTCAACAGTGCTGTTAAAAAGATTGTTTTGTAATATTTTAGGAACCGAAAGACCGAGATAAAATCTATCAGTGTAATAATACATTCCTGCACCAAAATTAGGCATAAAAGCACTTTGATAATCAAGAGAATAAGCCGGATCAGAAGGATCAATTAAATCAATATCTTGCAATCCGACTTTCATTAAATTAACACCTGATTTTAAACCGAATGCCAAGTAAGAGTGATCAAATTTTATTCTGTATGAAAAATCTACATACATTGAAGTATTATTAACGGGACCAATCTTGTCGTTTAAAATAGAAACACCTAAACCGGTATTCGGAGAAAAAACAGGTGAATGAACAGTTAAAGTTTGAGTTATAGGAGCACCATCAAAGCCCACCCATTGCGAACGATGCAAAGCCAATATTGTTAGAGCATCTCTGCTTCCGGCATAAGCTGGATTTATTGCAATAGTATTATCCATATAATGAGTAAACATTGGATCTTGTTGTGCAAAAATCTCGACCGAACTTATTAGAAAAACTAATAATAATATATAAATTTTTTTCATGAGATAGTTTTTTTTTAATTTTACATATATAAAGTTCGCAAAGCAATTAAAATATTATATTGCTTTGCAAACTTTTAAAATTGCTAATTATTTTTTCAAGTAAATATAACCTTTAATAGGAGCAGAACCGTCGCCTAAATCTAAGATATAGAAGTATGTAGCTTCAGGCAGATTATTGTCACCAACCGAAACACCAAATAAATTAGTTCCGTCCCAATCGTTGTTGTATGGAGCTGCTTCGTATAATTTATTTCCCCAACGGTTAATAATTACAATTGTATTATTAGGATAGTTTTCAAGTCCTTCAATTTCAAAGAATTCGTTTATTCCATCACCATTAGGAGAAAAACCTTCGGGAACAACCACATCATAAGTAACAACAGGGATAACATCTAATAAAATTGTTGCTTTCGAAGTTTGTCCGTCTAAGTCGGTTACTATGTAAACTATACTGTCTTGTCCGTTAAAATTAGCATCAGGAGAATAAGTGAAAGTACCATCGTCGTTAAAGTCAACTACACCATTTATTGGGTCAGTATCAACAGTAAAAACAACAGGTTTATCACCTAATCCTAAGTCATTAACAGAAACATCACCTGAAATATCTTGGTCAACATTACCACTTAAAGTATCATTAACGGCAATAGGATCATCATTTACAGGATTAACAGTAATTGTAACAGTGGCTACATCAGTTTCTTGTGGATTTTCATCGTTAGAAACTTCATACTCAAACATATCAGTTCCGAAATAATCTTCATTAGGAGTATAAGTAAATGTTCCATCAGAATTTAATACAAGAGTACCATTAGTTACATCAACAACCGGATTAGTATTAACAGTTAATGTATTAGCCGGATCATCAACATCGTTAGCAAGAACAGTAGAGCCTTCTAAAATTTCATCTTCGTTAACACTAACAGCATCATCGTTAGCAACAAGAGGCACATTATCTTCTGTTACAGTGATAATTACTAATGCTTGAGAACAAAGTTGAGGCAAACCGTCGTCGCATACTTCGTAAACGAAATAATCAGTTCCAATAAAATCAACATTTGGAGTATATGTAAAAGAGCCATCAGCATTCAAATTAACAGTTCCATTAGTAGGATCAGAAATTGGAGTTGTATTAACAATCAAATTATCACCATCAATATCACTGTCATTATTAAGAACATTGTCAGAAACAAACCCATTTGCAACAACAGTAACATAATCGTCAACAGCCAAAGGAGGATCGTTAACGGGGTTAACTGTTATAAATACAGTAGCTTGAGCAAATTCCTGAGGAGTTTCGTCATTAGAAATTTCGTAGGTAAATTGGTCTTCTCCAAAATAATTAGGGTCAGGAGAATAAGTAAAAGAACCATTCCAATTTAAAGTAAGAATACCATGCGAAACATTAGAAACAGGATTAGTGTTAACAGTAATTACACTTCCGTCGCTATCGCCATCATTTTCTAAAACAGTAGCACCATAAAGAATGTTATCTTCGTTAACTGTTCTAAAATCGTCATTAGCATATAAAACTCCTACTGCACCAACTTCGATAATAATGTATGCACTATCACATTGTTGAGGCACACCATTATCACAAACTTCGTAAACAATAGTATCAGTTCCAACAAAACCGGGATCAGGAGTATAAGTAAAAGTTCCATCGTCATTTATTACGATTTCACCATTATCCGGACCCGATAGAGGAGTTGTGTTTACAGTTAAGTCGTCTCCGTCTATGTCATCATCATTAGGTAGAACATTACCGGTAACAACAACATCTTCTTCAGTGAAAATAATATCATCTTGGGCATTTGGAGCATCATTTACAGGATTAACAGTAATAATAACTGTTGCAGTAGAACATTCTTGAGGATCTTCGTCGTTACAAACTTCATACACAAATATATCTTCGCCGTTAAAGTCCGGATCAGGAGTATATGTAAAAGTTCCATCAGAATTTAGAACAAGTGTTCCATTTTCAACATCGTCAACAGGAGTAGAATTAACAGTTAAAGTACTTCCATCGCTATCGCCGTCATTAACAAGAACAGTAGTTCCATTAAGAATTTCGTCTTCATCAATTTGAACATAATCATCATTAGCAAACAAAGTACCTGCACCAATTACTTCGATAATAATGTATGCACTATCACATTGTTGAGGATCACCATTATCACACACTTCGTAAACAATTGTGTCGGTTCCCACAAACCCATCGTCAGGAATATAAGTAAAAGTTCCATCGTCATTTATTACGATTTCGCCATTATCCGGACCAGAAAGAGGAGTTGTGTTTACAGTTAAATCATCTCCATCAACATCGTCATCGTTAGGAAGAACGTCACCTGTTACAATGCCACCTTCGTCAACAAAAATCAAATCATCTTCGGCGTTAGGAGCATCATTTACCGGATTAACAGTAATTGTTACAGTTGCAATTTCGCATTCTTGCGGATTTTCATCATTACAAACTTGATAAGTAAAACTGTCTTCACCGTTAAAATCAGGGAATGGAACGTAAGTGTAAGTACCATCTTCGTTGATTGTAACAGTTCCATTTTCAGGATAATTAACAGGAATAATTGAAACAATTAAGTTTCCTCCGTCGTTATCACCATCATTAACTAGAACAGTAGAACCGAAAAGCACACCATCTTCGTCAACGCTTGCTATATCATCATTTGCAAATAAATTATCATTATCAGGCAATACAGTAATAGTAACTGTAGCAGTTGCACATTCAATCGGATCTTCATCGTTACAAACTTCATAAGTAAAGCTGTCTTGACCTGTAAAATCAGGATCAGGAGTATAAGTATAAGTTCCATCAGAATTTAATACTAATGTTCCGTTATTAACATCATTAACAGCAGAAGTATTTACAGTTAAAGTGCTTCCGTTGCTATCACCATCGTTAACAAGAACAGTAGTACCAATTAAATTTCCGTCTTCGTTTACAATTGCATAATCATCATTAGCATAGAGAGTTCCGTCATCAAGTACTTCGATTATTATATAAGCAGTATCACATTCTTGTGGCACGCCGTTATCGCAAACTTGGTAAACAATTGTGTCAGAGCCAACAAAACCATCATCAGGAATATAAGTAAAAGTTCCATCATCATTTATTACGATTTCGCCATTATCAGGTCCCGAAAGAGGAGTAGTGTTAACAGTTAAATCATCTCCTTCAGTATCATCATCATTTGGAAGAACATTTCCGGAAATTTCGGTACCCGGATTAGTATAAACTATATCGTCTTCTGCATTAGGAGCATCATTAACAGGATTAACAACTATTATTACAGTTGCAGTTTCGCATTGTTGAGGAGTTTCATCGTTACAAACTTCGTAAGTAAAACTATCCTCTCCAAAGAAATCTTCATCAGGAGTATAAGTATATGTTCCATCATCGTTGAAAACAAGAGTTCCATTATTAACATCATCAACAGGAGTAGTATTAACAATTAAAATACTGCCATCGTTGTCGCCATCGTTATCCAGAACAGAAGAACCGTTAAGAGTTCCGTCTTCGTCAACCTCAGCATAATCATCGTTTGCAAATAAATCACCTTGTTCGGTAACAGTTACATAAACAATTGCATGAGAGCAAAGTTGAGGCACTCCATTATCGCAAACTTCATATATAAAAACATCAGTTCCAATAAAATCAGTATTAGGAGTATAAATAAAACTTCCGTCAGCATTGATAACAACAGAACCATTTGTAGGATCAGAAAGAAGTGTTGTGTTTACAATTAAATCATCTTCATCAATATCAAAATCATTAGGTATTACATTACCAGAAACAGGGGCACCCATATCAGTTGATACATAATCGTCTATTGCATAAGGTTCGTCGTTAACCGGATTAACAGTAATAACAACCGTAGCAGTGGTGCACTCTTGAGGAGTTTCGTCATTACAAACTTCGTAAACAAAGTAATCATCGCCATAATAATTATCATCAGGAATATAAGTGTAAGTTCCGTCAGAATTTATTATTAAATCACCGTGTTGAGTATTAATTATCGGAACAGTGTTAATATTTAAAATGCTACCATCATCATCACCATCGTTATCAAGAACAGTTGTTCCATTAAGAGTACCATCTTCGTTAACAGAAGCAATATCATCGTTTGCGTATATTGGGTCATTTACAGGATTAACTGTTATTGTTACCACAGCAGTTGCACAAGTTGGAGTAGCATCACAAACTTCATAAGTAAAAGTATCATCACCAGTAAAGTTTGGATTAGGAATATAAGTGAAAGTTCCGTCATCATTAAGAACAAGAGTCCCATTATCAACATCATCAATTACATTAAAAGTAATAGGAGTATTGTCAAGACCACTATCATTTATAGAAACATCATCATTTAAAGTTCCGTCTTCATCAATGTCATAAATGTCGTCGAGAGCAATTGGACCGTCGTCATCAGTAATTGTAACAGTAGCTTGTTGAGTACCATCTTCAGTAGCATCACCACCGTTAACTGCATCAATATCAGCAATAACAGTTTCAGATCCTTCAGATAGCATGTCATCAATAGATGTAACAGTAGTTGTACCGATAGTATTTCCGGCAACAATTGTTATTGTTGATGCAGCAGCAGTATAATCTGTTCCTGAACCTGTTGCAGTTCCTGCATAAGTTAAATCAACAACTACGTCTTCGTAAGTTGCAGTGCTTAAAGTTACAGTTAAAGTAGATACACCACCATTTTCTGCAATATTAGCCGGACTTGCCGATAATGTTACAGTTGGAGCAGTTTCGTCGTCAGTAA
>JAFGUD010000388.1 GCA_016938685.1 Bacteroidales bacterium | reverse complement strand
ACTACGTTAGCAAAAGGATTTAATCAGAGCTGTAGGAATAGATAACTTAATTAGAATCTATTTCGGAGGTTATTATGTGGGGAATTGCAGTTAACGTTACGTATATGAAAAGTAGGCGTTTGCGTGGCAATCAATTTTCAAATAATTCAAAGGTTGAAACGGGCTACAACCCTTGAATTTACTACTAAATCGCCTATTTTTTATATACATTGTTGTACGCTGGCCATTATTGTTTCTTAATCTATTTGTCTCATTTTTATCGCAATATTTCTCAATCCGTGCGTTGGAGCGGGACGGGCTTGAAGGCTCTTTTGGCTTTTTTGGATTTAGGGCAAGCCTTGCGGGAATGCCAAATGTGCCTGAAAGCGAAGGGATGGGCTGTGTAAGGGTTTTAATCATTGCTTTCATCCTCGTTTATTTGTTTTTCTATCAATGCTTTTAATTCTTCTCTATTGGGTAAATAAAGCTGATACTGTGAAACAAATAATTGTGAGCTCATATTATGCATTGCATATTTCACTAACAATTCGTCTTTCTCACGGGCAAGCACAATTCCAATCGGTGGATTATCGCTTTCGGTATTTTCTTCATTTTCGAAATACCCAAGATACATGTTCATTTGCCCAATATCTTCGTAACCTGCTTCATTCTTTTTAAGGTCAATCAATACAAAGCATTTCAAAATGCGGTGATAGAAAACCAAATCAACAAAGTAGTTTCTGTTGTTAAGCGTAATTCTATATTGTCGCCCGATAAAGGCAAATCCTTTACCTAATTCAAGCAAAAAGGTCTGCAAACTACCAATTATGCGCTCTTCCAGTTCCGATTCACTTAAATGGTAGGGTTCTGGTATTTGAAGAAATTCCAAAACATACGGCTCTCTGATAACATCTTCGGGCTTTTCTACGATTTTCCCATTTTGAGCAAGTTGTAATATCTCATTTTTGTTTTTTGAGGCAGCCAAACGTAAAAACAGTGATGCCTTCTTTTGCCTGATTAATTCTGTAGTGCTCCATTTTTCAAGAATAGCCTGTTTTTCATAAAAGGAGCGTTCCAACGGGTCAGTTATTTTTAAAAGCTCTACTAAATGAGTCCAACTCAATTGGTGCGGAAGCTCCGCACTATTTGGATATGTTAGATATAACTGCCTCATTCGTTTAACATTGCTCATACTAAAGCCTTTTCCGTGAAGCAATGAAAGGTCTTTTGACAAGCTTTCAATTAAGTTAGTGCCGTATTCGGCACGTTGCTTACCAACTTGCTCAAATTCAACAATCTGTTCACCAACTTTCCAGTAAGTTTCAGTTATCTGCCTGCTTACAGCAACAACCGCTTTCTGTTTGCCTTCAACATAGGTTTCTGATATTTGAGAAACCAGTTTATTGTAATTATTTAATGTGAAAATATCTTTTGTATTCATAATTAATGCATAAAATATTTAATAAAAACTTTGGATAATTTTTCATCGTGTCTTTTTTTAAGAAAGCTAATTAAAGAATTCTTTACTAAATCATTCTCTGACAACTTCTTTAACACAATTTCCGATTGATTTTCAAGAATCCAATTGGCATTAAAATCGTCTCCTTGATTAAAATCATCGATATTTAGGATAAAATTATAATACGGATATTTATTTATAACGTACTGGACAATTGGATTTTGAAGTATTATTTTATTATTTATTGTAATAAGCACTTCGGCTAAATCATTTAGGTTACTTCGTAACGGTTCATTTATTCCTGTATATGGGCTACGATTATTAAAAATGCTAGGGATGCTTTCTATATTAGTAACTGTCTTGAAAAAATCAAGATATTGATTTACATATTTTAATGGGTCAGAAACAGAATTAGAGATTACAGTATAATAAAACAATTTGTAGTTGAAGTTTTTATTGAGAGAACGCTCAACTTCATCGTTTATAATTTGGTGATATTTAACATTGAGTACATCAGTAAGAACTTGAAACAGTCCAAATTGAGGCTTACTAATTGCTTGATGAATTAAATTATTTGCAAAATCATTGTCATCAATTATTACACCTTTATTTTTTAAAGTAAATAGGCAATTTGTAAGCATGTAACCTTCCGATAAAACTTCCCTTGTTAAAAGTAACTTTGTTAATCTGACTAAATTATTTTCGTTAAACAATTCAGGTTTTGACAATAAAGGATGGGCTAAGAAAGATATATCGTGAACATTATAATCCAGCTTTTCAATGAAGTATAATGCATTCGTAATAAAGTTATTTAAGTCAATGCTATGGTCGAGATAAGTCAATAGAATGCATATATTACCAAATAATCGATTGACTCGTCTTCTTAAATCAGGGTTATTGGTTTTATGATTAATATAACAAATTTCCTCAATTAGAAAATCTGTATTTTCCTTTGAAATCAGGTTATCAATAGCTTTCTGCAAATAACCAGTTTTTGACTTATAAGGCAACCCTTTTACATTATTTCGTTGAAAGTAACCTATTAATTTATTGGAATCACAATGTAGCAATGCTATCTCTACAGTAAAGTCATCAAAGTGGTTTAAATGATTTGAAAACTCTGTTTTCATAGAATACGAAACAATGTAAGACTCAATAACTTTTTCGAATAGCACCTTTGCTTCATCGAATTCATTAATTAGAAGCCAGTTTCCTTCAAAAAAATTGAGGTATTCAGCAATTTTAGCATAAAGCTCATTTACTATCTTAGCGGTGTCATTTATTGTATTTCTTTGCTTAAAGTCTTTAATTTTTAGGTAAATATCATCAATAGATTTAGCGTAACCATTAAAAAGAGAATAATCAGCTACCGAATTTAGAATTTCTTTTTTCTCATCTGAGATATGTAGCTTGTATAATTCTATTGATAAATCAGGATAATTGCTATCAAAATTCTTAATTGCAGATAACCTTTCATTGAACTTGGCAAAAAAATATATTACCTGTTCCTTATTATCTCGGGCTTTATTTGATATTTCAAAAAATAATTCTTTGGCTTTTTCATAATTCCCAAGTTTAAACCAAATATAGGCATTTCGCATTTGTTCCCATAAGTCAGCTTTTTTAGGATTATTTTGAAGAGTTGAAAATGTGCTACTAAAAGCTAATGTGTCGAATTTGCATGAAACACAATCACAAGGCTTGTTTCTTTCGGTTCTAATATTTTGAGAACTATTCTTTACCGAGTTTTCGAAATTAAAAATCAAATTTTCATTCAAAACCTGAATTATTTGAGAAGTCTTTTCTTTAATATTTTGGGTTTTATTAAAAATGTTCTCTTTTTTAATGATAACCGCATCTTTTATCTCCAAATTTTTGAAGAAGCGAATAATTTCGCTATGATTTGATGATAATCCAAACTGATGATAATGCGTTGAAGTATAAGGGTTTTCAGCAAAAGAAATTTTATCAATTAGTCGCCATGAAACAATACGCCTAAATTCTTTAAACTCGGATAATGCTTCATAAAGCTTATCAACAATCGGTTTATTTTCAATGCGTTTAAATAATTCTTTATTACTATTTTCAAAGACTTGTTGAGTAGGATTCTTAAAGCCTTCTTTTATAGTTTGAATATTTTTTTGGTTTCGATATTCATCTGTTTTTAAAATCCCATCTTCAATAGTTTTATTTATTTCAAAATTTGTTTTCCCTTTAAATGGTTCAAACTTATTTTTATCTCTTTTATTAAGTTTGAATACGAAGTAATCAATTTGTTTCTTTCCTTTTTTTCTCTTTGAAAGTCTCCAATGGTCTCTAATCTCGTGGGCTGTGAAAAAATATCTTATTTGATTTGATGTTTCATCATTAGTATGTAGGAGTGCAAAAAATTCTGTTTTTACACCTTCACTATCAAAAATGTATTCCTTTCTTATTATTACTTCATTGTTGTTTTCAAAAAATTTAGATTGAATTATAGCATTAACAGAGGAAATGCCACCTGGAAGTTCTGCCATAAAATCCCTACCTTCAATATCTGGAATTATCTTATGAACAATATAATGGTCGAGTAAGACATCTCTGGTTCTTCCTTCTCCTTTTACACCATTTTTCTCTTGTTTATCCCCCATTAGCTTCCCTCCACAATTTTAATCTCCTCCTCTGTCAGGCCATACAATTCATAAACCATTCGGTCGATTTCATTCTCAATTTGGTCAATTTCAACTTTTAGTTTTTGAATTTTTTCCTTTTCTTCTTTAAAGTATTGCATCCATTCTGCTTCTTCAGAAAGGGTTAGTTTAATTTTGTTTACAGAAAATTCTTTAAGGAATTCTTTTGCTTCTAAATCACACCAGTTAGTAAGCTTATTATTAGCTTTAAATGAGTCAAATTTAGTGATTAATAAACACGTAAAACGTTCTTTTTCTTTGTTAAAAAAAGCTGTTTTCGTAGATAAAGAAGTCGCCTTTTCAGATAATTCTCTTGAGTAACCTTGCATGTTTGATGGCAAAGGGAATGAACCAAGATTATCCAAACTTATTTTTGCAAAGGCCTTTCCCTTTATGTCATGAAGTAATCTGTAGAATAGTGTAGCTGGCTTAGAATTAAGTATTGCCAACAATGGTTCTAATGAATAATTTTCAGTAATCGAATAAATTCCATGAACCAAAGTATCAAAGTAGAAATTATTTTCATCAATGCAACCAATCAAGGAATCCCCCGTTTTTCTAATAACAATTTTCTTGCTTTCAAATAAATCAGGTGTACGCAAAGCAAAATCAATTCGGGTCTGTTTATTCATACCTTCTTTTGATTTTATGTCATCAAGCGTAATCCTTTCAACAATCGATGAATCATAGTTTATGTATTGACCCGACCAAGATATATGATAACGAGAAATATCACGACCCCAAATTATGGGTTTGTGTTTTTCAGATTCTTTAATGTCAGAAACTAAAATATGTTTAATGTTGCCAGGATTTAAACCGTTTTTTAAAGCATAATTATCTTTTATCTGCTTGTATGAGTGTAATTTTTCAAGTATTAATTGTGAGTTAGAAGAAATAACAGATATTTCGCAATTTGGCACTCCTAAAAAGAAATCTTGTTCTACATTATTTTCTGTTATACCAAAATTTGTTATAAAATTTTCGATTTTCTCGGCTACCGCCAAACGAACTATATTTTTTGGGTTAGGATTTGATTTTATATTGAATTTCAAAAGCAAACTACTACCGACTTCTGCATCCTCAAATACTTTCTCTGTAATTGTGTAAATCTCTTCTATTTCTGTATTTTGAATTAAAGCTTTTCTTATTGCTTCGTAATATGAATTAAAAAGAAGTGATTTTGGAATAATAAAATGAATTGTTCCTTTCTTGAAAATTTGTAACATCCTTTCAATGAAAAGAATGTATAAGTTTGTCTTGTAACTCGTTAAAGGGAAATATTTGTTAAAATGCTCTTGTGATTTTGAATCAATAAAAATACCATAAGGCGGATTACCAATCACAACGTCAAACCCACCATTTGCAAAAATATCTGGAAACTCATTTTCCCAATTAAAGAATTTATCGCCAGCAACTTCGGGGTTGTCAATTAGGGAATTTCCACATTTAATGTTGTTATTGAGCTTGTTAAGTTTTCGTCCTTTTTGCGCAGTTCGCAACCAAAGTGAGAGTTTAGCAATTTCTACCGATTCTTCATTTAGGTCAACTCCATAAATGTTTTTTTCGAGAATGTCGGTTGTGATGTCGGAAAAAACCAAACCACTTCCAAAAAGCTGTGCTCGTAAATCGTCAATTTTGCGATGTTCAGTAATTAAAAAGTCTAAAGCCTGATTTAAAAATGCACCTGAACCACAGGCAGGGTCGAGGATTGTTAAAGTTAGTAGCCAGTTACGATATTTAGTTAACTTATCGTCAAGTGCTTTGATTGTATCTTTTTTGCGGTTTTTGCGCCCTTTGGCATATTCTTCATCAATAATGTCAAGTTCTGTTCGTTTTTCATCACAAAGTTTTCCAACGGTATTTTCTACAATGTATTTGGTTATATATTTTGGAGTGTAAAAAATTCCATCTTTCTTACGCTTGGTCTTTTGGGTGTCAATTTTCTCGCCTTTAATTTCTGCTTGAACATTTTCTATTTCGCCCAATGAATGTTCAAAAATATGACCGAGAATATTTACGTCAACATCAGTTTCAAAATCGTAGTTGCTCAATGTTAACGTATGTTTGTGTAAAATCTCATCGTCAATCGAAATGTTATCCAGTATTTCATCAGGTGCAAACAGCCCGCCGTTATAAGCGTAAATGTCGTATTTTTTGCCTTTGTAACCAGTGTTCATGTAACCGAAATACTTTTTAAATCGGTCGTATAAGGGAACATATTCGTCCAATTCCTCTTTTAAAGTTGTCCACTGTTTTACAATCTCGCTGATTGAATTTGGTGGCAACAATAAACGGTCTTCAGCGAAAAATATAAAAAGAAAACGGTCAAGTAATTTTTGGGTTTTCTTGAAAAGTAAAAGTTTATCGGTTTCGGGATTGTTCTTTACTAGGTTGTTATATATCGCTTCTCGGAATTTTGAATAATCGGCATACAATTTTTTGGTAATATTTTCTTCCTGTAAAAGCGATGATTCTTTAATTTTTTGAGGTAATCCGTTTAGCAAATTGTCTTTTGCCAAACAAAGCCACATTAACGAAAACTGCTCCCGAGTCAGGTTGAATAAATCAAAGTCGATATGGTCAACCGCATTTTGAATGTAAAAACGAAGTTTCTCAAAGTTTGAAGTTATCACATAAACGCATTTCGGATGATGGTTTTTGTACCCGAATGCTTGTGTTTCAATTTTGTCTAAGTCTGTTGTGTCAGTTCCTTTTAATTCAATAACTGCAATAGCATCTTCGCCTTTCAAAATCGCCCCGTCAGCTTTCTTGCTGTTGGCAATGTTTTTTAATTCCGTTGTCAGGTTGAAATTGGGTTGCGGATTGAGTGTATATCCAAAAATCGAAACGAAAAGTTCCCTTAAAAATCCCTCTTGAAATTGTTCCTCTTTTGAATTTCTGATATTTTCCTGAATTGAAGGATTTCCAAAATAGTCTTGAAACTCCTTGTATTTATGGTCAATCAGAACGGAATCCAACTCGTTTAAATATTTTTTCTCTACCGATTTTTGAAACAAACTCATTTTATCCTTTTATTCTCATTTTAAATCCAGTTATCTGTCTGCAAAATACAATTTTATTGTCAATTTAAATCCGAAAGTATCATGCTAATCCGTGTGTGTGGGCAAAAAAAGCATGTGTTTGGCAGCGAAGGGACGATTGCAGGGATGGGCTGCCAAACTCTTGCTTTTGTGGGTTGGCATTTTCCATTTTTTTCTTTTTCAAATCTGCAATCATGTTACTGCTGTGTCGTTTTTTCGGCTTGCGTACAACGGTTACGTGTATGGTGTCGTTTGGCGATTCGAAGCACGAACCTGTCAAACCTCTACAAAGTTTATTAGATGTAACACCCTTGATATTAGCACTATCTGCCAAATGCACTATACACGATGTTGGCGGGTCGTGCTTTTTATTCTTTTAAATTGTCTTTTAGAATTT
Source organism: Bacteroidales bacterium (assembly GCA_016938685.1). Taxonomy (GTDB): domain Bacteria; phylum Bacteroidota; class Bacteroidia; order Bacteroidales; family JAFGUD01; genus JAFGUD01. The sequence goes on along the minus strand of JAFGUD010000388.1, from coordinate 481 downwards.
TTTTAATATATGACGGTAAGTCTGTATCGTTATTATCAGAATTCTCTTTTAATTTTTCAAAATCAGAAACTTCCTCCTCTTGCCAAGTAATATCTAGTCTTCTAATTTCCTTCATGGCTACATGAGTGTATTCTTCAGGGAATGCCCAATAACATGATTTGCAAATATTTGTATTTTGTAAGTCATTCCAATTTTCACAATGTTCACAACTCCATGATTTGGCTCTATTACTTGTACCGCTCAATAACATGAAATTTTCAACATCAAGTTTTATGGAATCAGGGTCATCTCCAACTATTTGATATGGAATTCTGTGGTCAATTTGAAGTGAACGTGGTTCGAGTTCAGCACCACTAATTAAGCATTTGGAACCATAGAATTCTATTAATTCTTGCTTGAAATTCTTTGGCCAGTTAATCCTGCCTTGTATTCTGTCTTGCCGTACTGAATCGAAATCACCAAATTCATATGCGGCAATATT
>JAFGUD010000052.1 GCA_016938685.1 Bacteroidales bacterium | reverse complement strand
TGATTGAATGGGGTGCTGAACTGTTAAATTTTTTCGAATTGGACCCAATAAAAAAAGACTATAAAAAACCAGAAGATTTAACTGATGGTTTTTATGAAATTTTGTCGCTTCCTGTTCGTATAATCGAATTACCCGGTCATTCTGCGGGTGGGGTGGCATTCTATTTTCAAGCTGAACGTGTTTTGATAGTTGGTGATACAATTTTCCAAGAATCAATTGGGCGTTATGATTTGCCTGGTTCAAATTTAGAACAGTTAAAAAAATCTATTTCTAAAATTTATAATATGAATTTGCCAGATGACACTGTTGTTGTATTTGGTCATGGACCACACTCGACTATTGGTGAATTGAAAAATAATAATTCGTATTTCCAATAAAAATAAAAACTAAACTGTCTACTATAGTAGACAGTTTAAGCTAAGTATTATTTGTTTAAAATTATTTGTCTGATAAGAAAATGAAAACAAAAATTAACTTGTCTACTATAGTAGACAGTTTAAATATCTATTTAATTTAATATATAAAATTGTAATTTAATATTTATTTTGAAAAACACAGAACACGTTCAATACCTGATAAATCATAAAAGCTGTTAAAAAACGCCCAGCCTTGTTTTGCAAAAATTTCACGAATATCTAAACCCTGATCGGCCCCGATTTCCATATAAATTTTTCCATTTGGTTTTAACCATTTCTTTGCATTTCTAGCAATGATTTCATATGCAGCCAATCCATTATTTTTTGCATACAATGCCATTGATGGGTCATGGTGTGCCCCATTATCAACACGTTTATCCCCGTGTGAAATATATGGTGGGTTTGAAATAATTATATCAAATTTTCCAAAGGTTTTATTTGAAGAAAAACTGGCGTGCAGAACTTTAATTTTATTTTTTAATCCCAAATTATTGACATTGCGTTTTGCAACTTTTACAGCATGTCTGGATTTTTCAATTGCAACGCCATGTGCGTTTGGGATATTTTTTACAATTGATATAATTAAACAACCTGTACCAGTCCCTAAATCCAAAATATTTAAATTTTTATTAAAAGATTCATTTTTTAAAACAGCCTCGACCAATGTTTCACTGTCTGGTCGTGGATCCAGTGTCCATTTGTTTGTATAAAATGGTAAACCATAAAACCATTTTTCATTAATTATTTTTGCAACTGGGACATTGTGACGAAGTTTATGTGCAGTATATAACACCCAGAAAAAAGGTAACTTTTTTCGATTCTGTAAGATTATCTTAGCGGCGCGGATTCCACCAGCATTTTTCAGAATTTCAAAAGCTTGATTTGTTTTCATAAAGCCATTATAATTGCCTTCATGAAAAAATCAAAAAATATTATGAACGCCAATTGTTTGGC
>JAFGUD010000387.1 GCA_016938685.1 Bacteroidales bacterium | reverse complement strand
GTTCCTGTCCGAAGGACACGGAACTGCGAAACGGGAATCCGCAGTTGGCGTACCACCGAACCCCGCCCTGCAATATGTACTTTGTTAACGGCTGATTTTTATTCATTTAATAATTTTTCAATTTGCGTTTTCACATATCCACTTTGTGGATTCAAGTGATATCCGAAATCTACAATTACTCCTTTTTTATCAATTAGCAAATAATAAGGAATACCCGAAAAACCAAATCTTTGTCTAATTGCCCTTGTGGTTTCAAAATCACAGAATGCATGTTGTCCGCCAATTTTCAATTCGTTTAGCTTTTCTCTCCACAAATCTTCCTTGCTATTAATGCAAATGAAAGCGAATTCTACGTCTTTATTTTTGAAATCAGTAATCAATTGTTTAGAATACTCCATGTAGTGTAAGCAAGGAGGACACCAAGTAGCCCAAAAATCAACATAAATAACTTTGCCCTGATTCGTGTCAATTAATTCTTTAACTGTGTTCTTTTCATTATTCGATTGTAGAGAGATTCCATTATTCAATTCGATGTTATTATTGGAACTCAATATTGCATCTGAAAATCGTTTAGGATTATTATTAAATTCATTTATTCTGTCATAATGTTCCTGAAGATTATTTCTCAGAAAAGAATCATTTATTTTGATATCAATCTGTTCGCTGTTATTGTCAATCCAATCCGTTTTATTCGATTGTAGAGCGATGTTTAAAAAAGTACGCAGTGAAAATTGTGCTAAATAATTGTTTTCTGTACTTGAAAATAAGTCTTCAATCATTAAATCAACAATTGTGTCCTTATTTGCAATTTTTTGCTAATATTCTTTGTGTTTCATTATTTGATAATTCATATACTGCTCTGTAGTTTTGAAATAACCACTCATTACAATAGAATTATCAAATTTGTTTTCAAGGTTTTCAATAAACGAAAAATATTCAGATGAATCTGTAAGTTCAGTCTTAGAACGAACAAAATGCTGTCGGGGATAATGAAACAATGCTTCGCAATAGTCCAATTCAATTTGTTTTATAGCCCAGTTGTTAAATTCATCTGTACAGGAATTATTTTCTTGAAATTCAATCAATTTTTGATAGTTGTTACTTTTTTCTTTTTCACAGTCTTTTTTTAAATCTAAATACGGTTGTTTATAGTTGGTTGGATAACGACCTAAATATTTTACTCTGAATTTGCTTATTTGTTGATTTAACTCAGCTCTGTCGCCATGAAATGAAGTTTTTCCAATATCTTTAAAATCCTTAACTATATGAAGACTGTCTCCTGGCTGTATTACCAAAATATCTTCAATTGGATAAAGTTGTACTTCTCTTTTTGTTTTTGGGTAAAATTCAATTGTAAACTGACCTGAGTCGTCAATTTTCGTTGTAATTTCCGATTCATCTCCTTCAAATCCCGGTATTGTCAGTTTAACCTCCTTAATGCTCGGATAAACTTCCAGATTCAAAATCTTTCCGGTAATTGTTGCAGGAAAGTTATGAATACTATCCGCAGAATTTAAAACAGATTTTGTCTGTTTCTCTGAATCTTCGCTTTTTTCAGTACAGCTAAACAAAAAGGAAATTGAAAATAATATGATATATGTGATTTTCTTCATTTTTAAATTTGCCGTTAACGGTCACTTGTAAGTTGTCGTTGCGGATTTCGGAGCTCGTTCCTGTCCGGCAGGACACGGAACTGCGATGCGAGAATCGGCAGTTGGCGTACCACCAAACCCCGCCCTGCAATATGTACCTTGTTATGCGCTGACCTTTTTCTTATTTAAATGTTTTAATCATAATGTTTCCATTTTTTATAACGACAGTGTCATTTGAATTGGCAAGTCCTTTATAAACTCCGTTTAAAAATATTTTTCTGTCCAATTCTCGAACGTGGTAATTACCAATATTAAAATTCTCTGCACCGTCTTGAATTGAGAGGTTTTTTACTTTTAAGTTTTTCGGAAATTGATAAATAATGTCATTTCCATTTGTTGAAGTAACTGTTCCAAATGGTTTTTCCAATATTAATTTTCCATTGTCAAGAATGATGGTGTCACCAATATTTGCTTGTCCGACATATTTTTTATTTAAGAACAAGTTTCTTCCATATTCTTGTACCAGGAATTCTCCAATTTGATAGTTAGCAGTGTCTTTCGTATTTGAAATTTGAAGTTTCACTCCTTTGGGAAACAAATAGATAATTCCCCGACCATTTGAAGAAGTAAATTTACTTTCAGTTTTTTGAGCGTTACTGTCTGTGCAGAGCATAAATATGCCAAGACTTGTCAAAATAAATGTCGCAGATAAAATTGATAATTTTTTCATGGTATTAGTTTTTAAGTTAAACAATTGAATTATCTGTAAAATGAGGTTATTAATCCCTGTAGAAAGAGAACTCATTTTTTTGCTTTTTTTCTCTGAATAATAAAAGTTGTACCCAAGTTTTTCCCCAATTAGTTTAAGAGAGTAACTCCTTGGATTAACTAAACCAGATTCGATTCTTTGAATAGTACGCAGACTCAGATTGCATTTCTGGGACAACTCATCTTGAGTCATTCCAATTGCATTTCTAATTTCTGCAACTTTTCTACCTAATTCTGGTTGTTCCATTTTTCAAAGCTTAAAGCAAGATTATTGATAACTTAAAAACATTAAAAAATAATTCATTGACTTTAATACGTCATTCTTGCGACAGATATTTTATTTTGCTGATAATTAATTTGTCATTATTTGAATTTCATCTTTATACTGCTCGATTTAGGTTTGCGCATAACGGTCACTTGTATGTGGTCGGGCGGGATTTCGAAGAGAAATCCTGTCAGACCCGCAGGAAAGTGGGCGCAAGGTCTG
>JAFGUD010000386.1 GCA_016938685.1 Bacteroidales bacterium | reverse complement strand
CCACGAAGCGAACCATTGGAAATGGATACGGTTTTGACAAAGTTTAGATTTGGATAAGCATTTAATTGGTTATAAAATGAATTATAATCATTAGTAGGAGAATATGAAGCAAAATAAAAAGGTAATGGATTAAAATCCGCATGATAAAGAAGTAATTGACGAGTTGCTTTTAAGTCAAAATAATTATTGTTTCTGAGAGGATTCAGAATGGAATAAATTGCAGTAGTAAAATGAAGAACTTCAGCAATATTTGTATATATCTCTTGGATGCCTACCGGCATATTTGCCCCCTGAAAGGGCGAATCCAAGGAAATAAATTCTCGAGTATTATGACGTTGATATTCCTTATCTGCAAGGTAATATTGATTAGCAACTGTAGCTAAATGTGGATGGTTTATTATATATGGGAGATTATACAAGTCGTTTTGTTCTATAAAAAATGGGTTAAAATTGCGATTTATATAATCATCTGATTCCATGAATTTTAATGTGAAATCGGCTATTACACCGCCCATACTTTCACCTATTATTACAAATTGGGAGCTATCATTAGTATCGCCTTTTAACCGCTCAATCAAATTAAGTAAATAAAGTGCATTAAACCGCATATCTATTTTGCTGTCTTTCCAATCAACCACATAATAGGTGTATCCAAAATCTCGTAGGTGATGTAAATTTTCCCCTTGGATCATATCGTTATATATCAAACTTATACCTCTATTTAGGGCGCGAATTTCATCTAAGGCATCAAATCCTTCGAGGTATATAATTTTTTGTTGTGAATTGTCGGGACAAGGATTGAAAATTCCCACTCGCATTCCAGGCATATCCCAAAAATCATCAGGTTCAGGTGGCAAAGCGTCATTTTCTACACCAAATCTGGCTATAGAAGTTTTGTGTTCCGCTTCACCATCAAAAATTCTTGTTTTAATTGTTTTTTCACCTGATGTTGAATAGATTATAGTGATAAAGTTTTCTGCGTCAGTGCTAATTGTTTGATACCCATTTCCATCTCCAAAGTCAATTTGCAGTAGATTACTGCCTTGAAAATCGGATACTGTATTATTATCAAAAAAGATAAAATCCGGTTGGATTCTGAACACAACCTTTTTAAAATGAGCGGTAGTTTTTGTTGGACAAACAGTAAATGTACTTCTTTCTAAGTAAGGACTTGATATTGCATTTGGATTATCTAACAACCAATTATTTACTGCATCAATTAAAAAATAATCTTGACCAATTAAAGCTACTTCCTTTATTCGGTAAAAGTCCAAATCAATAATTCCCAATGTAATGGTATCAGGTTGATAAGAATATGCATCATCGGTTATCGCATAAAAAGGTATAAAATTATCGGTGTCGTGAGCCATGGAAAAAACCTCTTTGTACATTTGAAACCATTTATAAGTATCCATAGTATCTGGAACATTAATTCCATATTGGGTACTATCAAGAAAATGTGCCGCTCGTTCGTAAAGTAGCATGATATCCTGATCAGGAAAGGTAATCTGGCTAAAAATATTTCGCAGATTTGCATTAGTTTTTCCTGTAAATTGATATTGCGAAAAGATTTTCATTGGGGTGAATAATGCCAAAATTAGAATAAAACTAACAAAGCCAATGATTAAAAGGCCTTTGTTTTCGCGGGGGGGGGGGGGGGAATTAATTTTTTTTTTTTTTAAGATTTTTTTTTTTTTTTTCTCCTTCCCAAAAAACAACAAAAATTTTTACATTTTAAAAAAAAAAAAGAAATGAAAAAAAAAAAAAAAAAGTATTTTTTTTTTTTTTTG
>JAFGUD010000385.1 GCA_016938685.1 Bacteroidales bacterium | reverse complement strand
CAAATGTTAACCGGACCCTTCGGGCCGAAGAAAAAATAAATAGTGTATTAAATTGACTTAATATTTTTTACGTGTGGGTTAAAAACCTAGAAACCATTAACGTTTATCGTATTAAGGATTATTATGGCAACCTGGATTGCTCACTTAAGAATTGCAAACAATCTAATGAGTAAAATACATATTAATAGCATTGAGAAATTTATTGTAGGCAATCTTGGTCCTGATTGTGGTGTTCCAAATGAAGATTGGAGTGAATTTAATCCAGCAACAGAAATATCTCACTGGAAAAATAATAAAACCAGGACAATTGATTCAAAAGGATTTTATGATAAGTATTGTAGTACAAAAAATTGTAATGATTTTTATCTTGGGTATTTTACACATTTATTAACAGATAGCTTGTGGAGTGATTTAGTTTTGAACTCAAAAAAAGAAGAGTTTAAGGATGAGTTAAGTAAAAATAATAAGTTTATTTGGTTAATGAAAGAGGATTGGTATGATTTAGATAAAAAATATATTCTTGAAAATGAATTACTTAGTTTTCTTATTTTAAAACAAATAACAGATTTTCCAAATATTTACTTAGATTACTTCCCAAAAAATGCATTCACTCAGCGAATAAAATATATAGTGAGTTTTTATGAAGAGAAAAAACTTAATCCAGCAAAAGAATATAAATACCTAAATGAAAATGAAATGAATCTATTTATTAAAGAAGCAACAGTAATTATTGAGAAAACAGTGTTGAAAAAAAGCGGTTAACAACTGTTTCAACCTGACAATTCCTTTTGTCATGAAAATTGCAGTCGTCGCTGCGCTCCTTTGGTGCAATTTTCACGCCAATCCCTTCGGGCCGGAATTGCAGGTTAAACAAATGTTAGCTGGTCGCCTTCGGCGCCGGGAGAAAGCATGTAGTCACCAAGAGCTGATCTCGCTGTAAGTGTTAGCTTGTAGTGTGCACTTTGCTGCGGATTCATTTTAATAGTTTTTCAGAATTCGATTATCTTACACGCTTCATGAAAGCATTAGCGCCTTTTATTATTTTGGGCTTCATACAACATTATTTCGT
>JAFGUD010000384.1 GCA_016938685.1 Bacteroidales bacterium | reverse complement strand
TGATAAATTTCTTCCTGTGCACACCAACATGTTCTTTTACCCTGTTCATGCATCAGAGCATTCAAATCAGAATTTTTTGTATAACGAATCATTGTTCCATAAGGTGCAATCATAGTAACTAAATTCTGATCAAATTTGCCATTTGATAACATTGAATTAAATTCATTCATAAATTCAATAGCTTGTTTTTCCAATCCAGCCAACTTCAACAATGGTGGCAGATAAAAGTTTCCAGTAAATACTGGTTCGCTGCGTTTAATTGTTCTATGTCTTTGGTCCTGCCCCATTGTTGCACAAGATATTTCTACATCTGTTGATACAAAATTTTGCGTATTGTTCATACATTTTGGCAGAAAATAAAATGTATCTACCATATCTTTTACGTTATCATTCGTATTTATTGTCTTTGGGTCATATTTTACTCCCAAAACTTTTAACTCTGGACTGGATTTCAATTTTGGTTTCAAGTTAAAAATTCCAAAAAATTTATTATTTTTATACTCTGGCGACCAGTTTTCATTAGATTTAACAGATTCATCAAACATATAAGATATATCAGGATATTTGTCCGTAACAATTCTAACCATCTTACCAATTACATCACGCATTTCCGGTGTCCATGCAGTTCTGTAAAATGCAGCAAGAGTTGAAATATTAATTGTATATTCCAAAGCTGTTGGTGCAACCATTGAAATAAACATTCTTAACTGTTCTTGTGCAAACTTTGATGCATTCGAGCTTATATATTTTTCTGACACAAAGGGGCGTTCCAATTTTATTTGTTCTGCAGCTATTTTTGTGACTTTTTCTTTATTCTTTGAATAAATTTCTAAACCTTTTCTAATAAAATCAATTACAGATTTTGTATTTTGGTTTGGAAAATAATTTTTAACATGTTCTTCTATTTCTGATATATTTGGTTCATCATACATTTTTGAAAAACGACCTGAGCGTTGATCTGTGTTATAAAACGGAGCAGCAAGATGAAGACCAAAACAAACACTTGATACAGAAATACCATCAATTG
>JAFGUD010000051.1 GCA_016938685.1 Bacteroidales bacterium | reverse complement strand
TGTTACCCCGCCAATTTGGGGGTATAACAACACAACAAGAAACGAGATAAACGAAATAACAACACAAGTAATGATGCACATACGTTAGCGGTCAGCTTAAAAAAAGAAGTATCACATTGAAATTAAGAATACTATGATAATTGAAAAATTTTTTGAATTGCTTGGAAATTTAGGAGTCTTTGGATTGGCAATGTGGTTTATTCAACTGGTTTTGACAAAATCTGCTGATAGAAAGTTTGAAAAATACAAATCAGAATTAGACCAGAAAACTAATGAGTTTCAGTTTTTTTGGGACAGCAAATTAGAAACTTATAAAAATGAATTAAATCTTCAAAATTACAAAGCCACTAAAATTTATGAGCAACAACTTACTATTATAATTGAGATTCATAAGAAACTTACAATACTAAACAGAAAGATGGCAATAATGCCGATAGTATTAATGAAGAATATAACAGAGAGAACTGAAGAAACAGAAAAAAAGGAAATTGGCGCTGTTTCAGAAGCAATTATTGCTTACGATGAATTTTTAGCTTTATATCAAGACAATCTGATATTTCTCCCGCAAAATATAGTAGATAAAATAAGTAGTTTACTAAAGGATTATGTTCAAAATGTATTATCGTACATCACACAAAAAGGAACAGCAAATGAAATAACATTTGAACAAGCCCTCACTTCTGCTAAAAGAATGCCCGATGAAATTAAGCAAGCTTTGGATTTATTGACTTTTGAATTTAAAAGTCTTTTGGGGGTAGAGAAACAAGTAAAAACCGTTTAATGTAAATTTTTAACAGCAAAAAGTAATGATTACGCTCTAAATACTAAAAATTTAGATTTTCATGGACCAGTTACCTTGCCAAGATTATATTGATAAAATTATCCTTTTAGAAAATCATTCTTATAGAATGAAGAATTTTGACCTGTTAAATCCGCCAGATTATGATGGAAATTTAGAAGTAATTGAAATTCAAAAAATCGCTAAAATACTGAGCCAGCATATTGGGTATGACAAACTAATATTTACAATTTCATTCAAGAATTTCAATAAAGAGCATGGAACATTACATGAAATGTATTCAAATAATACAGCAGGTAATATACTTTTAGATGATAGTGAAGATGTTTTAATTCATCTTTCACGAGATTTAGATAAATATCCGGATTCAATATTAGCAACATTATCACATGAAATATCACATAAATATATTCATTTCAATAGGCTGACCTTTAATAATTCCTATGAGAATGAAGTTTTTACAGATTTGACTGCTGTCTTTTTAGGCTTTGGAAAACTGATGCTAAATGGTGTTGAGGTAACCACAAAGACCACTAATTACAATGTTGAGAACACCTATACAAAAAAGGTCGGCTATTTAAACAGGGAACAACTTGCATTTATCTTTTTAACCGTTAATTATTTAAATGGTGTGAGTAGATTAAGTTTTTATTCCCAATTAAGAAAGGACGTTATAGAAGAAGTAAAGAAGGTTGAGAAAAAGTATAAAGTGTTCTTTAAAAACGTAAAAATATACAGACATGAAAGTTTAGCGGTAAATAACTTGCGTTACAAAATTGCATTTTTAGAAAAACTTACACGAATTGCAAATCCTGTAAATCAAAATGTAATTAGAGAATATATAAAATTTGGATTTGAGCAATTAAATCTGATTGAAAATGAACTAAGAAATTTTAAAAAGGAATTTTTAACGACAGTCATTTCTAAGCCTAATAAATCAAGGAAAATAAGACGAGATATTCCAAGAATCAGATTTAATTCCTCTGAATATGACAGCTTCCTAAAAATTAATCGAAAATTGGTTAACAAAAAATTAAAGGACTCCTTAAAAAGTGAAAGCCTAAATATTATTGAATGTCCTAGTTGCAAGAAAAAATTAAAACTAAAAAATAGTAGTGTTGGCACTATTATTTGTCCGACATGTCATTTTAAATTTGCTGCTGATACTTCATTCAATCTTGACAGAGTTGATAAAGATAAAAATCCCAAAACCAAAGAATCTTTGAGTATTAAAGACGAAAAGAAAATATTAATATTTAACAAACATTATCAACGATTTAAATTGCTTTTAATGATTAATGGATAAAACTAAAAAATGGTTGAAGAAAAAAGCCGAACCGCTAACAAAGTACATATTGCAGGGCGGGGTTCGGTGGTACGCCAACTGCGGATT
>JAFGUD010000383.1 GCA_016938685.1 Bacteroidales bacterium | reverse complement strand
GGTTTGATAAGTTTGAAGCCCGCAATCGCCTACTTTGCATATACTCAACGTTGGCAACAAGGCGAGAAAAACATTATCAATTAAACATAAATTATAAATCAAAAACAATCAAACATGAAAAAATTAGTTTTACTTTCTCTGGTTCTGATAAGTACATTAACTTATAGCCAAAAAATAGTTGTAACACCAAACGGTTTACGTGATGCAAATGACAATGAAAAAACTTATGTTGTAATTAATGCAGAAGGTAAAACTGCCAAACAGCTTTATGATAATGCTGTAAAATATATTAATAAAAACTACAAAAGTCCAGATGATGTTATTAAAGGGAAAACAGATGGTGAATATTTGAAATTTATCACACATGTCTCCAATTTTTTAGTTGTCAATAATTCTGGAGCAAAAATATCTATAGATTGTGATTATACATTTGAACTAAACTTTAAAGATGGTAAAATTAAGTTAGAAATAATTGCTTTGGACATGTATGCTCAAACTGGGGGGTATAAAGTGCTTTTTACAGGAGGTGCCTTTGATGGATATCCAATTTATAACAAAAAGGGAGATTTAAAAAGACCTGATACAAAAGCTGAAATTGAAGCCTATTTTAACTCACAGATAAATGCTATTACTGAGTTTTTGCAGGAAAAAAGCAATGATGATAATTGGTAAGTAATTATTTGAACCTATATACGTATATGAAAAGAATTACATTTTTATTAGGTGCAGGTGCTAGTTATTATTCATGTCCGATATGGAAAGAGCAAGGTGTTAAAATGATAGAACTTGCTAAGAAATATCTTGCTCCTGAAAAATGTAACTTTGAGCAAAGTCCGAGTTTAAATTCAGAAAAAGAGCAAATTCTTTGGGATATTGGTTATTTCGGACTTAAAGCGGAAAAATATGGAACGATTGATACTTATGCACGCAAGCTATTTTTAAACCAATCCCATTCGGAATTATCAAAATTAAAGACTTCTGTAAGCATATTTTTTACTCTTTGGCATTTAACAGATGATTTTACTTTCAAGAGTCGTAAAGTTGATAAAGAAGATTTTAATTTTGAGGAAATTGATAGACGGTATATTTCATTACTTGCCGCTATTACAGAGACAAAAAATAACAAAGATGTAACTATTAAGGACAACATAAGATTTGTAACTTGGAATTATGATTTGCAACTTGAATTTGCATTTAAGGCTTTCAATCATGATGCTTTGTCTTTGGAATACATATCACAAAACCTAAAATTCAGATGTAAAATTGGTGATAATGATTCATTGCAAATTTGTCATTTAAATGGATACCATGGTTTTTATTACACAGACCAAAAAGAATATGATTTTTTAACAGTTTCCAAAACAAAGGACATTGATGAGATTTTAGATTCAATTGGGTATGTGTCAACATCTGAAAGACGAAAGCAGTTACAGGTTTCTAATCACATCAATTATGCTTGGGAGTCAAATCCTTTAGCTGAAAAAACAAGAAATGAGGCTAATCGGATATTTTCAGAAACAGACATTTTGGTTATTATTGGTTATTCCTTTCCAAATTTTAATAAAGAAATAGACAAAATGCTTTTTGATAAATTAAAAGGTCGGCGAACAAAAATTTATTATCAAGACCCAAATGCAAGTGAGATATTTATTAATCAATTAGTAGATAGTAATGAAACAGAAGTATTCTGTGATAGAGTAAAAAAGGATAATTTTTATTTACCATATGAATTTTGAATAAAGCCCAGTTGCCAACATCGTATATAAAACATTTGGCAGTCAGTGGTTTATCAAGCGTTTCGGCTCGTATCAAAAGTAGTTGTAACTTGACAGGAAAGTGCTTCGAAATGCCAAACGTTTAATATACGTAACCGTTG
>JAFGUD010000050.1 GCA_016938685.1 Bacteroidales bacterium | reverse complement strand
CAGCGGGCTATCCACAGTTTGCTTCATTTGAATTTTGCGGGTGTGGTCAGCCACAATTTTTTGTTTCTTCCGGCGGTGGCACTGATTCTTTACCATTACATTCACCCCGTTTTGAACCGCATTTTTTACTGGAAACTGCCTAATGTTTTGTACTTCAAAAACACGCCCTGGATTATTTTTGGCATAATTATCCTTTTCTGGATTTTGCGGAATATACCGGCCGGTCCGTTTTCTGTCCTGGCACCGGAATAGTAGGGTGAAGGTTTGACGGTTTGTGCGTTTGGCGTTGTTGGGCAGCCCGGTGACAATTGCCATGAAACGTCTAAACAAGTAGAGAAATCCAAAAAGAACGCATGTAATTTACAATGGTTCCAAATTACAATAAAAACGAGGTTTCATTTTTTTTTTCAAAAAAAAGGCGTAATTTTTACACAGGCTTTTCATAAAAAGTTACCCCGGTTTTGAAAATACAAGAGAAGGCAAAATTAGTTGAAATTTATTTACCCCGGAGTAAAGAAGTAGATAGTTTGAAGTCGTGTCAACTTTCTTTATTATTATGAAACAATTTTACACCAACATATTTCAAATAATAGTAAAACCAGTGGGCATAAAGCGGGCGGCAAACCTATATCCGAAAAAGTAATACCAGTTTACCGCCCCGTCACCACCTAAATACATAGGAGGATTGCTGTGACAAAGATAAGAAGGTAAATAAGAAAATTTCAAAGGCATTGAAGATTATTTTAAGTCCATTTTTACAAAAAAGTTGAACTATTGTTTTTGTTACTAAAATGGATTAAGTGTAATAAATTATTAAGTATAAACAAGATTTGTGAAAATAAGTCGAATGGCATCTTGATTTTACAAATTAAAAAATATAATAAAATGAATATAAAAAAAATAGTTGGGAGTATTTGCTTCCTGATCGTTATTTTTTTGACAATTAATGTATTCACTCCTCAAAAAGCTGTTGCATACATTCCTCCTGCTTCAAGTTGTGGTTCTGTTTGCTATTTGGTTCTACACGAAACATGTACGCATATGGAAAATGGGGAACTTATTGTATGTGGGGGTTGGTATAATTAATTAAGTATTGGACTTGTGATCAACAAAATGATTACAAGTCCATTTTTATTACCTGCTATGTACAAGGCAATCATATTTATTTCAATAGGTTTAATGAGAGTTTGTTTAATAAGTGTTGTATT
>JAFGUD010000382.1 GCA_016938685.1 Bacteroidales bacterium | reverse complement strand
ATATGTGATAATATCTTCCATTTATACCTGTTTTATATGATTTTACAAAGATAATAAAAAACATCGTTATCTTAAACCAGAGCCAATTTAAAGCATTAATTACAAATAAATCTACAATACTAAAAAGTCATTTATGAGATACCTACCAATAGTCATTAGTTGTATTTTATTGTTTTCATGTGCAAATACAAAAAAAAATAGTATTAACGATGATAATCAGGTCAAAGCTGATAGTTTTTTTGAAAATACCACAAAATATAACATCATTGGTACGGCTTTTTATAGTACAATGTATTGTGGAGGAGCAAAACCGCCTGATGACATAGAAGAATTTCATGCTAAACCACGAGAAATGATTGAAACTACTATAGTTTTTAAATTAAAAACTGATACAACTATTTTTGTGCAAACAAAAACAGATACAAACGGTCGTTTTGAAACAAAATTACCGGAGGGTATTTGGACGTTGAGTTTTTGCGATGATTTTGAAAATAAAAATAAAAATGCAATGGATATTTTGGAGGTAACCAAGAATTGCAAATTGTTTTTTAATAGTTATTATGGAGAAAGAAAAGTTATTAAAAATGACAGTAATCTAATTTTGCATTTTTCGCTTAGGTGCAATCCCTGTGACCCACATATATACATGCGACCTTAATTTTTAGATAATCAAAATTGATAAAATAGCGATACTAAAAAATTAAATGGAAATTTCAGAACAGTTTTAGTTGCCGAAGACGAAGAGTATAATATCTGTTTTTACAAATGTATGTAGAAATTATGTGAATATGAAATTTTTACGAACAGTTATAAATTAGCCGAAAAAAAGAAAAATTTTAAGCTTTCATTTGCAAAAAACCATTAAATAATTTAAAAATGAAAAATTTTAATTTAGTCGCTTTGACTTTTATTCTTTTAATTTCTTTTAGTACAAGTTGTAAAAAATTCAGTTTCAAAGATAGTCCGGAAGGGACATGGCAAAGAGTAGCCTACGAATATCTTGACATTCGGGATATGTGTCAAAGTCCAACCGGAACTTTGTACTACGTGGGTGATAATTCTTCTGTTGCTGTTGCTTCATGCACAGATGCTGCTACAAATCAAAACTGGAAGTATGATTTTACTGATGCCAATTTTAGAAGTATTGAGTATACATCTGATAATAACCTTATTGTAACGGGAATGGAAATTGATGGTGTTCAGGATATTGGTCCGGCAGTTTTAATCAAATTAGACACTTTGGGGAATCAAATATGGCGAAAAACTTTCATGTATGGAACAAGAACTAAAATTTATGATGTTATTGAAACTCCCGACGGTGGATTTATGATGTGCGGATATACCACAAGTTCAAATGATGCCGGTTATACTTGGAGTTACGCTCTTGTTGTAAAGACAGACAAAGATGGTAATGAATTATGGAATAAAATTTTTGGCGATCCTCAAGACATACTAGAATATTATGAATTATATGATATTAAAAAAATTGACAATAAATATGTACTAGTTGGAATGTATGAAGATTATACTCCTTATGGTTATTTGTTGGTAATTGATGAAAATGGAAATATTATTACCGAAAAAGTATATACAGATGACGGTATTTTTGAGGGAGTAGTTGCAACTTCTGATACTAATTTGGTAATTGTCGGATATTCTAGTGCTTCGTATAACGATTCATGGGTTTTGAAAGTAGATATATCCGGAAATATTATTTGGGAAAGTGTTAATGAACATAGTCAATCAGGGTATTATAATGATGTTGTTGAAGCCGAAGACGGAGGTTTTATTGCAGTTGGTTCTATTACTGCTAAATTTAATAAAAATGGGAAAATAGTTTGGGAGAAAAATAATTCAACATTTGAACTCGGGATGTTAAGAGTTATTATTCCTACTAATGACGGATACTATTTCACAACCGGAAGTTCCGAATTTGTTACAAAATTCGATGAAAACGGGGAATTTGAAAAAGAGGATTAGATTGTAGCTAAAAAAAGAGCCAATATTAAATTGGCTCTTTTTCTGAAATATTTTTATAATTAGAAAGAAATCAAGCTTTTACGCATGTTTTCCAGTATTTGTTCCTGTGGCGTGTCTCCTTCAGGATTTTTGTATGCTTTTTCCCATTGCCCGTACATTGGATTTGGAAGCATAATATATTTTGTGCCAAATAAATCTTCGTGTTCCTCAACAATTTGAAAGCCGAACTTACTATTTCTGTCAGTAAAAATTTCGTCGAAATCCCTCAGATTATCGCCAATTAACATTATTACTTCATAATTTTCTGCAATTAAATTTCTGCGTTCTGTTTTGTCGCTTGTTTCTTCTTTTAGAAGCACATATTCGTTTTCTGCGTATGCAAAACCTTCTGCTTGAAGATTTTTTACAGTTGGCTCAATATTGGCTACAACTCTATTTGATACATAAAAAACTGTAACTTCGTTTTCTTTTGCAAAAATTGAAAAATCAACAGCTCCCGGCAACGCTTTTGCAGAAGCAAGATTTACCCATTTATACCAAAGATCTTTATTAAATGTTTCGTTATTTTGTATTAGATATGCTTCAAAAGGACTATTGTCTAGCATTGTTTCGTCAATATCAACAATTACAGCCTTGGGTTTTGTCGTTGTACTAGTTTCAATATTTCTTAAAAGTTGATTTTTTGAATAATTAAATGCTTGATAGTAACAAGCTTGCATTTCGGCTGATTGTTGGTACCAAATAGTTGCATTTAATAAGTTTTCACTGGTTAAATTAATTTCAACTTCTATGTTTTCTGTGTTTTCTTTACAAGAAGAAAACGCTAAAACAAATGCAAAAAGGATATAAAAGTATTTTCTCATATTAAAGTGTTAAAAAATTATTCATTTTCGTTTTCTATTCTTATTGTACGACCATTTTCAATAATTGCTGTTTTAATTTTTATTCCGTTATCATCATAAATATAACGTTTTCCATCAATTAAAACTCCGTTAACAAAATTGCCTTCTCGTTCAACTTTACCATTTTCATTTACAAATTTGTAGTATCCTGTCCCGCTAAAAGTTTTGTAATCAGGATTATTATCTTGGTTGTTGTTATTGTCATTTACGTTATTATTGTTATTATTGTTTGTGTTGTCATTATTTGGAGCATAAGCAAAACTTTGTGATTGATCAACTTGTCCATTAACATAAACCGATTTTGTTTTTACTTGACCATTTGTGTAATATTCTGTTACAGAGCCATTTATTGTTCCGTTATCAAAGTTGCTTACTTTTTTTACTTGCCCTGTTGCATAATATTCGTTTATTGTTCCTGCTTCTTTCCCTTGTGTCCATTCCCCGACTATCTGTGTTTGACCATTATCGTAGTAATAAGTTTGTTTGCCGGTTCTTTTGCCTTGTTCATCAAAGTACCAGTGGTATTTTTCTATCCCGTTTTCGTAGTAATATTCATATTCGCCAACCCATCTGTTTATTTTCCAGTATCCTTTTTCTTGAATATTCCCATTGGGATAAAAAATAGAAACTTCTCCGTATTGTTTATTGTTTTTATAATTTATCTGAGATTTTACTTTTCCGTTAGGATGATAAGCTTCCCAAAGATTTTCTTTTTTGTTGTCAATATATTCTCCTTTTTGTGATATTCCTCCTATGTATGTGTCGTTAAAATATATCCAAGTGCCTTGTTTTAAATTCTTTACATCTGTTTTGTTAATTGTGTCACCCTTGTAAATCTCAAATTTTTGGGAGTTACCGGTAATGTAAAAAAATATTAGAAATAATATGATAAAGAATCTTCTCATAGATGGCAATTGCTTTGAATACACAAAAATACGAAAACATAACAATATCCAAAAAAATTGTTTCTTAAAAGGAAAAAAAACTGCTACAATCAGTAGCAGTTTTTAATTTTTAAAGAAAAATTATTGAATAATAAGTGTTTTAGTTAATATATATTCGTCATTACTAATCTCGACAATATAAATTCCTTTATTCAAGCTTTCAACATTTATTTTATTTTGAGAGCTATTTAGAACAGTTTCCAAAACAATCTGTCCGATAGAGTTGATAACT
>JAFGUD010000381.1 GCA_016938685.1 Bacteroidales bacterium | reverse complement strand
TTTCTTAAAATCGGTTTTAAAGTCAATCGGCATAACAACTTGTAAAAAATAATTCTCGGAATTATTTTAACAATTTGGTATAAAAAAGACTACCAAATAAACCTAAACACTAAAAATACATAGGCACATCTTTGTCAATTTTTATGAAGTTGTATCCTACAAGGAAGTTGTGCGAACCGCCCATAACATTTCGAGCAGAAAATAAGCCAAAGTCGTAACCGTAAGCAATATTTAGTCTTTTGAAGAAATTGAAGCCGACGATTGCAAGAAAATTATGAATGGCATAAGTTTCTCCCGAAAGAGCATCTCTATATGAAAACCCCAACCATACAGCATTATTGAAAATAAGTTTTGCGTTTAAATTTATTTCTCTGTTAAATTTCTCATCAAGATTAAACAAAACTGAGGGAACAACGGCAAAAGTGTTTATTTCATTTTTAAATCTGTATTCTCCGTATACGTAGTAAGACCTTGTTTTTGTAGGTTCAATATCGGTGTTGAAAATATTCGGTTTGTATGGAATAAGGTTTGCGGCAGAAAAACCCAACGATAAATCCTTTTTTTGATAATAAACACCTAAGCCGGCATTGGGAATAAATGCACTAAGATTTTCACCGGTGAGAGCAGGGTCTATTTCTTCCGGATTTAATTCACTTGTGTTGAAAGAGTAATTGAATGCCGATAATGAAATTCCAAAACTCAATAAATCGCCTTTTGTGTTGAGTTTTGTGTAGTAAAAATAAGAAAGTTTAATTCCTGTATTTCCAACAACTCCGTAATTTTCGTTTAAGATGGCACCATTGAAACCCATTTTGTTTTTTAGTTTCATATTGAACGAAAGGGCTTGGGTTTGAGGGTTTTTAGGCAATTTTACCCATTGTTCGCTACCCGATAATTTAACAGTAAGAAAATCGTATCGGGCACCAATAGCAGGATTAAGTAAAGTTTGGTCAAAAAGATACAATTTAGAAAAAGGTAAATCTTGCGAGAAAACTGTTATTCCGGCAAATAGAAGTAAAAATGCAGTTAAAATTTTCTTCATAATATTATTGTTTGAAAAATTACAAAATGTTAATGTTTTATTGCTTGTCTGTTTTGTTGAATGTGTTGATTTATTGCGATATGAAAATCACAGCTACATTGATAAATAAATAATAATATTCAAATCATCAAATTTTATAATTAATAGTTATCTAATAATAGAAATTACTCCTTTGACAATTGCTCCGTCATTGTATTTTATTATGTACCAATATGAATCAGAGGGTATTGGGTTGTCATTAAATGTTCCGTCCCAACCGTAGGGGTTGTCTGTATTCCTGAAATTTGCAACAATCTGTCCATTTTTATCTATAATGAAAATATCGACTTCGGTTCTTAAATCTACTGGGCGCCAAGTGTCATTTATTCCATCGCCGTTTGGACTAAAAGAATCAGGAATGTTTACTCCATCAGGGACATCAATGTACAATTGTTTTGAAATAGTACAACCTGTTTCGTATTTAAAGTCGCAAAACAATGTGATGTCATGGTTTGTGCTATTTGTAATATTAATAATACTGTCAGTTGTAGTATAAGTATTTCCAAATATATCAGAGCAAGTTGTTTCAATTGGTTTAACTTTGGTTAAATAGTAATAATTTGGAAAAACTAATCCCCAAGATTTTAAAAACCCATTTTCATAATATCCGGTAAAGTTTATAGTCCAATTTCCGGCAACACTTTCTCCTACAATAGATTCAGCATCAACGAAGTCATAAAAATCTGTTGGAATATAATAAAATTTAGATTCTCCATAGGTGAAAAAAAGATGATTGTCGGGAGAATAATAGATATCGAGAAGGTAATCATTATTTGGAACGTTAATGTCCTTCCCTCCATCTGTAAAGAAATATGAATTACAAATAGACAACGCTGAATTTTCGAAATCAATAGCCGGATGTCCCAAAAGAGTGGTGGCATTTGTTATAGCTCCGTCTGTATAAGTCACATAACAACTATTGCCTGACGGAGCAACCAATTCAATTGATATGTCGCCTTTGTATGCAACGTTTGTGTAAAGATAAAAATCATTAGCCTCCTCTATAGTTGAAATATAACCTTCGGGGATTGTTATTGTGTTAGATATTTTATTGTCACTCAATGGTATGTTTACTTCCTGAATGAAAAAATTATTGTCATAAAAATCCGATTCTGTGTCGAAATAATCTTCTAGATTAATGCTAATATTACCTGTTGGAACTTCAGAAAGAGTAATATTTGCAGAATCAACAGGGTTCAGATGAGAATAAACCTGTTTTTGAGCAATATGTTCGCAACCTTTTGAATCAAATAAATGAAGGGTTATTAAATAACTTCCGCTGACATCAAACACATTTTCAACTTGATTTAAACCATAACCGGTTAAACTTGCAGCGCCTCCAAAATCCCAAACATAGTAGAAATCATTTATATCAAAATCGCATGAGTTTGGAGCTTGATTAATATCTGCAGTGAATGTGAAAAAATCTTCGCCACACATAGAACCATCTGCGGTTAAAATGTTTACGTCAAATCCGTCACATAAAGCGTAGTTGATAATAACAGTATCGTTAGCTACTGGTATGCCTTGTTCATAAATATCTACCCAATATTTACCTGGGAAATTAATTGAAATTTCACTACCATACATTTCGCTGTACCAAAAACCATCAGTGCTCCAATATATTTCGTACACCCCCTCATCATAATCAACCGAAAGAGTAATGAATTGAGTTGTGTCGCATATAGTTGTGTCGCCGGGAAAAATTTCAGAAGTAGGCAAATCATGCACAACAACTTTTTTTCTAATCAATACAGAATCCAAAAAATCATTTTGATAATTGTTGAAAAACATTTTTACGTCAACATGGTGTACTCCGGGAGTGGAAAAAGTATGATATGCAAAATCACCGTAATCAGTTATTCCATCATCAAAATACCAGATAACATTATCGGGAAACAAGTTTTGTATATTAAAAGAAATCTCGTCTCCAACCATAACTTCAGAGCCTTGTGCAAACCAGGTTATTATTGGTATATTTTTAAAATAATTAGCAGGAAAAGCTGGCAAAGTTCCAAGTGGATTTGGAATGTACAATCCATAATCATCATAATAACAATCTTCTCCGTATATTTCAGGGTTGTATATAATGCCAAGATAATCTGCGCCTTGTTTGGCAACATATATTTTGCCGTCAGGTCCGAGTTGCATATTTGTTATTTTATGGTCAGATGTGCCAATAAGAACAGGATTGCCAGACCAGACATTTAATTGGTATATATTATAATCATCAGCAGCATAAAGAATGTCATTATCTCCTGCGGCAAATTCTATCGCATCAAATGCATAAGAATTTACTGAAAGTATTTCAGAGTCAATAGAATCTGCACCAAAACTCATAACGTATGAATATACTCTAAGGTCGTTCATGTTTGGAGAAGAAACAGCAAGATAGTTTCCAAGTGGTGAAAATTTCATATATCCATCATCGTAATCAGTATTTATTTGAGAGCCATACGTTGGTCCTGTGTTTTGGTTGTAAAATGAAGAATAGTAGGTGCCATAAGAACTAAAAATATTTGTGCCTAATTCGTGGACAACAACAATTGAATTCCATGAATCTACATCTCGGTATGTCGCCATTTTTGAAGAATAACCATTGCCTATTTCCGTAGGTGAAAATTGAAATAAATCATTAGTATGGTAAAGGGTGTGGGATACGTTGGTGTTTTCAAGGTAGAAACCATCGAAAATTGTAAATTTTGCCATGTTTGTATCAGCAATAAAAACGGCAGGTTGATTTAAAGCAGGTTGTTCAATAAATGAGTATTCAGTAACATCCAGAACATTATATAAAGTGTTTTCGTTAGAGTATGCTGTTAATAATCCTCCTTTTGTAGAAAAAGATGTATTATTGGTTGTTATAGTCGCATAAGGACTTGATTCAAGAGTTGGAAAATACTCATCAAGAACAGATTGTTGTTTAAAACTTAAAATGTGATCTCCAACTAACCAGTTAAAAGCCTGATATTGGCTATAGCTATTTATAATAATTAGCGTTAAAATTAAGGTTGAAAATATTTTTTTCATCTGTTTCATCTGTTTATTTTTTATTTTTACATTATTGTCAGATAATATTGCAAAGCAATACCAAAACGAAAAAATAATCATTTCCTTGTGTGTAAATAATTATTTTTACATGTTCGTTTCATCTGTTTGTTTTTTATTAAGTTAAAGTTGTCATGTTTTTAGGTTATGATTATTTTATAATAAAAAATTATCTAATTATGGTAATTACACCTTTTACAATATATCCCTCTAAATAACTGATTATATACCAATAAGAGTCAGATGGAAGAGGTTTGTCATTAAGTTTTCCGTCCCAGCCATAAGGATTATCGGTACTTGTAAAATCGGCTACTATCCGTCCGTTTCTGTCGATAATAATAATTTGTGCTTCAATGCCTTCTTCAACAGGTCGCCATGTGTCGTTTATTCCGTCTCCGTTTGGACTGAATGTGTTTGGTATTTGTGGAACATTTACAATAATAGTTTTTTCCTGCAAACAGTCTGTTTTAGAATAGTAAAAATCACAATTCAAAATATATTGCTCTTCTTCCATGTTGTTTATTATTAAAAGGCTGTCAGTAGTAGAGTAATTGTTTCCAAACTGATCAACACAAGATAAAGAATCCGGCAACATAGGCATGTAAAAATAATTATTTGGAAACATAATACCAACATTATTTACATAACCGTATCTTCCTTCGCCGTTGAAAATAAACTGCCAATCTCCGCTAAGTGTTTCGTCTGTAAGAAGATTAGCATCTTTAATTTTATAGATATTTGGATTAGATCGATGAAAATTTCCATGAAGTAAATATTTTTCGGGAGAAAAATACCATTCGGAAATTTCGCCTGTTTCTGGTTGTGTAATATCTACTCCATTTCCTGAAAAATAGTATGTGTATGGTTTGGATTGATCCATTGAGTAGTAATCAATTGCAGGGTGACCAGATAAGAAATCTAAAGTGTCGTTGTTGATTTCAGCTACTCTTATTATTTTCCCAGATGGAGTTATTACTTTTATTGAATAGTTTCCTAAATATGAAAATTCGGTGTAAAGAAAAAAGCTGCTAGAATCTTCAAGTGTTTTTATGTATGAATTAGGCACATTTATGGTTGTTTGATATTCATTGTACGGGTAAATAATTTCATTCAAATTCTTTATAAATCTGCTGTTACCTAAAAAATTAGCAAATATTTGTGGATATTGTTTAAAATTTACTTCTATGTCACCAACAAAGTTTTCGAGTAAATTGATTCTTATTGTGTCCGGAGTTTGTCCATTAACTTCTAGTCGTTTTTTTACAGTATGCTGACAGCTTTTTGTGTCAAAAACAAGTAAGGTTATTAAATAATTTCCGCCGTATGGATAAGAATAATCTATGTTCATCAAACCTTCTCCCTCAAAAGTGTCGCCATTTCCCATGTCCCAGAAAAAAAACATGTCGTTATAATTACTAATGTCGCAAGAACTTTGATTTTCGTTAATTATAGCCTTGAAATTAAGCGTTTCTTCATTATTACAAATTTTTGTAATGTCAAATTCATCGTTTATTGTCACGTTAGCAGTAAAATTTTCGCAAAGATTATAATCGACAAAAGCTGTGTCGGAAATAAAATCTAAATTTCCAATTAATGGATTACATTCCACAACATATTTGCCGGGGATAGTCACAAAAATGTTGTTTGTGTTTTGATCAACAAGTTGTAAATTTGATGTTCCACTTTCGAAAACTTCTATGTACCATTTTATATAATAGTCGGTTGTGGAAATGTCAATGTGCAAATCAACATAATCACCAATTTTGCAGAAAAGGGTGTCATGAGGTATAATTTGAGGTTCTGTTCCGTTGTTGATGAAAATATCTGTGCTTCCTGAAAATGAGCAACCATCAATAAAAAGGTTTAATGTAACAGTATATGAACCGGTATATTGATATGTATGTTGCATAAAATTATAATTTGTAATAGATTGAGGAGAAGTTCCATCACCAAAATCCCAGGAATAGCTAATATCTGTGTAGGAATTAAAAGGATCAGGGATTTCGTTTAAAACACCTTCGAAATCTATTATTTGATTTGCAATAAGCGGGCTGTTAATTTCAATCGAAGGAAAGAAAGAAAAAACATTTGCAGAATCAAGAGCAATTTGATTGCCTCCTGCGGCTTCAAGTATTTCAAGATAAAATTTACCTGCAGAAGTGGTTGTGTAACCGCTTTTCCCAATTCCTTCAAGCAATATAGTATAACTTTCATCGTACCAGATAAAATATTTGGAAAGATCGTAATTTGCTGTTAATATAATATTGTCAGAAGAGCAACATACAGTGTCGTGCGGAGAAATAATATTTCCGATTGGTAAAATTGTCAGGTATTTTTTCTTTGTTTTAGAACAAGTATTATAAAAGACCTGAAGTTCACAGGGTCTAGTTCCAGGAGTAGTAAAAGTTGTATCAATTGAATTTAAGTTGTACCCGCTTTGGAATGCATCATCAATATCCCAAGCAAAAGAAGTTGATGCAAAAACTATAAAATCCTGTGGAATTTGTGTAATTATTGCATCAATTAACAGATATTCGTCAACCATAAAGACAGTATCAATATCACTGCCGTTTATTTTATAATTTACATCAAACATGTAAACAAATGCAGTGTCTTGGGCAATGATATTACTACTTCCATCTGTTATTTTTAGATAATATTTACCAGGTTTATTTGTTAGATATTGTAAATCGGTTGTAGAGTATGTTCCGCCAGTTGTTGAGTTTTCCCAGTCAAAATTATATCCCATGAACATTGGGTCAATATCTAAGGTGGCAAATTCAGTGGTGTCGCAAATTTGAGTGTTTTGAGGATCTATAATTGAGTCACTTTTTATTATTATATTTTTGTTTTTATAATAAAAACATTGTGGAGTTGAAAATTCAAGAATTGCGGAATATATTCCCGAATTTGTATAAAAATGACTTGTTGAGGTTAGAGCAATACCGGAACTTGTATAAGTGTCTCCAAAGTCCCAAGAATATTCTGTGAGAGCGGTATTTATAAATGCATCTGGTTGCTGAAAAATTTCTGTTGTAAAATTTAAAATTTCATTTTTATTAAAGATAGTATCAGTTGTTCCGTTTATTAAAAAATCAATATCAGCAACAAAAACCGTTACAGTATCACTTGCTAATAGTCCGTGAGGAGAACCATATTCGTATATTCTAAGGAAATATCGCCCGGGTTTATCAACCCATATGTCTTGTTGAAATTCAGCGGAATCATAAGTGGTCCAGTCTTCTGATTGCCAAACAAAAATATTATTCATGTCATAATCAGCCCATAGTTGAACAGAATTGCTTCCTGAACAAATAAATGCAGAGTCGGCAGGCATTATAATCGGCAGATCTTTTGGGTGTACAACAATTTTTCTCTTTACTCTTAAAATATCCCAGGGAGAAGTAGTATTTGGTTGAAAATTTATATCAACATTTAAGTCGTATTCTCCCGGAGCTGTGTATATGTGACTGTCAGAAGGAGTATTTCCGGAATTGATTGTTCCGTCTCCCATTTTCCATGTTATATTTATCGTATTAAACATAGGTGGAATAACTAAGTTAAACCAAACTTCGTCACCAACGTAAATTGTGTCTGAACTTTGTCCCGATGAGTACCAATTTGAGTATGGAATATTTTGCAAATAATTTGCCGGAATAGAAGGTAAAGTTCCATTGCTTGACGATTGTAAAGGTAAACCGTTGTCAAAGTAATAACAGTCTTTCCCTCTTGTTTCAGGATTATGAATAACACCATAAGACGATTCTCCGGCTCGTACAACGTAAATTTTCCCATCAGGAGCCATTTGCATGTTTAAAATTGGAGCAGAAGAATTTCCAATTAGTATTTTTTTAGGGATTGTCTGATCTAAAAGAATTTGATATATTTCATAATCTGTAGCAGCATATAATATGGTATTATCAAAAGTAAATTCTATAGCATTAAAAGGCATGTCGGTTGACACCGTTTTTTCACTGTAAATATCATCAGTCAACTGATTATATTCGTAAACGTATAATTCTTTTTGCCCCGGAGAAGAAACAGCAAGTTTATAACCATCACTAGAAAACTTCATGAAACCATCATCATAAGCTCCTCCCACAGTTGAGCCATAATTTGGTCCAAAACTTTCGGTAATATAAGATGTAAACGGTAAATTGTTGTAAATTCTGAATTTGTTTGTGTTTAGTTCATGAACGACAACTTTGATTGATGGGTCATCTTTAAAACAAGCCATTTTTGAACTTAGGTTACTTCCCAGTTCAAAGTTTTCTTGGCCCAATGAAAAAGAAATAAAGTTAAATATTGTATCTATTGTAAGATATAAATTATAACCACTTGGAGAGAGAGAACTCAATGTAAGTTCGTTAAAAATAAAATCTGTTCCTAAATCTTCTGAAAAAATATATGACGGTTGATTTGGAGATGGTGTTGCTCCTGCTACTCCATCAATTGTTGTAGGCAAAGGAGATGTGGTTGGTAAATGTGTAACATTGTCTGCATAATAAACCATTATATTTCCAACAGAATCAGAACCCATTGCAGAGTTAGAGTTAATAGAAAAACTATTTAATAATGTTGCGGGAAAATTTTGTTCAAAGTTGGCTGGTTCAACAAAAGAAAGATGGTTTTTTTGGCCTGAATACCAATTTAATATTTGATGTTGGCTATTTGCCGTAAAAAACAGGAAAATAGCAAAGATTAAAATAAATGTACGTTTCATTTTTATGTTGTTTTCTATTATTTGCGAAATCAGGATAATAAATTTTTAACAAAACAAATATTCTGCCCTAACTTGTTTTATTCCTAAAGATAATTACTTTTGAAAGTAAATATAATCATTAATTTTGTGAAAATAGAATTTACTTTTTCTAGACAACTTTTTGTTGTATTTAGTTTGTTTGTTTTTGTTGTTTCTTGTAATAACGTGACAAAAGTTGCAGATGTTTCTAAAAATCAGGAATTAACTTTTTGTAAAATAATAACTTCGTCTTCTGATAATCCTTATTATTTGTTTGACTCCAATATTTGGGAGTCGTCAAATATTGGCAAAGATGATGTTTTAATATTTGCTTTTTATTCTCCTGTCTTTGTTCAAAAAATAGATGTGGAACAGATTTTTACTGCTGATTTTGATGAAGTAAAGGGTGTTCGAGTTTACACAAACAATGGTGTTTTAGGTGATTTTAAGCCTGAAAATATTATTGTTAATCAAAAAGTGAGTTTTGTAGTTGTCAAAATTCAGGAAACAGAAAAATTTCATTTAACTAACGCATACGAAGATACCAATAAGTACCAAATTGCTTTTGAAAATCTTAATAATTCAATAAAAATTAAAAATATCACTTTTTGGAAAAATGACAGTACCCAAATTCCAATTGTTTTTGCAAGAAAATTAGATAAAATTGAAAATTTTGATACTAAATATTTAAACAAAAAAATAATAGATTATTCCAATGCTTTAAAAAGTATTGTTGTAAAATCTAATGGCGAAATAATAGGCTCTTCAAACGACACAATATATTACGGAACATGGAAGAAAAAAAGCTGGAATACTCTTGAGTTAACGCTTAAAAAGTTTGTTTTTTCTGATGAAAATTACGAAACAAAGGAAATTACAACTCAGTTAAAAATTGACAAAAATAAAGTGAGAATTGTAAATTTAACCGATTTTATGTTCGATTTTGAAGACGATTATCTTGTTGACATAAGCACTTACGACTCAACCATTGTTCAGGATATTCGATATGCAACAGATAATAATTTCACGGGAAAAGTGATTTACGACTGTCCTTTTTGTTTATTTCGGTATGGAGCAGCAAAAGATTTAATTTCTGCTCAAAAAGAGTTTCAAAAAATGGGCTATAGTATCAAAGTTTTTGATTGTTACAGACCACTTAGAGCGCAGTATAAACTTTGGGAAGTAATGCCGAATATTAATTTTGTGGCTAATCCCGAAAAAGGTTCAATTCACAATCGTGGTGCAGCCGTCGATTTAACACTTATTGACAGTCTTGGGAACGAACTGGATATGGGCACGGAATTTGACTATTTTGGTTACAAGGCTTTTTCTACAAATATGGATTTGCCCGACACAATTTTACACAATAGACAACTCTTGTGGAGCGTTATGAAAAAAAATGGATTTATGATGATTAAAACAGAGTGGTGGCACATGTCGCATTACTCTTGTTTGAAATATGAGATTAGCGATGTTCCTTTTCCTTGTGAATAATATTGATTTGAAAATTTGATGATTATTATTGACAATCGTTCGTTAAGAATAACATAACCATATTATAATCAGAGTGGTAGTTTAGTTTTTTAATAAAATAAATGACCGATAATCAATAATCTGTGGTTAAAAAATTAATGAACTAATGATTACAAAAAAATGAATAAAATAAAAACTTGGACATATAACAACGGATTTGGCACAGATTATATTGCTGAATTATTTGAAGATAAGATAGTTGTGTCAACAAAGTTCAATAAAAATGAGTATAAAAACGAGTATTTTTTCAAAAGTTTATTTGGTCGTCAATATCCTTTAGTTTCGGTTGAAAAAGACAATGAAATATTTAAAGAAGTAGTTAAATTGTCTAAACCCGATGATTTGACGGAATTTCAAAATAAAAAATGGAGTTTTTGGTCTGCCATTGACAATTCAAAAATAAAAGATGAACGTATTTTTATTGATGAGGCGAGGTTTCTGTTTAAAAGTAAATTTGGTTTTGCCGAAGGTTATTTAAGATACGATAAAAAAGAAATGCTTAGTTCGTGGCAATCAATAGATAATTTTTTCTTTTATGGTCCATATCTTTATGGCGTTTCAAGAAAAGACAGATTAAGGTTACGAGAAGAAATTTTTGGTTGTCTTTCTGCTGCCCAACACAATATTACTCTAGAGGACTCATATTTAATTTTTGATTACGATAAAATAGAGGAAATTAATTTTGAACACGTAGATGGTATTGCCGGCGTTTATTTTAAAATAATTGACGGGAAAGTTATTGTCGGAGGCTGGGATAACCCTCATGACGGTGGAGAAAATTACACATCAGTAGAATATCTTTGGTACAATATGAAAACACGTGTGCCTATAGAATTTCATGACAAATTAGATTTAATCAAAAGCGCTTTAACATCTGCGATATCTAAATCCAATCAGGAATTAAAAGTAAATCAGATTCCCTCTGAAAGTAGCAAAGAAGACAAAAGGCCTTCGAGGAGTTAGCTTTTTAAAATGAGAAATATATCTAATAATAAACTAAAACGCTACCTATTAATTTGGTAGCGTAGAAGTCTGAAAATATTAACATTAATTATTCTTTTATTCATAATCCGGCCAAATAACTTCCAACCCAAAGAAACTGCATGCCTGTTCTATTATATAGTTTGACATGTCGTGTGATAAAAATTCACTGTTTTTTCCATCAATAAGATAATAGCCAAAATCAGGATCGTCATAGCCAAGTTCTTTTGCATAATCAAGCATGTCTTTTTCAGTTAGCCATTCAGGCTCACCATAAAAAAATGATATGTTTTCTGTAGGATAGTTGTTTTGGAAATACATGTCTACATCGTAAGTGAACCACATCCAGTCTTCGCCACCTTCTTCAAAATATTCGTCAAGTGCTTCACTTTCGGCAAAAGCAATAATAAGTTTTTGTTGAACATCGTTTATTCTGTAATCAAATTTTCCAAGAAGAGTCACTCGTTCATTGTAATGTGAAACTTCAACAACATACGCTTCGGCATTTTCTTTTTTGTAACTTATCATTTCCTTGTAGGCGTCACTTATGTCAGAATATGGACCAAGAAAAACTACGAACATTTTCTTTCCGCTTAATGATTCGTAATCAGGTATCCACAGATAATTTACATCTTTGTGATTTTCACGGAGTTTTGTAACTTCATTTACGGCGTCTTCGGCTGTTTCTGTTGCAGAAATGCTGATAATGTAAAAAGGGACTTCAATGTTTGCATCGGAAATTGGTTCGATGTTTGGTTTTGAAACATTGTTTTGACTGTCAATGTTTTCTGTTACATTTGTGTCGTCTGAATTGTTGTCTTCATTTGATTTCTCATTTTTGCAGGAAGAAAAAATAAAAAATACAACTAGTAAAATTGATAGGGTTTTTTTCATGGCAATAAGAGTTAGATTTTTCGTAAAAATAATGAAAACAATTTTAGATTTCCAATTATAGGTGTTTTATTTGTCAAAATTATTTGTTATGGTTAATAAAGAAATGAAAATGGCTGATTTGGTACACCAAAATTACCATATTTTGCCAATTATTAACAGATTTGGTATTCGTTTGGGCTTTGGAGATAAAATGATTATGCAGATTTGTGCTGAAAAAAATATTGACACAGATTTTTTTGTTGAAGTTGTTAATGTTTTTTTGAACGATGAATATTTCCCCCAGGAAAATTTACAGCGATTTTCCGTTAGTAGTATTTTAGGCTACCTGAAAAAATCTCACGACTTTTTTATTAATGTTAAATTAGATAGTATTGAAAAGAAAATCAATGAGTTAATTGAACATTGTTGTAGAGATAATTCAACTAAAATTGAATTGATAAAGAATTTTTACATAGAATACAAAAACGAACTAATAGAACATATAAAATACGAAGACGAACAGATTTTTCCTTATGTAAACAAAGTTTTAAAAGCAATTGATAAGAATGAAAAATTTGAGTCTGATGATTTTAGTATCGAAGATTATCTTGAAAATCATACAGATGTAGAAGAAAAACTTTTTGATTTAAAAAATCTGATAATCAAGTACTTACAATTGCCTAAAGAAGTAGAAATAAGTAATGAAATTTTGTTTGAATTATTTGATTTGGAAAAAGATTTGCAGAATCATCAGAATTTTGAAGAAAAGGTGCTTGTGCCGGTTGTGGTTAAGTTAGAACAAGAGTTGAAAAGCAAAAATTAGCATAGATGGAACAGAAAAAAGTAATAATTTACACTGCCGGTTATATGCTAAACAAAGGAATTTCTTCTATTCTGAAGGAGTTAAATTTTAATATTGTTTTTCGGCGTGGATTATCTGAAAATGAACTTATAAAAGCTCTGAAAAATGAGCATTTCGATTTTTTTATAACTAATGGAAAAATTATTCATCTCTTGACTGATAAAAAATTATTAGGCTTGCTTGATAATACACAAGTCATTTTGATAGGTAAAGAAGATTGTAGTTTTGCGCCAAATCTGAATATTGTAAAACGCTTTTCAACCTGGCAAAGTAAAGATGAAATTAACGCACATTTTGTAGATATTTTTAAAGAAAAAATCGAAAATCAGGATAATTCTGAAATTTCTGAAAGGGAAAAAGAGATTATAAAACTTGTGGCACTTGGTTTTACAAACAAAGAAATAGCTGATAAACTGTTTCTTAGCGTTCATACTGTAATTACTCACCGAAAAAATATTTCCAACAAATTGGGAATAAAAACTATTTCGGGGCTTACTATATATGCCGTTTTGAATGGTATAATATCAATTGATGATAAAACATAAATATATAATTAAAATATTTTAATTACATGTAATTTTTTAAAAAAACAACTATGAAGTCTTCAATAATTTTTTTCGCTTTTTTGATGTTTTTTTCATTAAAAGCATTTTGTCAAAACGAAAAAGTTAGAGTAGGTGTTTGGGAGTTTTTTGATGTCCAAGTTGTGCCTGATTCTAACGTATTTACAAATAAAAACGAAATACTAAACGGTTTAGATGACGATAAAAACGGATACATTGACGATATTCACGGGATTGGTCTGGATCAATACGAAAAACCCGTAAATCATTATTTTTATTCAGACGATTCTTCTGCAATGTATTATTTCCACGGAAGTGCTGTTGCTTTTACAATTGTTAAATACAATCATAATGTAGAATTAGTTGGCGGTGGATTTTACACTTACTACGTAAGACAGTTTAACGAGGAAATGTTCAAAAATATTAAAAATAGATTAACTAATAATTATTTGGAAGATGTTAATTTATTTTGCGATGGATTGGGAAAATGTGTTGAATATTTTGATGCTCAGAATGTTAAGGTTGTCAATGTTAGTTGGTATGCAGATTTCGATTTTTTTAAAACATTTTTTCCGGAAATTGGACTTGATTCATCTTATCTCTTGAGTATGATTGATTGGATGAGAGTTTTTCATGAGAGATTATACGGTATTTTTGAAAAATATTCTGATATTATTTTTGTATTAGGTGCCGGAAATGATAATAAAGATGTTGATGAAAATTTTGTTGTTCCTGCATGTATTGATTTCCCAAATGTTATTGTCGTTGGTGGATTAGACAAAAAAGGAGATAAAATTGATTTCAGTAATTTCGGGAAAAATGTTCAAACCTGGGCTTTAGCAAAAGGTACTTACAAAATCAATAAAGATAGAAAAGTTTATATGGAAGGAACTTCTTTTTCTGCACCAATTATTGTTGCTTGGGTAGCCGAACAAATCGAAAATAATTTAACTATCGAAGAAATTAAGGAGAAATCAAAAGGATTGAAAATTTACTAATAAATTATTTCGTTTAAAAGTGTTTCTTAAATGAAAAAATAATGGCAAGTTTTTAACTTGCTTTTTTTTATACCTACTAATAGGTATTGAAATTATTTCGATTTTGGTTTTTCTTTGTGCTGTTAAAGAAAAATTTTTCAAATGCGTTTATCAGAACTAAAAGAAGGCGAAAGGGGGATTATTACGAAAGTTATCGGACGTGGTGCTTTTCGTAAAAGATTGATTGAAATGGGTTTTGTGCGAGGCAAAGAAGTCCGTGTGACTAAATATGCTCCGCTCAAAGATCCTATTGAATACAATATTATGGATTACGAGGTTTCTTTGCGCAAAAGTGAAGCAAATCTTGTCGAAATTCTTCTTTTTGATGAAGTAAATGAACAGATTTCTCTGCCCTCAAATGGAACTTTGGAAACTAATGAAGCCGCATGGAGAAAAATTGCCATTCAGAAAAGTATGGAAATAAATGTTGCCCTTGTTGGAAACCCAAATTGTGGCAAAACTACACTTTTTAATCATGCTGCCGGAACAGACGAACATGTAGGAAATTACAGCGGAGTTACAATTGACTCGAAAACAGGGCATTATTCAATTGATAACTATAAATTTAATATTACAGATTTACCCGGAACATATTCTTTAAGTGCATTTTCGCCCGAAGAACTTTTTGTTAGGAAACATATAACCGATAAAATGCCTGATGTGGTTGTAAATGTGGTTGATGCGTCAAATCTTGAACGAAATTTATATCTTTCATCTCAGCTTATCGACATGGATATAAAAGTAGTTATTGCTCTTAATATGTACGATGAACTTGAAAAGAAAGGTGCTAAATTAGACATTAAAATGTTGTCAACTCTTCTTGGAATACCTATTGTTCCAACTGTTGCCGCAAAAGGTTTTGGAATTGAAGAGCTTTTTAAAAAAGTAATTGATGTTTACGAAGACAAAGCTACTTGCCAAAGACATATTCACATCAACTATGGAAAAGAAACTGAAAATGCTATAAAAAGTATTCAGAAAAATATTAAAATACGTGAAAATCAATGGCTTATAGATAATATCTCTTCGAGATTTTTAGCTATTAAATTATTGGAAAAAGACACAGATGTACAGCAAATTATATCAAAATGCCGGAATGCAAATGCCATTCTTCAACAAACCAAAAATAAAGCTGAATTATTGAAAGATAATTTGCGTGAAGATACTGATACGCTGATAACTGATGCAAGATATGGCTTTATCGCCGGTGCTTTGCACGAAACTTATAAGAACGGTACAATTGATCGTTTCAAAACAACCAAAGCGATTGATGTTCTTATTACTCATAAAATATGGGGGTTCCCGATTTTTCTTTTTTTTCTTTATCTGATGTTTGTCAGCACTTTTAAACTGGGCGAATTTCCAATGCGTTGGATAGATTGGATTGTGCAAAATACAGCTTTGTTATTTGAGAGTTTTATGCCTAATGGAATGTTGAAAGATTTAATAGTTGACGGAATTATTCAGGGAGTTGGCAGTGTGATTGTTTTTTTACCTAATATATTGATTTTGTTTTTGTTTATTTCTTTGATGGAAGACACAGGTTATATGGCGCGTGTAGCTTTTATTATGGATAAATTGATGCACAAAATCGGGCTTCACGGAAAATCTTTTATTCCAATGTTAATGGGATTTGGTTGCAATGTGCCGGCTATCATGTCAACCCGAACTATTGAAAATAGAGGCGACAGACTTTTGACAATGCTAATAAATCCATTTATGTCGTGCAGTGCACGTTTGCCAATATATTTGTTAATTGCCGGAACAGTTTTTCCGAAAAATGCCGGAACTGTTTTGTTTGGAGTTTATTTTACAGGGATAATAATAGCTATTTTAATGGCAGTATTATTCAAAAAAACTATTTTTAAGTCAAAAGAAGCTCCTTTTGTAATGGAATTACCTCCCTACAGAATGCCTACGATTAAAGTTATTTTTAAACACGTTTGGCACAAAGGTCGTTCATATTTGAAAAAAATGGGCGGTGTTATTTTGATTGCAAGCATCATTGTTTGGGCATTAGGTTATTTCCCAAGACACAAAAAAATTGAGCAGGAATATCAATCAAAAATCGACAATATTCAAAATAAATATGATTTAATGGTTATGCAATTGCCTGATAATGAGCGACAAGTTGCAAAAGACAGCATTGAAGGCGTAATTGTGAAATTACAACATGAATTTGAAGCAGAACGTCAGGCAAAATCGTTTATTGGAATGATTGGTCACTTTTTTGAACCAATTATGCGACCTCTGGGGTTTGACTGGAAAATGACAGTTGGCGTAATTAGTGGAGTATCAGCCAAAGAGATTGTTGTTAGCACTTTAGGTGTGCTTTATCAGTCTGTAGATGAGCAAAATTTAACAGAAACACTTCGATCGGCAACTTACGAATCGGGCAAAAGAGCGGGGAAGAAAATTTTTACTCCTGTAACAGCGTTGGCTTTTTTGGTTTTTGTTTTAATTTATTTTCCGTGTATTGCAACAATTGCTGCTGTAAAAAAAGAAAGCGGAAGTTGGAAATGGGCGTTGTTTATGGTAGGTTATACAACAGCATTGGCATGGATAGCGGCTTTTGCTGTTTATCAAATAGGTAATCTTTTTCTTTCACTCTAAAACACTTTTTAAACTAAATACCATGTTTCAAGAAATAATAACATATATAATTTTAGTATTAACGTTTAGCTATTTTATTTACAAAATATTTAAGTTTTTTAGTGATGCAAATAAAATAG
This sequence comes from Bacteroidales bacterium, assembly GCA_016938685.1. Taxonomy (GTDB): domain Bacteria; phylum Bacteroidota; class Bacteroidia; order Bacteroidales; family JAFGUD01; genus JAFGUD01. The sequence continues at coordinate 19,985 of JAFGUD010000381.1, read as the reverse complement.
GCAAAAACTCACCATGTTCAGGCTGCAGTACAGGTTCATGTAAGGGCTGTCCAATTGCAGGAGGTGGAATTAAATTTGAAAATTATTCATCTAAGAACATTCAGAAGTCATAAGTATTATGAAACACTAAGTAACTGTAAAGAAATAATTTAGTTATTTATACCAAATTGTTAAAATAATTCCGAGAATTATTTTTCACAAGTTGTTTTGCCGATTGACTTTAAAACCGATTTTAAGAAAATGAAATCGGATTTTTTAAAGCATTTCGGTATAGATGAAATAAAGTGTTGATTTTCAGGAATCCAACTTTTTACTTTAAGAACTTTATAACTTTACAAAATCTAAGAAAGTTTTATTTTTTGACGTTCAAATTTATTTCGTCAACAAGCTTTTTTAGGTAAATTTCAAAACGGTTGGTAGCAATAAGAGTACTAATTGCATAAATCATCCAGATTATGCCCAAAACAATAAATCTAAAAAAATTATTCGGGAAAATGCCCATAAAAGGAATAATTGAGAAAAGCATACAATAAATAAAAAATTCCCAGAAAAATAATTTGTACGAAATATAAGTGCCTCTGCCTATATTTTTTAGAGAAATTTCACCTTTTGAAATAGGATTAAACAAATTAAAACCATTCCAAACAAATCTAAAAACCGGTGCAGAAAAATTGATTTTTTTTTCGTGGTGAGTAATATTATGGATATAAGAATTGCGAAGTTTTTTAGCAATAGAACTAACAAGTACCTCGTTAAAACGTTCTTTGGGTAAAAGTGATTCTGTTCGCTCTGTTTCAGTAAGATGTGTAAAAAAGTATCGCATTTATCTGGTAATATTCAACAATTCGGTTTGTAAAGTAAAGAAAATTTTCGTACATTTGAAAATAGTTTTTCAAAATTAAAATTTAAAAAAATGAAACGAATTTCAGTTCTGATACTTACGGTTTTTTCCTTTTTTTTGTTTTTCAATTCTTGTGATTTATTAACAGAAGAAGGTTTAACTGAAGATGAAATAGTTCAAGGGTTAAAAACTGCACTTGAAATAGGTACAGATACAGCTTGTTCTGATTTGAATTTGGTAAATGGCTATTATGGCAACGAATTAGTGAAAATATTATTACCTCCCGAAGCAGATGCAATTTTTGATGCTCTTGAAAATCCTTCTGTTGTTGCATTGGGGCTTGATGTTGCTTTGCAGAAAAAAATTGATAGTGTTGTTTTGGCTATCAATAGAGCAGCAGAAGATGTTGCTGATGATGCTAAACCGATATTTGTTAATGCTATTACCAGCATGACTATTTCTGATGGTTTAAATATTTTGCAGGGAAATGATGTTTATTCGGTTTCGCAGGATACTTCTATCAGTTTTGATTCATTAGCAGCAACTCATTTTATGTCGTATATGACAAGAGATGAATTGTTTAGTCTGTACGAACCCAAAATTAATTTAGCTCTAAGCAAAGATTTAGGCTTAGGTTTTTCCGCAAATGACGCATGGGCAACTTTGTTGTGGTTTTATAATAATTACATTGTTATTCTAGGTTTTGCTACTATTGAAGAGGTTGATTTAAGCGCTTATTCTGCTGATAAAGGATTAGATGGATTATTTCTTTTCGTTGGAAATCAGGAAAAAGCAATAAGAAACGATCCTTATGCTTGGGCAAGTGATATTCTGGAAAAAGTTTTTGGATATGTGTATGAAGAGTAAGTTAGTTAACCAGTTGACCAGTTATCGAGTTAACCAGTTGCCAGTTGACAAGTTAACCAGTAACCTGTTTATACTTCGTTGTATATTTATAGCTCTAAGAAAAATCAATAGAAATAAATTTGAATACAAATTATAAAATAATTGAACTGCCGGAAGTTGATTCTACAAATAATTACGCTCATAATCTTTTAGAAGCAACTTCTGACAGTTCGTTGTGTAATACTATTGTTCTAGCGGACTATCAGACGGCAGGTAGAGGTGCTTACCAAAATAGTTGGGAGAGTAAAAAAAATGAAAATTTGACTTTCAGTATTATTTTTTGTCCTCAAATTGAAGCTAAAAATCAATTTATTATTTCAAAAATGGTCTCTTTTAGTTTGATTAATTACTTGAAAAATCTTAAAATTGATGCCCAAATAAAATGGCCTAACGATATTTTAGTAAACAAGAAAAAAATTGCAGGAATACTTATCGAAAATTCAATAATTGGTTCAAAAATAAGTGATTCTATTATTGGTATTGGGTTTAATATCAATCAATTAGAGTTTGGTAATGAGTTAAATGCAACATCATTATCTCTTGAAAAAAAAGTCTTATTTGACGTTAAAAAAGAGCTAGATGTTTTCTTAACTTTTTTTGATGAATTAAAGTTTTATTGCTCAGAAAAAAATTATAATTTTATCAACTTAGAATACATGAATTATTTACTTGGAAAAGATGATTACTTGCGATATAGAGATTCTAATGGTGAATTTGATGCTAAAATACATGAAATAGACGAATTTGGCAGACTTATTGTCAAATTAAAAACAGGAGAACAACGTAAATTCGGATTCAAAGAAGTTGAATTGGTTTTATAAAGAGTTTTTATGGAAGATTATATAAAAATAATAGATTTAAAGGCTGGATTGCGAAAAAGCAAAAATAAATTTATAAGAAACTTGCCTAATTTTGTAGTCAAAGCATTAGCTCATACAATTAGAGAAAAAAGCATGAACGATGCTTATCAAAATTACAAACACTTAGAAGGAATGGAGTTTGTTAAAGCTTTGCTTTTTGAGGAATTTAAAGTGACAATCAATATTACCGGACAGGAAAATGTTGATAAAACAAAAAAACATGTATACATAGCAAATCATCCATTGGGAGCGGTAGATGCTCTTAGCTTTTTGTACTTGGTTGATAATGTGCAAGGAAAGGTTGTTTCTCCCTCAAACGAACTTTTTGAAAATATTCCTAATTTACATTCTTTGATTGTTGGAATAAATGTTTTTGGACAAAATACAAAGGATAAAATTAAAAAAGTTAACGAGGCTTTTGAAACTGATGCTCAAATGATGATTTTTCCTGCAGGTGAAGTTTCAAGAAAAATTAACGGTAATATAATAGACCCTCAATGGCAAAAAACATTTGTTTCAAAAGCAGTTGAATATAAAAGAGATATTGTGCCGGTTTATATCAGCGGACAAAATTCTAATAAGTTTTACCGAACTGCAAAAATTCGTAAATTTTTCGGATTTAAAACTTATTTTGAAACAATATTATTACCTCAGGAAATGATGAAACAAAGAGGTATTACTTTGGATATGAAAATTGGAAAAACCATTTGTTGGAGTGAAATAAAAGAATCAAAAAAATCTCATGTTGAATGGACAGAAAAAATTAAAAGTTATGTTTATTCCCTAAGTAATTAGCGAAAAAACAAATAATCGTTCAAGTTGTGTTAAATATTTATCGCTTTAAAACAATCTAAAATAAATAAATATGAAAAAAACTTACATAATCGACACTAATGTTATTTTGCACGATTTTAATGCAATTTATAACTTTGAAGAAAATGATGTGGTAATTCCAATAGTTGTTATCGAAGAGTTGGATAAGTTTAAGAAGGGGAATGGAATAATAAATTTTAATGCTCGTCAGATAATGCGGGAATTGGATAAAATATCAGAACAGTTTGATGTTTTTACTGCCGGAATTTCACTAGGAAATGATCATGGAATGCTTTATGTTAAAACAGTTCATAGCTTTCCGAAGGATTTTAAACGTTCATTTTCAGAGCAAGAGTATGCTGACACAAAAATATTATCTATTGCATTGTATTTAAAGGACGAAATAAAAAATGAGGAAGTTATTCTTGTTACGCAAGATGTTAATTTGCGATTAAAAGCACGGGCATTTGGAGTAAAAGCACAGGATTATAAAACAGGCAAAGTAATAGATGTTGAAAAAATTTATAAAGAAGTTAATACTTTTTTTAATATCGATACAAGTCTGATTGACAGGCTTTATAAGGACGGATCCATACCAATAGGTGAGCTTGGTACTAGTGAAGAACCTGTTTGTAATGAATATCATATACTTTCTGACGGAAATGCCACAGCATTAGGGTATTATGATAATGTAAATAAATTGGTAAAACTAGTCAGAAAACAAACAACTTATCACATAAAACCAAGAAATTCTGAACAAACTTTTGCATTAGATGCATTGTTGCGTAAAGATATTCAGCTTGTTACTGTTACCGGTAGAGCCGGAACCGGAAAAACCCTTTTGGCTTTGGCAGCTGCCTTACAACAAAGTCATGAGTTTTATCAAATAATGCTTGCCCGACCAATTGTTGCTTTATCTGATAAAGATTTAGGCTATCTTCCGGGTGATGCTACTGAAAAAATAAAACCTTATATGCAGCCTTTGTTCGATAATTTAACTGTAATTAAACAAAATGCGGGTTTTACAAGCAAAGACAGCACAAAAATAGACGATATGTTAAAAGAGGAAAAATTGATGATTACTCCTCTTGCATATATTCGTGGTAGAAGTTTAGCAAATACTTTTTTTATTATTGATGAAGCTCAAAATCTTACTCCTCACGAGGTAAAAACAATAATTACCAGAGCAGGAGAGGGCACAAAAATTGTTTTCACAGGAGATATTGATCAAATAGATTCTCCATACTTAGATGACCGTTCAAACGGACTTTCTTATCTAACAGATAAAATGAAGGGACAAAGTATTTTTGCCCATGTAAATTTGGTTAAAGGAGAAAGAAGTCAATTAGCTGAAATTGCGAGCAAGTTGTTGTAAATCAGTAAATTAAAATAAGCCGTCAAGTTTTTTCTTGGCGGTTTTTAGTTTTATCAAAATTAAAAATAAATGAAAACTAAAATAATTCTGACCGGTTTGTTACTTGTGATGTCAAATTTATTGTTTGCTCAAAAAACAAATGGTGTTTCTGATAGTGTTCTGTTGAGTTATTCTATTGTTAATCAGGATTTAAAGCCACTAAAAATGGATTTGTTTTTTTATGGACAAAAATCAGGGAAAACTTTTGTTTGTAAAACTAACGAAATTTTATTGCCAAATGATGAAATTTATGTCATTTATACTAGTCTTTCAACTGAAAGTTATGAATTACCCGTTGCAAATGCTCCGAATCAGTATTATAAATTAGAGTTTCAATTTGATGATTCAAAAGCTGCAGAAATTCATCCAACACCAACTGAAACACTGGTTAAATTTGTTTTAATAAACCACTTGAGTGAACCTCAAATAGCTGATATTGAGATTGTTAATGATTTAACACTAAATAGATATTCAGGAAAAACCAATGAAAAGGGAGAATTTGAAATTTTATTGCCAAATAATTCGACATACACAATAAACATAGATGGCTCAGAAAATTATTCAAAGTTTATAATACCCAAAGTTTATTTTAATAAAATCGAAAAAAGAATTCAATATGAAGGAAATTATGTCGGAAAATTGCAACCTTCAAGAGATAGTGCTTTGTTGAATTTAAGATATATTGATTTATCAGATAAACCTGTTTTGAATGAGATTTTTTTAATTCAAAGTATTTCTACTCAAAAAATATATGAATCAACAAAAACAAATGAAGATGGATGGGCACAGGTCAGAGTTCAAATTGGAGATAATTTTAGTATTAGCACAAAATATTTTGATAATATTGCGACTCAAGAAATAAATAGTGAGCCTGATTTGTATGTACTTGATTTGGAAATCAAAATTATTAGCTCTGCCGAATGGGAGGAAAGATTGAAACAAATCGAAAAAGATGAGTTGGAACGAGAAGCTGAGTGGGATAAAATAAAACAACTAATTGAAGAAAATAATAAAAGGTTAGAAGAAGAAAGAGTTGAAAGAGAAAGAATTTTTAAAGAAGAACAAGAAAAAGCAGAGGCAGATCGAGTTCGTTTGGAAAAGGAATTAGCAGAAAAACAAGAGGCAGAAAAAGAAGAACAAGAAAGAATAAAGAAAGAAATTGAAAGGTTAAATGAGCTTGAGAAAATTAGAATTGAAGAAGAAAAAGAGGCTAGACTTGACGAATTGAAGGAAGCTAGAAAAATAATTACCAGCAATAATTCTAAATGGGGTTCAGATACTGTAATTTTCGCAGTATTGGATAGAAACAAGCAATGGAAAAGAAAGCTCTTTGTTCTTGATGTTACTGCAAGTATGTATCCGTATAACAAACAATTACAGTATTGGTATATGCTAAATTATTTAGAAAAAGATTCTACTAATTTTGTTCTGTTTAATGATGGAGATGGTAAGGCTCTTAAAAACAAGAAAATAGGAAAAACGGGCGGCATTTATTCTTGTTTTGATTGTACAATAACGAAATTTGAGAAAAATCTTAGAATTGCCAGAAATGCCGGGAATGGAGGAGATGGACCTGAAAATGATTTAGAAGCATTGATTTACGCAATAAATAATAGTGACGATTTTAACGAACTTATTTTAGTTGCCGACAATTTAAGTTTGATAAGAGATTTTGAATTATTAAAAGATGTTGATTTTCCTGTGCGTATTATTTTATGTGGCGTTGATGGTTGGATAAACGAACAATATCTTAATTTAGCTTATAAAACAGGTGGCTCTGTTCATACAATCGAAGAAGATTATTTTGATTTAAGTTTGCTTCATAATGGAGAAAGAATAAAAATTAATGGACGAAATTATATTTTAGTTAATGGTTTTTTCTTCTTAGTAGATTAGTTTAAACCTGATAAATATTTTATGGTTGAATAATAAATAATAGTCCGTAACCAATTGCTAGTCCAACTGTTGAGAAAATGGCAGTATTCCTGACTTTTTTTCTGGTTGCGCTGAATTTGTATCCTTTTATGTAATCTTCGTTGTCTTTATATTCTTCAGGGATGTCACAGAATTTTGAATTTTCGTTTACTCCCGAAAAAGAGGCAATGTAACCTGCCGAAAAAACAGGCGCCAGAAAAACATATACCGGAGTGTAAGCAAGTAGAGTAGGAGTGGCAGCTCCAAGAATTAAGCCTCCAGTATAAATATAATAGTTATTGTAATTTTTACCGTCAATTTGGCCTTGCATAAAATATTTTGCTTTTTCCAGAGGATATTCATTGTTTTCATAGAAAAAAGTTGTGTCGGTTTCTCTCACTATTATTGCAAAAACATCGGCAGTGTCTGTGTATCTTAATTTTCCCTTTTCTGTGTAGCATTCAATGTAACCATCTTCTCCGAGCTTACATTTGTTTGTTTTTAGAACCGTTCCGTCTATTAGCCAAACTTTATTTTGAGCATTTCCGAAAAAGGAAAACAATATAAATAAGCCTACAAAGAAGATTTTTTTTGACATAATAAAGAATTTAAGGAAATTTTTTTGAGTTGCAAATTTACTAAAAAAGTTCTAAACTTTTGTTTTAGGGTTTTGTTTCTGAAAAATATCATAACTTTGCACATCAAAAGTTGTTGAATTTTCGATTTTTCAGCTTTTAAATAGTTATTAATTTTATAAATTACTGATATGTTTTTAAAACTACTTTTAGTAACAATAGCAATACTAGGATTGGTTTTTTTAGGGTTGGGAGTTCAAACTTTTTTTTCCAAAAAAAAATCATTTCCACAAACTCGTATTTCTAAAAATAAAGAAATGCGCAAAAGAAAAATTTATTGTGGTGAAACCCAACAAAAAATGATTGATAAAGGACTTGATGGAGGAAGCGGTTGCAATAATTGCGGATAACACTAAGTTAATTGAAAAAACAGTCGAACAAATTTGTTCGGCTGTTTTAGTTTATTTCTTTTTTTACTACTTATAATCAATAGGTTATCTTTTTTCTTTTTTTAGACTATTAAGCATTGTTTTAAAAATCAGAAGTCCATCAGTATTTCCAAGTTCATCGTCTGCGGCTCGTTCTGGGTGAGGCATCATTCCGTAAACATTTTTTTCTTCGTTACATACACCTGCAATATTTTCAATGGAACCATTTGGGTTAAATTCTTCTGACAGTTCGCCATATTCATTACAATATCTGAATAGAATTTGACCATTTTTGCGCATATCGGAAATTGTTTTTCCGTCAGCGTAATATCTGCCTTCTGCATGAGCAATAGGAATTTGAAGTGCTGAGTCGCAGTCTAATCCGCTTGTAATAAGCGTGTTATGATTGTCGGCTTTAATGTAAACATTTTTGCAAATGAATTTTTGGCTGTTGTTGGTTAATAGAGCTCCGGGCAATAGTCCTGCTTCACATAATATTTGAAATCCGTTGCAAACTCCAAAAACAAATCCTCCTTTTTTAGCAAATTCTTTAACACTTTGCATAATAGGCGAATATCTGGCCAAAGCACCCGAACGGAGATAATCTCCGTAAGAAAATCCTCCCGGAAGCAAAACTCCATCAACATTTTGTAAATCAGTATCTTTATGCCATAATTTCACAACTTCTTGTTCCATTGTATCTTGCAATGCATAAACCATATCATCATCACAATTGGAACCCGGAAAAATAACAACGCCAAATTTCATATATTTAATGTTTTATTATTTGTGATTATTCAGTCTTTCAGCCGTTTTTACTCATCAATCATTAACCATTAATTATTAATCTTTATTTGTTTTCTTTTCTTTGTATATCATAAACAGTGCTCCAAGAATTACCAAAACTACTAAAAATCCACCGGCAACAGCTATTTTATTTGCTACAAAAACAGAAGCAGGCTTAAATTCAAATCGAACAGTATGTTTGCCTTCCGGTATTAGTAAACCTCTTAAAATATAGTCGGTTTGATAAATGGTAGTTGGTTCATCATCAATGTAAGCAGTCCAACCTAAGGGATAATAAATATCTGAGAAAACAACAAAACTTGTTTTTGGTGAATATACTTCATATTCAGGTCTGTCCGGCTCATAATTTGTTAAAGCTACATATTTTGACGAATCGCTGGAATAACTCAATTCCGGAAGTTTTGAAACATCAAATTTGGTTTTGTTAATTACAGCAGTTCTTTCTAAATTTTCTGTTCCAATAGCATCTAATTCTTGCTGAGCAGTTTCAACAAATTTATAATTATCAACAAACCAGGCATATCCATAAGCGTTTGTATTAACAAGAGGGAATTGATTTGGATTATAAATTATGTATTTTGTGTTCAACATATTCAAAACAGTAGTTTGTTGAAGCACTTTGTCAACGTTTCCGTTTTGATCTTGTAGATTGCTGACTATAGCCTGAATATACATGCCCAAGTAATTATCAATAACATCTTGATATCTTCTTAATTTTGCTCCATGATAACCACCAATTGATTTATGGAAATACGAAGTAAAAGCATCGTTAAATGTGCTTGTAGTTAAATTTAATACCCTGAAATAAGGATCGGTATCTTTCATTATGATTTCATCTGCTGGAGTTGCCACAAACGAAGTCCTTGATTTGCTTTTTGATACAAAATCATCAGCTGATAAATATCTTCGGTCTACGCTCCACATATCAACAAGAACTAAAAATCCTAAAATGCCAACAAAAGTGTATTTTTTTAGTCCTTTGATATTTGTAAAAGCTAATAATAATCCTGCTCCAAGTATAACGAACAATAGACTTCTGAAAGCATCTGCTCTGAAAATTGCTCTACGGGCACTTTCTAATTCTTCTATAAATGCGTTTATTTGAGCAGTTTGTTGAGGAGCTTGTTTTATGTATTCGTCAAATTGTGCAACTTCGTTTGCTGATACAAAACTGAATGTAAACGGAATAATTAGTAATAATGCTATTATTCCTAATGAATACCATAGTTTTTTAATATTCTTTTTCAAAAAATCTCGATCTTCTAAAATTTCTTTTACTGCTAAAAATGAAAGTAACGGAACTGTTACACTTGGTATTACCAAAATCATTGAAACTGTCCTGAATTTATTGTAAAACGGGAATAAATCGAAGAACGGATTTGTTAAAAGTCCAAAATTTTTACCCCAAGAAAGCATCAACGCAAGAATAGTGGCAGCAAAAATCCACCATTTTATTTTATTTTTAACAATGAACATTCCAAGTATAAACAAGAAAAACACAATGGCTCCAAGATAAACAGGTCCCGATGTAAAAGGTTGGTCTCCCCAGTAATGATTTTGTTGTGCTATTGCGTCTTTATATTGTGGATCTACGTTTTCAAGAGCTTTTTTGTTTTCCGAAATATATCCTGTTCCTCCTCCTTTTGCGTTAGGAATTAAAAAAGTGAAACTTTCATCTATTCCGTAACTCCAAGCTAGCGCATAGTCTTTGTCAAGTCCTTTTCCTTGTTCTTTGCTTGAATTAAGTTCGCTTTGACCACGAATACTGTATTTTGAAATTTCATAAGCCTGCCACATTGTTGGTAAATTAGGTAACAGAACAAGTCCCAAAATAGCAACAGAAATTGCAGAAGCAACATAAAATTGTTTTAGTTTTTTTTCTTTTAATAGCCAGAAGAATTTAAAAACAATGAATAATCCGATTGCTAAACCAGTGTAATATACTATCTGAATGTGTGAAGTTGCTATTTGTTGCCCAAGCCCAAGTAGTGCTGTCAGAATACCGAGCCAGTATTTTTTGTCGTAGAGTAGAATAAATCCAGCAAAGATAATAGGCATAAAACCAATAGCATAAGTTTTGGTAACATGCCCGGCAGCAATGATAATAATATTGTAAGACGAAAGAGCAAAAGCTATTGCTCCTACAACACTAAGCCATTTATCAACCTTAAAAACAAGTAACAAAATGTAAAAACCTAATAAATAGATAAAAAATGTTGATACAGTAGCATAAGGTAAGATAGTGTGGTTTATAGCTCTAAGAATAGGTGCAAATACATTTTTTTTAGAAAATCCACCTACCTGATAAGTTGGCATTCCGCCAAAAAGCGAATTAGTCCATGTTATATCACGATCAAGTTGTTCTTGGTAAGTGTCTGCTTCGTGTGCAATTGCTTTGGAGTGTTCAAAGTCCATTTGTGGCATTACTTTTCCTTCTAATGTTGGGTAAAAATAAGCATAACTTAACACTGCAAAAAACACAATAACAAGCACTTGTATCAAAATTTTCTTTCCTTGGTCTTTCATTTTGTTTATAATTTGAAAATTATCAGTAAAACAAAAATTTTCTAAATATTAGTGTCTGATAATAACTAAGTTAGAAAATAAATGTCAGTTTTTATGTTTGCAAATGTATAAAAATTATGGTTTACAAAGTATTTTTTAGGAACTCAATTAACTCTTAATATTTAAAAAAAAAATGAAATTGCTTACAAAAAGCAGATAATTTCTATTTTTGCAACAAATCTGATTTTTTAAATGGTAAGAATTACACATCATAGAAATAAATGTATTGGATGTTTTTATTGTGTCGAAGTAGCACCAAATAGATGGCAAATGGACGAAAAAGATGGTAAAAGTACACTTATTGGAGGCGTTGATAAAAAAGGGGTTTATTATGTTCAGATCCATGATTTTGAATACGATGAAAATAAAGAAGCAGAGAATCTTTGTCCTGTAAATATCATAAGAGTAGAAAAATAATTAACAATGCACAATTAACAATTATAATACTTAATAACCCTATTACAGCTTAACTGGTTACTGGTTAACTGATTACTGATTACTAATTAACTCAATAACTTGCTGCTGGTTAACTGGTTTGCGGGTTTTGATTCCTGTGCAAATGCACCAAAAGAAAATATAGTTGTTATAAATTTTGTAACAAAACTAAAAAAAGAAATTACGCGAATGTTGCAAATCAGTGATATACAATTTGTTTCGAAGGAGAATTTGAAATTAGTTAATAATTTTTAATTTTGTGAAAATTACTTTACAATGGCAGATTTTCGAACACACTTAACTTTTGGTTCATTAACAGGATTTGCAATAGCAATTTCAACATATTTAGCCGATTGGGTGCATAATATTTACATGGCAATAATTATTTATTTTGCTACAGTTATTGGCTCGTTTTTGCCAGATATGGACAGTGATTCAGGGCATCCGGTTAAAATAATATTTGAATTTTATGCATATATTTCTGCTGCTCTAACAATATACTATTTGCATGATAATGGCGGTGGAATTTATTTGAAAATTTTTCTGCCAATTGCTTCGTTTTTTTTCGTTAGATTAATTTTAATAAAGCTTTTTAATAAATATACTTCTCATAGGGGGATTTTTCACTCTGTTCCTGCCTTCCTAATTGTGTTTTTTTTGTCATTGCTAGTTGCATGGAGTACAGATTTACCATTGATGGAGAAATTCAGCATTGCGTTGGCGGTTGCAATGGGATATTTTAGTCATCTTTTGCTTGATGAAATTTATTCGGTTAAATTGTTAAATCCCTCAAAATCAAAGAAAAAAAGAACATTTAGAGAAATAATAAAGAGGCATATTGGCTTCAAACGTTCATTTGGAACAGCATTGGATTTAGGATTTAATCAAAAATCAAAATATCCTGCAATAATAGCTTATATTGTGTTAGGATGTTTGATTATTGCTGATATTCCTATTATTACAGCAATTTTTAAATATATGTTTTAATTTTTGAAAGCCTGCAAAAAAACAATTTACCAAAAATTCTTTTTTTACTTATTTTTAATTAATTTTATACCCAAATATAAAAATTAAAACTATGCAGACGAAATCAATTCTGAAAGGGATATTAAGCTTTTGCTTAATTTTTGTTTTTTTTGCAATTCCCTCCAATGTTTTTGCAGACAATGAACCTGATGCAATACCCTCAAACGCAGAAAAAGCAAACTTTGGTTTTTATTTAATGAACGTTTATGATATGGATTTTTCAACAAATTCATTTTATGCAGATTTTTATATCTGGGCTAAATGGACAGGCGAAATTGACCCTTTTGAAAACTTAGAATTTACAAATTACATCGAAAAATGGGGTTTTACAAAAGAGTATTTGTATGATACGACACAGTTTTTAGAAGATGGCACAAAATATAATATTTTAAGAGTTGAAGGCAGATTCTTTCAAAAGTTTTCGCTCTATTCTTATCCTATGGACAAACAAAAGTTAGTTATAAATATTGAAAATTCAGTGTATTCAAAAGAAGATTTGGTATTACTTCCAATTACAGAAGAATCAGGTATTGACGAGGATTTACACCTTCCGGGTTGGAAAATTAAAAAATACGACTTAGCGTCTTCTGATAAAGAATATCAAACAAATTTTGGTGATACAAGATTTGAATCAGTTGATTCATATAGCGATATTTCTTTTGAACTATATTTAACAAGACCATTAAGTTATTTTATATGGAAAATAATGCTACCTCTATTAGTTGTTTTAATTACTAGTTTGGGCGCAACATTTATTTTTCCGGGTTATATTGACGCTAGAATTTATATGCCAATAGGAGGGCTATTAACAGCTGTTTTTCTTCAACAAGGCTATAGTGATTCTCTTCCGGATGTTGGATATTTAGTTTTGATTGATAAAATATATGTGATAAGCTATATTATCATTATAGTAAATATGATACAGGCAATTATAACTGCAAATATGGTTAGTAGCGAAGAAGACGAAGATATTGAAAAAGTTAAAAAAATTGACAGAAAATTTTCAGTTTTTTCATTTTTGTCGTTTTTAGTTGGGGTTGCTGTTATTATTTGGACAAGTTTATAACTTAATATTGAGACATCTAACAACAACTATACAGTTTTTGATTGTATAGTTGTTGTGCTTATAGAAATTATTGATATGGATAAAACAGAAAACGAGCTAATAATTAGAGATAAATTAGCAATTGAAAGAACAAAATTAGCAAATGAACGAACATTTTTGGCGTATTTTAGAACATCTGTGGTCTTTTTTGGTAGTGGAATAGGGGTGTTGAATATTCATTTTTTTAATGAAATTGATTACATTGGTTTTTTTCTAGTTGTTATTGCTCCTTTTCTTCTGACAATAGGTCTTTACAGAGCTTTAAAAGTTAGAAAAAGTATTAAAAAATTTTGTAGTACTTGATTTTGAGTATCAAAAATTGTAAATTTGCACTGAGAAAATATTTCTTATTATGAGAATTGTGAATCCGCTATACGATAGAGCATTTAAAATATTAATGGAAAATGAAAAGATTGCGCAAAAAATCATTTCAGTTATCATTGAAAAAGAGGTTGTTAGTTTAGAATTAAGACCACAAGAAGTAATCATTACAGATAAGAAAAGAAATTTTCCAATTTTACGATATGATTTTAAAGCTGTTATTAGAACAGAAGAAGAAGGAGATCAGGTGGTATTGATTGAAGTTCAAAAGTCAAAATATCCAGATCCGATAATTAGATTTCGCAAATATTTGGCAAGCAATTACATGAAAACCGAAAAAGTTGAAGATGGGGCAAAAGCTTTGCCAATAATAACTATTTATTTTCTTGGATATAATTTGCCAGAATATGATACCCCGGCAGTTATTGTTAATAATTGTGTAATTGACGCAACAACAAAAGAACCAATTGAATATAAAAACGAATTTGTTAAACTTTTAACACATCCTAGTTATATATTGCAAGTTGAAAGATTGCCTAAACAAAGAAAAACAAAACTTGAAAAACTACTGTCTCTTTTTGATCAGGCAAAAAAAACTAGTGATGATTTTATTCTTGATATAGATAATGATTACTCAGAAAATTTATCTGATTTTGGTTTTGTAATCAATCATTTAAACAGAGCAGCCCAAGATGAAGACATTATTTTGGAGTTGCAATTAGAAGAGGAGGTTGAAAAAGAATTTGAGCGATTAGAAAGTCTTGAAAAGGTTGTTGAAAAATTAGATCTAGAAATTCAAACAAAAGATCAGGAACTTCAAACAAAAGATCAGGAACTTCAATCAAAAGACAAAAAACTTATTGAATCTGCTTCTGAAATGAAAAAATTGGGAATAGATATTAAAAAGATAGCAGAGATTACAGGTCTTTCCATGAATGTTGTGGAAAAATTATAGTCAAAAGCACACCGAATTATTTCGGCGTGCTTTCTCAATAAAACCACAAATTATCATTCTTTTAAAATTGTACTCTAATCAAAAACACGTAAAATAATCCAAGCTGATAATCAGTGCGTAATTGATTTGAATAAGGATCATAAGATTGCATCATTATATTTTTGTTATTCGTAATATTTTGAACATCAAAAGCTATTTCAGCATCTACTTTTTTAAAGTTTACATTGTAAGAAATTCGTCCGTCTAATCTAAAATATGGGTCATATTGAGGTTTATAAGCTTGCGAATAATCAGGAATTTCTGCTCCTGCAAGTTCTGATGCCTCTAAATCTATTGGAATATATCTTTTATTTCCTGCTGCAACAGTTTTAAAATTAAGCGAAATGCTATTGTTAGTGTTAATGTCATAACAATACCCTGCTAAAAAATTTAAAACGTAATTGCCGTTATATGCTGTGTTTCTTTCTATTCCATCACTAGCAACATACGTTGAGTTAAAAGCCGAAGCAGTCACAAGAAAATAATAATTATTAGCCAGAAATTTCTCAAATGTTACTTCTAATCCGTAATTTGTGCCGGTTCCTGTGTTTTCAAGGCTGTCAACTCTGTCAAGGAAAAACTTTGTTCCATAATTTATAGATGAATAAGTTGATGGTTTTATTTCTACAGGAATATTATACAAATGTTGATAGTAAGTTTCAACTTTTAGTCGCAAGTCTTTGTTTATTAGATAGTCATAAGAAACAACAAATTGATTACTTTTTGAAAAATCCAAATCATGATTAGTATATGCAGAAGTTCCGTCAGGATAAGATGTTTTTGTATAATACATCAATCGTGGCTGCAATTGACTATGTACACCAAATCCTGCACTTACTGATTGATTTCCTCCAAAACTGTATTTTGCACTTGCTCTTGGTTCTATGCTGTAAGTATTATTTAAAGTAAAATATTGATAATGAAATCCTCCATATATAGTGAAATTCTGCGAAAATTTGTGTTGCCCTTGAATATAAGTTTGTAAAAGAGACATTGTTTGGTCGTTTGCCTCAGATAATTTTGCAAATTCTCCGTTGTCAGTTCTTTTAACACTGTCTTCGTAGCTAACATTGTAAAAATCAATACTTCCCCCGATATTAACTGTGTTTTTTGCATTAAACTTTTTTGTGTACTGTGAATTTACAGAGTATTTTATTTCATAAGAATTGTCGCCATAGTATAATTCAGATGGTTTATTCGCAAAAGAAGAATCTACTCTTGTTGTGTTTTGAGAACCAGATATTGCTACAACAGTTTTTATTCTTGATGTATTGCTGAAAAAATATTGATTAGATATTCCAACAACTCCCATATTTGAGCCGAAAATAAAATCTAAATCATTTCTGCCAAACGACCAATCATCAGAATCTCTGTCTTCGCTAAGTGCTTGAATTTTACTTATTCCTCCTACTCCGAAAATGGAAATATTTCCCGCCTTTGTTTGTGGTATATTTATTTTAAATGTAAAATCCTGATATTGAGGAACACCTGAAACATCGAAGTTAACGCCCATTAAATCAAAAACTTGTAAAGTTGAGTAACGGTAATCAACCAAATACGATGCCTTTGAGTTTGCAGAAAAAGGTCCTTCCATTCCAAGTTCCAGACCGTTCATACTAACTTGTGCCGTGTATTCGTACGTCGCATTATTACCGTTACGCATATTTAAGTCAAAAACTCCTGCTGTTGCATTTCCATATTCCGCAGGAAAAGCTCCTGTGAAAAAATCAGAATTTGACAAAGTATTATTATTTAATATACTAACCGGACCACCTGTTGTTCCAAGTGAACCAAAATGATTTGGGTTTGGAATATCAATTCCTTCTAATTTCCAAAGAACTCCAAGTGGAGAATTTCCTCTGATTATTATGTCGTTACGTTGGTCTCCCATAGCCATAACTCCGGCGTAATTTGCCGCCATTCTGGCAGGGTCCATCCATGTTCCTGCATATTGATTAGCTTCTTCAACAGAAAATGACCTAGCACTTACATTTGCCATGTCATTTAGTGCTTTGTTCTTTTTGTAGGCAGTTACTACAACTTTGTCAATATCAGTTACTTTTTCTATCATTTCAATTTTCAGAACTAATTCTTTCCCTGATGTAATTTTTACATTTGTGTAATAAACTTGTTCATAACCAATCATTTGTACTTCTATATTGTGCATTCCAATTGGTACATTTCCCATGTTAAATTCTCCGTTGGATTCTGAAACGGCTATATAAAACGGGTTTGTGTCAATTGTTTTTATAATTGCACCCGGAATTGGACTTTGTGATTGTTGGTCAACTACAATTCCCCGAATTGTTTGACTATAATTATTTTGTCCGATAAGTTGTATTATTAACCCAAAGGTGAAAAAACTTATTATTATTATTTTTTTCATGGCATTTGATTTTGTGGTTTTAATTAAGCATTAAATTTTTCGCATAAGAGTAGCATGAACTAAAAACAAGTTTTTTGTCAAATCTCTAAATGAAAACGTTAATCTTTGAGTTAAAAAATGAATTTGGGGATTTTAAACCGAAGGCGATCTGGCCTTCGGTTTTATAATAGAAAAGATTAGGGCAGAGTAATCTCGTACGAGTAGTTTTGAGTAAATGTTTGGTTTCCAACCTGAATTTCAATTGTAGTGCTAACAGTTGCTATTTTGTCACAAGTTCCATTACCGAAATCAATAGTTGCCGGATAATTAACATCAGATGTTTGCATTTGTAATTCGCCGCTTACAATTGTGCTACATTCTACAGTGTATGTCAAAGTACTTAAAACTGTAGCTGTGAAGCTTTTCCCTCTTCTATTTGTTCCTGTCAAATTTCCTGATGTGATATCAAAAGTATCGTCGTTGTAATCAGATAAGGTGTTCAGATTCCATGTAATATCCATTGTTCCGGCTATTGAAATATCTCCACTTGGCATAGAAAGAGAACATCCTGTGAGTGTTGTTGTAAAATCAATTTTATTATCTGTAATAACATCTACGCTATTAATAATCAAAGACATTGTTCCGTTCACTTCTAATGTATCTACTTTAAAGTCTGTAAAAGAAATTGCAATTTCTGTATCTTCTTTTCTAATTCTGTCACTTATTGTAGCTGTTATTGTTCCAGTTAAAAGATGCCCGTTAATATCACAACCTGTTGTTCCATAATCTATTGTTAATGTTTTAGGATAACCTACTGTAGGCTCATAAGTGATTGTAGCACATGTGGTTGAATACGACTTTTCTTTTGTGTCGTTTTCGTCTGCACTAACTAAAACATCTGCCACAACATCGATAAAGACATCAGTTGTGTAATTTGCGTCTTCAACTGTTTGCTCGTTTAGTACTGTTTTTGTTGTATCTTCAGGTATTTCTTCTTCTGGTTTGCATGAAGAAAAATTAACAACAGATAATCCAAAGAATACAATTCCTACAAGAATGAAAATTACTTTTTTCATAATAAAAGGGTTTTAATGGTTTTATAAAAAGTTTTTCAAATATACGTTTGAAGAAAAGCATAAAGGTCTCAAATTAGAAATTGAAACCATTTTTTCAGGTGAAAATTTGTCCCAATAAAAGTAAGACCTTATAATAAGCTGTTCGTTAGCTTGTTATTAAAGGTGAGTTTTCTAAAGAATTTTTATATTGACTTGGTGTTTGACCAGTAAATTCTTTAAAAATTCTGTTAAAAGAGCTTTTTGAATTAAAACCACATTCATAAGCAATGGCAATAATGGTGTAATTATTGTTTTTTTCGAGTTGATTTTTGAATTCATCAACCCGATATTTATTTACGAACTCATAGAAATTTTTGTTCATACTTTCATTTAATAATTTTGAAAGATAATGAGATTGCCAATTAATTTTATTTGCTAATTCTGCAATTGTTAGTCTACTTTCTAAGTACGGCTTTTCAATTTGCATAAAATCTGTTAGTATTTTTACATCTCCATTAAAATTATATTCGATTGATGAATTTTGTTTTTGGTTTGATTCTTCATTTGTATTGATGTTTTTTATGTTGATAAAAACATCTGTCTGCTTAAACCCAAAAAAAGCAACAATAAAAACGATTAGTGTAATGCTTAGCAAAACAATTTTGTAAACGGACAAAACATCTCCCATTCTGCCTATTATTATTGATATTGGAAATAATAAAATCCAGGTTGAGGCTACTATTATCAGTAAAATTTTCAGCCAGTTCAAATCAATGTCTTCAATGAAAGAATAATTTTGTTTAATTTTTTTTGAATACTGTCTAAGTAATATAAAGCATTGATAAATATAAAAAATAGCAAGTATTATTGTTAATGGTGTAAAAAACAGAAAAATTAGATTGTTTTTATTTGAAAAAAAATTAAAATTTTTACTTGGCAGAGCTTTGAAGTCAACAAAAAGCAATGTAAGTATCACGAAAACAAAAATTGGAGCAAAATGGATAATGTTTTTTGCAATAAAATTGGGATTGTGTTTTAAACTTGCTTTAATGTACAGATAAATAGAAGGAGTAAACGTCATAATTATAGGCACATTTATAAAATACATAAAACTAGGCATTGTTTGTGATGATGATATAAGTGCTGAAATTTGTTCGTATTTAAAATAATAAATAAACAATGGGGTTGCGACAACTAATAATAGAGTTATTAGAATAAAGTCGGTAATATTTTTAGATTTTTTTGTTATCAGTAAAAGAGACAAAAAAACAGATTGAACTGCACCGAGTAATAAAATTGATTGCATATACGTACACTAATGATGTTACAACAAAGTTAGAATTATTAAGCAGAAAACACAAAAAAAGCTGTCTAAATAATAGACAGCTTCTTTTTTAAAAAAATGGCAATTTATTTTATTACAATTTTGCGAATAGATTTTAATTCATCATTACTAATTTCGATAATATAGACCCCTTTATTCAAGCTTTCAACATTTATTTTATTTTGAGAGCTATTTAGAACAGTTTCCAAAACAATCTGTCCGATAGAGTTGATAACT
>JAFGUD010000380.1 GCA_016938685.1 Bacteroidales bacterium | reverse complement strand
GAACTTGCTTCGGGATGCTCAGAACCAGCTGAGCTATGGGACCTGAATGTATAATTACATCAAATATTTCTTGAACTTAGACCCTCCTGAACTTGCTTCAGGATGCTCAGAACCAGCTGAGCTATGGGACCTGAATGGACGTTTTGTCCAATTTTTTGTGGTGCAAAGATACATTTTTTTTATTTTAGCCAAAATTTTTTAACGAAAAAATAAAAAAAATGTCGAATCAAAATAAAATCAAAAACATAATTTTTGATCTTGGTGCTGTTCTTATAGATTTAGATGCTTCTAAAACAACAAAATGCTTCGGAACTAAAATTTCACCTTTGTATGCTGAAAAAATGAATCCGGATTTTATAAATATTGCTCATAAATTTGAACGGGGAGAATTATCTGCCGCAAAATTCCGAAAAAAAGTTTGTGAAATATTTAATATTGTAATTTCCTCAGAAGCTTTTGATGAATGCTGGAATGCCATGATTGGAACAATGCCTACAAACAGAATAAATATGCTTTTGCAAGTGAGAAAAGAATATAGGATTTTTGTTTTAAGCAACACAAATGAGATTCACAATAAATATTTTATGGAACAAGATTTTTGGGAGTCGAAAGTTTTCGAGAAAGTTTATCTTTCAAATTTAGTTGGAATGAGAAAACCTGAGCCTGAAATTTTCGAATTAGTTTTAAACGAAAATAATTTGCTACCAGAAGAAACAGTTTTTGTTGATGACAACGCAGAAAATATAGAAGCGGCAAAAAAACTTGGCATAAAAGCTCTTTTAGTTGATAAAGAAGTAGAAATTATTTTGAATGACTATTTGAAAAACAGGAAATAAAAAAACGTCTGCTTTTGCAGACGTTTAATAATTTATTTATCTTTTACTCTCATGAATTTTAAAGCATTTGTAATGAATCTAGGTAAAGGTTTTTCGGGATTTCTTCTACGAAGATTTATATAAATACCTAATTTTTTCATCACAGGCATTTTGTGTGTTTCAACAAATTCTATTAAAGTTCCGTCGGGATCTTCAATATAAGAAAAACGTCCGGCTGCTTCGCCCATGTCAAAAGAATTTGCGCTGTCAACAGTAAACGGATGACCAAGTTTTTCGCATTTTTCGCCAAGTTCATTCATTCCTGTAACATCATAACATAAATGGATAAATCCTAATTCTCCCCAAAAGCGATTTTCATAAATTTTTCGTTGTTCGCGACCTTTTACTTGAACAAGTTCTATTTCGGTAGATTTGAAAACTGCGCTAAAATGACCTTTTCTAGGTTCGCTGTGACGTAATAAAACTCTTCTAAATTCTTCATCGCCTCCTGAAATGCCTGAAAAATCATCAAATTTGCCTTCTTTGTCGTACACAACCAAGTCATAGCCAAGTATTTCAGAATAGAATTTTATAGATTTATCAATGTCTGTAACACCAATAACTGCACCGCCAATTCCTCCTGTCGGATAATCTTCTTTGTTGTACCAATCGTCAAAAATAACTAATTCGAAAATATTATTATATGGGTCTTTTACATAAAAATGTTCTTTCCCTTCTGGGTCTGTTACTATTTCAGTAATTAGATTTGCACCTTTGGTTTTCAAAAAATCAAAAGCTTTTTTGGCGTCAGGCATTTTAATTTTTGTAATAAAAATACCTAAATCTCCTAGTTTAACGTCAAAAGCCGGTGGTTGAGGATCTTTGCTGGTGTATTGCCAAATTTCCATTCCGCCTCCACCTTTAATGTTGTATGTTAAAACTGCATGTCTGGTCTGAGGTTTTCCTCCGGTATAGGGTAACATTAATTCTGCCGCCGCTGCTTCTTCAAAGATTGCTATATCAAATCCAAAATGATGTCGATACCACTTCCATGCTTCGTGAACATCTTTTACTCCGATGCCCATTTGTTGTATTCCTGTAATAATTATGCTCATTAGGTTGGTTTTATTTTATTAACAATTTTATTAAATATAGAAGGAAAAAATCTTCTTATATGAACCATAAAAAGTTCTTTTCCTCCAATTAAAGTTTCTTTTCTATTCTTTTGAATAGCCATAATCATTTGTTTAGCACATTTCTCGGCAGAAATACCACCTGCCTGTCCATCGTCCATTTTTCCGTGTGTTGATCCGTCTTTTAATAAAGCATTTTTAGAAATATTAGTATTTACTCTTCCCGGAAAAATCATACTTACATTTATATTATGCTGTTTTAATTCAAAATAAAGTGTTTCAAAAAAACCAACAATTGCAAATTTTGAAGCAGCATATGCTGAACGTAACGGAAAGCCAAATTTACCTGAAATACTACTTACGGCAACTAAATGTCCTGATTTTTGGGCAACCATTTTTGGTAAAACAGCCTTAGTTAAATTTACAGCAGCAAAATAATTAATTTCCATTATTTTTCTATCAACACTAAAATCAGTATCTACAGCAAAAGCTCTTTGGCTAATACCTCCATTATTTACCAAAATATCAATTTTAGAATGAACTTCAAACACCTTTTCTATCGCATTATTTATTGATTCTGGTGATTCTAAATCAAAAGCAATTGGGAAACATTTTGCTCCGTTTTTTTTACATGTTTTTGTAACTTCAATTAGTTCATTATCTGTAATAGACGAAAGAATTAAACTAGTATTATATTTTGACATTTCAATAGCCAAAGCCTTTCCTATTCCGGAAGACGCTCCAGTTATCCAAATTGTTTTATTTTCAATTTTCATTTTTTTTAAGTATAAATCTATTCAACATGTAAATCAATGTGTAAATCGTTCAATGTGTAAATTTGTCAATAATTAAATCAGAGAATATTTAATTTTTTAAGCTTAAATTTTAACTATAAACAATCCACTTTTCACTATGTACTATTCACAATGCACTATATTTGTTTTATTTCCATTTAGGCAAAGGAGAATCAGGTTCTTTTGAAATTCCTCTGTACATTGCTTTGTGAACCCACCAAGGAGAAATTTTATTAAGTATCCATGCTGAACGACCCATTAGTGTTAATATTTGCACTCTTTTTCGTTTTCTAATAGCTTTCATCATCGATACTGCTACTTCTTCTGATGTCATCATTTTTTCTTCGTGTCTGGGAGTATTTCCTTGTTCTGAGCCATCAGCCATAAGAGCGTGTTTGCGAATTTCAGACTCGGTAAAACCAGGGTACGAAATTAAAACAT
Organism: Bacteroidales bacterium; assembly: GCA_016938685.1. Classification (GTDB taxonomy): domain Bacteria; phylum Bacteroidota; class Bacteroidia; order Bacteroidales; family JAFGUD01; genus JAFGUD01. Next base: position 3,355 of record JAFGUD010000380.1, on the reverse strand, counting down.
GTAAACCTCTTTTAATGTTTTCAATTCTCAACGATTCTAAAAACCCTGACATAGCGTATTTAGATGCTACATAAGCTGTTCTTGCTCCAAGTGGAGTAAATCCCGATACTGACAAAACGCCGACAACACTTCCTTTTTGCTCCAAAATATGTTTAATTGCGTATCGGGTACAATAAACAGTACCCATAAAATTGATATCTATTACTTTTTTAAAAACATCTATTTCTATTTCATCAAACATCGCTCGCATCGAAATACCTGCGTTGTTAATGAGGACATCAATTTTGCCGAATTTTTCAATTGTTTTATTGATTAGATTTTCGGCGTCTTCTCTTTTTGAAACATCTGTTTGAACAGCCAGACATTCTACGCCCAAACTTTCAATAACCTTAGCAACATCTTTCAATTTTTCAATATTTCTTGCTGCTATAACAACATTTGCTCCTTGTCTTGCGGCTTCTATAGAAGTTGCTTTTCCTATTCCGCTTGACGCTCCGGTAACAATAAAAATTTTTTCTTTAAAATATTTTTTTTGTGACATAATTAAAAAATTAAATATTATCCTACTGTACTTCCATTTTCAAAATCCTTATTTGGGGTTAAAATTGATAATTCCCCAACAGAATTTTCTGCCATTAATAACATTCCTTCAGACAAGATACCTTTTATTTTTCTAGGTTCAAGATTTGCCAGTAATGTTACTTTTTTCCCTGTTATTTGTTCAGGAGTATAATGTTCTGCTATCCCGGCAACAATAGTTCTTTTATCTATTCCGGTATCAACAGTTAGTTTCAAAAGTTTCTTTGTTTTAGCTACTTTTTCTGCCTTCAAAACTGTTCCTATTCTGATGTCTAACTTAGTAAAATCATCAAAAGTTGCAACGGTTTTTAAGGGAGTTAATTTAGCTTCCGCAAGTTCGTTTTCTTTTTTTATTTTTTCTAATCTTTCTATTTGTTTTTCAATCATTTCATCGGTTATTTGTTCAAACAACAAATCAGTTTTTTGAAGTTTAGTGCCTGATTTTAAGATATCTGAACGACCAATCATATCCCAGGTTAATTCTTCTGTAATACTTAAAGAATTTCTTAATTTTTTGGCGGAAAATGGCAAAAAAGGTTCCATTAAAACAGCCAAATTTGCAACAATTTGACAAGCAATATAAAGAATAGTTTTTACCCTTTCCAAATCTGTTTTTGCAATTGTCCAAGGTTCGGTTTCAGCAAAATATTTGTTGCCCAAACGAGCCAAATCCATCGCAAAATATTGTGCTTCGCGAATTCTGTATTGTTCCAGGCTATCTGCTACTTTATCTCTAATTTTTGTGATTTCAGCTAAAACTTCTTTATCGTAATCTGTATAATTTCCGGGAACTTGAACAACTCCTTCAAAATATTTGTTTGTAAGTACTAAAGCTCTATTTACAAAATTACCAAAATCGGCAACAAGTTCTTTATTATTTCTTGTTTGAAAATCTTTCCATGTAAAATTGTTGTCTTTTGATTCGGGGGCATTTACAGTTAAAACATATCTTAAAACGTCTTGTTTCCCCTCAAAATCTTCAAGATATTCGTGTAACCAAACAGCCCAATTTCTGGATGTGGAAATTTTATCATCTTCAAGATTCAAAAAAGAATTTGCAGGAACATTATCGGGTAAAATATACGAACCTTCTGCTTTTAGCATTATCGGGAAAATAATTGCATGAAAAACAATGTTATCTTTTCCTATAAAATGAACAAGTTTAGTTTCATCGTCTTTCCAATATTTTTCCCAGTCGTCGGTTAGCTCTTTTGTTGCTGAAATATAACCAATTGGCGCATCAAACCAAACGTAGAGGACTTTTCCTTCTGCGTTTTCAACGGGAACTGGCACACCCCAATCCAAATCGCGGGTTACTGCACGCGGACGCAAACCCATTTTTATCCATGAATGTACTTGTTGTACAACATTTTGACGCCAATCGTCCTGATGTCCTTTTACAATCCAATCTTCTATAAAATCTGAATATTTATCTAATGGTAAATACCAATGTTTTGTTGCTTTTACGACAGGAACAGAGCCTGAAAAAGATGAAACAGGATTTATTAATTCTGTCGCGCTAAGCGAAGTTCCGCATTTTTCGCATTGGTCGCCATAAGCACGTTCATAGCCGCAATGAGGGCAAGTTCCCGTAACGTATCTGTCTGCAAGAAATTGATTTGCTTCTTCGTCGTATAATTGTTCGGTTTCCAGTTCTAAAAAATCATTTTTATCATATAATTTTTTGAAAAAATCCGAAGCTGTTTCATGATGAATTTTATTTGAAGTTCGGGAATAAATGTCGAACGAAATCCCAAAATCGGCAAAAGCTTTTTTGTTCATTTCGTGGTAAAAATCAACAACTTGTTGTGGTGTTTTTCCTTCTTTTTTTGCTCTTAAAGTAATAGGAACTCCGTGTTCATCGGAACCACAAATGTACAAAACATCTCTCTTTTTCAGTCGCAAATATCTGACATAAATATCAGCAGGAACATATACTCCGGCAAGGTGTCCAATGTGAACAGGTCCGTTGGAATAGGGTAATGCTGCTGTTACTGTATAACGTTTGAATTCTTTATTCATCTTATTTTTTTTAGGCAGTCAAAAGTACAGCTTTTTTGTAAAATGGCAAAAGTCAATTTATTCCGAATCTAAAATAGGTTCTTTTTTATGAATAAAAACCCTTGTTCCAAAGATATAATGTTCTGCGTAATAGTTGCTTTTCAAATTTGAAATAGTGACTCCTCTGCTGGCAGAAGTGTGAATAAATTCATAGTCGCCAAGATAAATTCCGGCGTGTGTAATAACCTTTGATGTATTGTAAGTTTTAACAAAAAAGACTAAATCGCCGGGTAAAAGATCATCAACATCAAGAATAATATCTCCATATCTTGCAATATCTTCGGAACTATGCGGAACATCTACTCCAACACTTTTGAAAGACACATATAATAAACCGGAACAATCTATACAATTATGAGAAATTCCACCCATACAATGTGGTGTTTCTAGGTAAGTTTTTGCGGTATCTATTATTTGTTGATATTTTATTCCATCAACATCTAAATCTAATTCAATTCCATTTTCTTTGAAGGTTTCGAGTTTTTTAACTAATTCTCTATCATCACTTTTCTGTTCTAACAACACTGTAAAATTATCCTGTGATTTTGCAATAAATGCAACAAGTAGAACTAATAATAGTAAGCTGAATTTTTTCATTATCTTTAAATTTTTAATTTAGAATATTTAATATTTCTACTTTACGAAGTTAAAAAAGTTTTACATTACACTAAAAAAAATTTGCAGTTTGGATATAAATATTTAAATTAGAGGCAGT
>JAFGUD010000379.1 GCA_016938685.1 Bacteroidales bacterium | reverse complement strand
TTTTAATATATTTATTATTTATTCTTTTTTTTTATAATTTAGAGACATCAATAATTCAACCCAAACTATGAGGTGGACATTAAAAAACATACTTACCTTAATTTTTATTTTACTCTTCGTTTCAGCCGAAGCGCAAACATTAAATCAAAATTTCAGGCATCTGACAATTGAAGATGGATTATCTCATAACAATGTTTATACTATCATTCAGGACAATACCGGATTTATATGGATTGGTACGCAGAATGGTTTAAATAAATATGATGGCTATGAATTCTCTCAATATTACTATTCGTCAGAAGATTCATGTTCTTTAATTTCTTCAAATTTTGGTAAACTATTGCAAGATAGCAAAGGAAGAATTTGGATTGGAACTTATCGAGGTGGTATTAGTCTTTATTATCCGGAAGAAAACAGAGCCGTAAGGTTTATTAATAATCCTGATGATGAAACTTCTATTTCAAGCAATCTTGTCAGAGGAATTATTGAAGATAAAAACGGAAATGTGTGGATTGGAACCGGAGAAAATGGTCTGTGTATGTATGATGATAAAAATGATAAATTTATACGATACACGAACAATGAAAACGATCCTAACAGCTTAATTAACAATAGCATCAAGGCTATGAGTTACGACATCTTTGGAAATATTTGGGTAGCAACATCCACTGGTTTAAGCAAATTTAATCACGAAGAAGGTATTTTCACAAACTACCAATTCGAAGAGGGTAATTCAAATAAAGGATTAAATGATAATGTTTTACAATGTGTATTTTCTGATAGCAAAGGAAAAACTTGGGTAGGAACCAAACAAAATGGAATAAACAGATACAATCCGGAAACAGAAACGTTTGATTTCTTTGAAGATTCTCCAATCAGTTCGGCAAGAATACAATGCGTTTTCGAAGATTCTTACGGAAGAATTTGGATTGGCACATATACCAAAGGCGTATTTTTATATAATGAAAATGACAACAGTTTTATCAATTTTCAGAATTCCGAAAACGACCCCAACAGCTTATCTAACAATAAGATAGAAACAATAATTGAAGACAAAACTGGTAACTTATGGGTAGGAACAAGAGGAGGTGGAATAAATTTGCTGGATCTTAAACCTAAGAAATTCACAAATCTCATTAGCGAAAAAAACAACAAAAATTCATTACCCGATGGTAGTGTAATGTGTATAACATCTGAAAATGACAATATTATATGGTTTGGAACAACAGTTGGGTTGTGTAAATACGATAAAACCAATAATACATATTTAACTTTCGTTGAAGATAAAAACTCTAATAATGCGATAAGTAACAGCAGGGTAAGAGCGCTTGCTTATGACCAGAATAATAAAACTCTTTGGGCCGGAACATATAATGGAGGTGTAAACAAAATTGAGTTTATTAACAATGAATATATTTTTACTCATTTTAAAAGAGATTTTGAATCAGATAATACATTAGTAAGCGATCAAATAAATACATTGTTAATCGATAATGACGGAGCTATTTGGATTGGAACGAGTGGAGGATTGAACCGATTAACTTTTAATGAATTAGAAGAACCAAATTTCGAAACATTTCAATCAAACGAAGAAGATCCTCTTTCAATATCAAATAGATATATTACAGATATTTATCAAGATACAAAAGGGAATATCTGGTTTGCAACATCAAATGGTTTAAATCTTTTTAATCCGGAGAGTAATAATTTTACTCAATATTGGAATAATGCAACTCAAACTGAAGATGCTGAAGCAAATGCGATAAATACAATAACAGAAGCAGAAGACGGTAAATTATGGTTGGGTTCAGATGGATCCGGATTTTTCTTATTTGACCCTGCAACAGGTGATTTCGAGAAATTTTTCGACAACACGTTCAAAACTAATAATATATCTGCAATAATGAAAGACAATGCCAATAACCTGTGGATAAGTACAGCGATGGGTATTAGCAAATATAGCATTACAGATCAACATTTTACATATTATGGCATCTCCGATGGATTAAATGAAACAGGTTTCAATAGAAACTCAGCAATACAAACAAGCAACGGAGATATCTATTTTGGAAATATTTCAGGAGTATCAATTATTCAACCTGATAAAATTAAACTAAATAGAAACATTCCGAAGATAGTTCTTACTGAGTTTAAGAAATTTAATCAATCATACTTCTCCAACCGGAATTCATTCTGTACTCTTACACCTGAAAATTTAGACGAAATTAAATTATCGTACAAAGATTATGTTGTTTCTTTTGAATTTGCATCACTTGATTTTACCGATCCATCTAAAAATTTGTATAGATATAAAATGGAAGGTTTTAATGACGAATGGATTGATTTTGAAACAAAAAGATACGCAACGTTTACAAATTTACCTCCGGGAAAATACACTCTTAAAGTTCAAGGTTCAAACAATGATGGAATTTGGAGCGATGATGAAAATTCATTACAAATAAGTATTGATGTAAAGCCTCCTTTCTGGCAAACATGGTGGTTCTACACATTAGTTTTTATTTTCATTATTTCAGTTATTTATTTTTATATAAAAAACAGAGAAGCAAAACTAAAAAGAGAAAAAGTAATTCTTGAACAAAAAGTAAAACAAAGAACCGAAGAAGTTGAAGCTCAAAAAGAAGAAATAATCCAACAAGCAAAAGCATTAGAAGAAAGCAACATAGAACTAGAAAAACTCTCAATTGTTGCCAGCGAGACAGATAATTCAGTTACAATTTTAAGCCCTTCTGGTGAATTTGAATGGATAAACAAAGGCTTTACAAGACTATACGGTTGGAATAATCTGGAAAGCTTCAAAAAAGCAAGAGGAAATAATATTTTCGACGGTAAATTCAACGATATTACAAAAAAGACATTGGAGGAATGTATTAGAGAGAAAAAAACAGTAGTATCAAACGATAAAGTAACTGGTGCAGAAGATAAACAAATATGGCTGAGAACTACATGGACACCAATATTGGACGACGAAAATAATATAACAAAAATAATTGCAATAGATGCCGATATTACTGATATAAAAAATGCAGAACAAGAAATTATTGAAAAAAGCGAAAAAATAAATATCCAAAATGAAAACATTAAGTCCAGTATTAGATACGCTCTAACTATTCAAAAAGCAATTTTACCTCCAACAAGCGTTTTCAACCAATTTACAGAACATTTTATTTTATTCAAACCCAAAGATATAGTTTCAGGCGACTTTTATTGGTATCATCAAACAGAAAATTATCATTTTGTATCTGTAGCTGATTGTACAGGTCATGGTGTTCCGGGAGCATTTATGTCAATGATTGGAACAAGATTGCTTGATGGTATTGTGATTGAGCGAAAAATATACGATGTAGCAGAAATTTTAACAAAATTGAACGATGAAATTATTAGTTCCTTAAGTCAACTTGAATCCGAAAATCGCGATGGTATGGATTTGGGAATAATCAGAATTAAAAAAACTGACAAAAAAGAAAAAGAAATAGTTTATGAAGGCTCCAAAAGAGAATTAATATATCATACAAAAAATGATAATAAAATTAACCGACTGAAAGGTTCAAGAAAAAGGATTGGAGGAGTTTTAAATTCTAAATCTGATGGTGGATTTGAAAATAAATCATTAACATTAAATGAAGGAGATGTTATTTATCTTAGCACTGATGGTTATATCGATCAATGTAATTTAGACCGCAAAAAAATTGGCACACAAAGGCTAATAAGCATTATTGAAGAGGTCAAGGATTATCCACTGAAAGATCAAAAATATATTTTAGAACAAATTCTTAACAAATGGCAAGGAGATGCTAGTCAAAGAGATGACATCGCAATTATTGGGTTAAAACTTTAATTTATTTTTCCCAAAGATTATTTTTAGTATTCAAGCTGTGTAAGATTGTATATTTTGAGGAGCATCCGTAGTATTATTCCTCTTCGTAATATGCAAAAATAGCAGTAAACTAACCAATATCTAGGTTTTGACATGGGTTTTGTCATAATAATTCCCGTTGAAATTCTGAAATTACTCCTCTTTTTATGTTTTTTCAAATCTTACATTTTCTGCTTTTTTTGGTTTTGATAACATAGCATATTTAACTATTTTTGCTCGCAAAAAAACAATACTGATGCTACATTTCAACTAAATTCTATGTTCAACTTTTCTCTTTCAACTTTATAACTATTTTATGCAACAACTTAAACACTACCAAAAGCTCGTAATTGACAATCTAAAAGACATTTTTTCTGGCTACAAAGCTGAAATAAAAGAATTATATGAACCAATTATTTATGCACTCGAAGGCGGGAAAAAAATACGGCCTGTTTCTGTGATAATGGCAGCTGATGTTTTTGATGGTAACTTACAACAGGCTATTATTCCGGCTTTTGCAGTAGAAATGTTTCACAATTTTACGTTATTGCATGATGATGTAATGGACAATTCTCCTGTTCGTCGCAATAGACAAACTGTTCATGCAAAATGGGACGCTAATCAGGCTATTCTTTCCGGCGATGCTATGATGATTCTTGTTTATCAGAAGTTACTTGAACTTCCGACAGAAAAAGTAAAACCGGTAATGGAACTCATTAACAAAACTGCTTTGCAAGTCTGCGAAGGTCAGCAACTTGACATGGATTTTGAAACAAATCTAAATGTCCCTTTAGAAAAATATATGCAAATGATAAAACTTAAAACGGCTGTTCTTTTAGCAGCTTCTCTTGCTCTTGGGGCTATTATTGCTAATGCTGATAAAAAAGATATTCAGGAGATATACAATTTTGGGATTAATATAGGACTTGCGTTCCAAATTCAGGACGATTATTTTGATACTTTTGGAGATTTTGAAACTTTCGGCAAAAAAATAGGAAACGATATTGTAACCAATAAAAAGACATTTTTACTTATCAGTGCTTTAAATTTGGCAGAAGGTGAATCTAAAACCCGACTTGAAAAACTTTTTATAGATAAAACTTTTGATGAAAAATCAAAAATTGATAATGTAAAAGAAATTTTCTACGAATTACAAATTCCTGAAATTGCACAAAATCAAATTCATAATTATTATCAAAAAGCAATAAAAAACATAGACAATATAAAGAGGGCAAGCACCAGTAAAAAAGAGATATTGTATAAATTTGCAGAACATATTGTAAAGAGGGAGAAATAGTTATTCAGTCAGCATTCATTCAATCATTCAGGCATTCAATTTTTCAGTTATTCAATCATTCAATCATTCAAAAAAGGCATCTAGAAACAAAGAAAAGAGGGCTCTTGGAGAAGAAGTAAAATCTTAAATTCAGAACTTAAAACTGATTATTTTTTTTCTTGTTTTTTGACAAAAAACATTACTTTTGCGAAATTAAACATCCAAATAAAATAAAATGGCTAAAACTACCGGAAAAATTGTTCAAATTATTGGTCCAGTCGTTGACGTTAGTTTTGAAAACGTTGCTGCACTTCCACAAATATATGATGCGTTAGAAATTACCCGTGAAAATGGCGAAAAACTTATAGTTGAAGTACAACAACATATCGGAGAAAACGCAATTCGTTCTGTTGCTATGGATTCAACCGATGGATTACAAAGAGGAATGGAAGTTGTTTCAACAGGAAAGCCTATTTCTATGCCGGTTGGACAACATATACGAGGTCGATTAATGAACGTTATTGGCGAAGCTATTGACGGAATAGGAGAAATAGACAGAAACCGAGAATACCCTATTCATACTGACGCCCCGAAATACGAAGACTTATCAACCGATTCAGAAATTCTTTTTACAGGAATAAAAGTTATCGACCTAATTGAGCCTTATGCAAAAGGCGGTAAAATTGGTTTATTTGGTGGTGCCGGTGTTGGCAAAACTGTACTTATTCAAGAACTTATCAATAATATTGCAAAAGCTTACAATGGATTTTCTGTTTTTGCAGGCGTAGGAGAAAGAACCAGAGAAGGAAATGATTTACTAAGAGAAATGCTGGAATCAGGACTTGTAAAATACGGCGATGAATTCATGAAATCAATGGAAGAGGGAAGTTGGGATTTATCAAAAGTCGATATAAACCATTTAACTGATTCTCAACTTACAATGGTTTTCGGACAAATGAATGAACCTCCCGGTGCACGTGCTCGTGTTGCTTTATCAGCCCTTGCTGTTGCCGAATATTTCCGCGATGGAGACAAAGGAGAAGGAAATGACATTCTATTATTTATTGACAATATATTCCGTTTCACACAAGCAGGTTCCGAAGTTTCTGCACTTCTTGGTCGTATGCCTTCTGCAGTTGGATATCAACCTACCCTTTCATCAGAAATGGGAGAATTACAAGAACGTATCACATCAACAAAAAATGGCTCAATTACTTCGGTACAAGCAATTTATGTGCCTGCCGATGACTTAACTGACCCTGCTCCGGCAACTACATTTGCCCACTTAGATGCAACAACTGTACTTAGTCGTAAAATTTCTGAACTTGGAATTTATCCTGCTGTTGACCCACTGGATTCAACATCAAGAATTTTATCACCGGAAATTGTTGGGGAGGAACATTACAAATGCGCTCAAGACGTAAAACAAATATTACAACGTTACAAAGAATTGCAGGATATTATCGCAATTTTAGGAATGGAAGAACTTTCGGAAGACGATAAACTTGTTGTATCAAGAGCTCGTCGCGTTCAAAAATTCTTATCACAACCATTCCACGTAGCAGAAGCCTTTACAGGAATGAAAGGCGTTTTGGTTTCTATCGAAGATACAATTAAAGGATTTAATATGATTATGGACGGAGAACTTGACAATTATCCCGAAGACGCATTTTACATGGTTGGTACTATTGATGAAGCAATTGCCAAAGGAGATAAAATGATGAAAGAAGCAAGCTAGTAAAAAGTTATTGAGTTTATAAAGTTAAATGTTCGCAAGAAAAACAACTTTGTTAACTTTAAAACATTAAAATTTACGGACCAATATGCAATTAGAACTAATATCAACAAACCAAACATTGTTTTCGGGCGAAATATATTTAATACAAGTCCCCGGGTCAAAAGGAAGCTTTGAAGTGCTTAATAATCACGTTCCGATTGTTTCTTCATTAGAATCCGGAAAGATTAAAATAATTACAAATTCGGGCGAAGAAAGATTTTTCAATATCAAAGATGGGTTTATCGAAGTTAAAAATAATGTTGTTAATGTACTAGTTACAACATAGAAAAAAGCAGATTGAATCTGCTTTTTTTATTTTGAAAGCCACTTCTCCGCATCATCAGCAGAATTAAATATTTTAGAATTCATTCCAAGACCTTCATCTTCGGTAATAGTCTGATTTACAGAAATTGCGGCTATATCATCTTGACTTCTCACAAAGGCAACTTTTTTTATTTTATTTTCAACAATTGATTTATTTACGTTCTTATTAACCCATAATTGTAATTCTGGAGAAACGATAAAACGGAACTCAGACATATTGACCAACAAAGAACACGGATTATGATTAACAACAGCTTTTTTTAAATGGGACATTTCTTTAAGAAACTGGTTATCAGTCATAAAGCTTGTCTTTTTATGCCAATTTTGAATAATTATTTGTTTTTCTAAAAAAATAACTATCTCTGAAAAATTGCTACTATGATAATTCATTTCTATAAAATTTATTAAATTTACAAAAAATAATCGAAGTATATTTGTAATTTTGACGAACAGATTTATCGTTAATTTACATTTAAAATCTTTAATAATTTAAAACATTTATAATGAAACATTTTGTCGTCTTTTTTTTCTTATTGGCTACTCTCTCAAGTTTTGCTCAAAATGTAGATTTTGACCAATATTTTATTAACAAATCCCTAAGAATGGATTTTATTCATGCCGGGAATAGTGATACAGGCTATATTTATTTTGAAAAGCTCAAGCAAGAGCCATACTGGGGTGGATCTCATAAAAATCTTATCGACACTTTTAATTATGGCGAATATAGAGTATTAGTTTTTGACAAAGCTTCCAATAAACTTATTTATTCAAGAGGTTACGCAACTCTTTTTCAAGAATGGAAAGCAACGTCAGAAGCAAAAGAAATGAGCAGAAGTTTTTACGAAGGAGTTGTTGTTCCTTTTCCTAAAAGTTCTGTATGGATTACAATTGAAGAAAAAGATAATTTGAACAATTTCAGAGAAATTTTCAGAAAAGAAATAAAACCAAATGATATTTTTATAGAAAAAGGGCTGAAATACGATTTTAAAACTGATAAAATACTTGATAATGGAGATCCCGCAAATAAAGTAGATATTGTTTTTATTGCAGAAGGATACACAAAAAATCAAATAGATAAATTTAAAAATGATGTTAAACGCCTCACAGATTCTTTGTTTTCTTACGAACCTTTCAAATCACAAAAAAATAATTTTAACATTCATATAGTTGAATCTTTCTCAGAAGAAGAAGGAACAGACGTTCCAGGAAAAAATATTTGGAAAAACACAATCGTAAATTCAAATTTTTATACTTTTGGTACTGAAAGATACTTAACAACTCAGGATTTTGAATCAGTAAGAGATATTGCAGCATTAGCTCCTTACGACCAAATTTATATTCTTGTAAACACCCCAAAATATGGTGGCGGAGGAATTTACAATTTCTACAACCTCTGTGTTTCTGATAATTCAGCATCTCATTTAGTTTTGATTCATGAATTTGGACATGGATTTGGCGGATTAGCTGATGAATATTGGACTTCTGATGTTGCAGTTGAAGAATATTATCCAACAAGCCTAGAACCGGCTGACCCAAATATCACAACTCTTGTTAATTTTAATGCTAAATGGGCTGACATGGTAGATAAATCAACACCAATTCCTACGCCTGCAACTGAAAAAAACATGCAAGCCATTGGTGTTTTTGAAGGAGGCGGTTATGTTGAAAAAGGAGTTTACAGACCTCAGCAAAATTGTATGATGAGAGCATTGGCATACCCTTTTTGCAAAGTATGTCAACGGGCATTGGATAGAATGATTAGATTTTATAGCGAGTAATTTTGATAAATTTGCACTTTATTGTTATAATTGCACAAAATATAACAAAACTAAACAACCATATTTGTCAATGCAGATTATTGTTGACAAATATGGTTTTGTTTAATATTATACACAACCCAAAATAATGATAAAATTCTTAAAAAGACCATACCCTTTTAACACAGACTTGATTCACAATGCTAAAATTATTTTTTTCATTAGTGTAATTTTCGGTCTTTTTTTGTTTTTTCTGCAACCATTTAATCTTAACGAATTGGGGTTTTCCGAAAAATTAACCATTAGCGGAATGACCGCAATCATTACTTTTGCTATTTTAAGCTTTAATCTTTTGGTATTGCCTTCATATTTTACCAAAATTTTCACGACAGATAAATGGAACATTCTAAAAGAAATCATCTGGAATACAATACTTATTTCCGAACTAGCAACCGGGTATTTTTTTTATTTTAAGTATGCTAATATTGGTGATTTTACAGGGTTAGCATTTGTCAGAATTGTTATTTTTGGAGTTGTGCCAATTACTATTCTTGTTTTTTTTAATCAAAACAGATTACTAAAAATGAACTTAAGCGATGCGGTTGATTTGAATAAAAAAATTTTATCAAAAATGAACTCTGAAAACAACACTGTTCTTTTTGAATCAGAATACAAAAACGACAGCATATCTTTGATAGTCAACACAATAACTCTGATAAAATCAGCAGGAAATTATATTGAAATTTTCTGGAAAGATAAAAATAAAACGAACAAACATATTGTACGTATGAAAATGCAAGAAGCAGAAGATTTATTAAAAAATTACAATTTTATTTTCAAATGCCACAGAACATTTTTAGTAAACACACACCAAATTCAAAAAGCACAAGGAAACTCGCAAGGACTAAGACTAAGCTTATCAAACATAGACTTTCAGGTACCTGTTTCAAGACCTTATGTTTCGAAATTAAAAGAGGTTATTTGACGTCTATTTTTAAAATTTCGTCCCTACACCACAAAAAACGAATAACACTTATTAATCTGAAAATTAAATCATAACAACTTACAATTCGTCCCTAAAAACACGAATTAAAACAAAACTATTTTTTTTCATACCTTATTAACAATTATATTTTTTAAAAACCGTATTTTTGACATATTAAAATTTATAAAAATTTAAAAAAAAATGAAAGCATTACAAATAGGAAATTTGAAAGTTGAAGTACCAATTGTTCAAGGAGGAATGGGAGTGGCTGTTTCCTTATCCGGATTAGCATCTGCCGTTGCAAATCAAGGAGGAATAGGGGTAATTTCCTCAGTAGGAATTGGCTTACATTATGGAACAGGCAAATACACCAGAGCTAACGACAGAGAAGGCTTTAGGCATGAAATCAGAAAAGCCAGACAATTATCACCAAACGGTGTAATTGGAGCGAACATCATGCTTGCTGTTTCAGATTTTGATAATTTTTTCAAATTAGCATTAGAAGAAAAATTAGACATAGTTTTTGTAGGAGCAGGTTTATTCATTAAAAAGCCTGAAACCGTAACAACAGAAGAATTCATAAATTCTAAAACTAAATTAGTTCCTAAAATTTCATCAGCAAGAGCAGCACAACTTACTTTCAAAGTTTGGGACGAAAAATTCCACAGACTACCTGATGCCGTTGTTATTGAAGGAGCAAAAGCTGGTGGTCATCTGGGTTTTAAAAAACAAGAACTTTTAGACGGGCCAAAGTCAATTTACCAGATTATAAAAGAAACTCGCGAAATATTACTACCTTTTCAGGACAAATACGGATTTGAAATTCCTATTATAGCCGGAGGTGGTATTTATACAGGGAAAGACATACAAAAAGCTTTTTTAAGTGGTGCAAATGGAGTTAAAATGGGTACAAGATTCGTAACTACTCACGAATGCGATGCCGACATTAATTTCAAAATGCAATACATAAACGCCACAAAACCAGAAGACGTTGTAATTATTGATAGCCCAGTTGGTTTACCGGGAAGAGCTATCGACAATGATTTTTTAAGAGGCGTAGCAAAAGGCAACAAAAAACCTGTTAGCTGTCCGTTTAAATGTCTAAAAACCTGCAACTACAAAGAAGTTCCTTATTGCATAGCAGAGGCTTTATACAATGCTTCTATAGGCGATTTTGAAAACGGATTTGCGTTTGCCGGAAGCAACGGATATCGTGCAACTGAAATAATTTCTGTTGAAGAAACATTCAACCAAATTAAGGCAGAATATTTAGAAGCAAAGTTTAATGCCAAAAGAGCAGAAATAGACGCTATTTTGGTGTAATTACTCTTGTCTATTAAATTAAGTACACGATTAACCTCAATATAAAACAAAACCGATAGAATATATTTTCCTATCGGTTTTTTTACATTATTATGCTTAAATTTCGATAATTGCAATTCGTTTTTTTCCGTCCATTTTAACCTTTAATGTATTTTGGAAACGGACATGACGAATAAATTCAGATTCGCACAAAATATTTTGATTATCAAGGACTTCCCAACGAATAAAATGATCCGGATTATCATATTGAACCGAGAAATATCCAACATTCATAGAAACTACATTATGAAAAAAATGAGATCCGGCAGATGCATCAAGAGGATAATGAGGTAAACTTGTTTCAATAATTATTTTAGCCTGAGAAATTTGCGACCAAACAACAGGAACTCCAATCCAATTGTCTCTTGTTCCTAGCCTTCCGGGGGCAATCAAAATATATTTTCGACCTTGCTCTTTCATTTGTTTATTTAACCTCTCAAATTCCAAAGCCATTTCTTTGGTTTTTGACTTATTAAACTTTTCAGGCATAACATAAATTACGTCATCAATATAATCCACCACACCATTGCCCATTCCATTATTTGTGTAGAACAATAATTTTTCTTTATCAATATTTTCCTCCTCAATTTCATACGCCTGAACATTTCCAATAAGAGGTTTAATTTGTAATAGATAAAAAGAAACCCTGGAATTTTCATCTTTTTTCAAATCTACGGCAAATTCAATTTCCACCGGAGAACCCATAGCTTCTTCAACAATTTCTAATAATTTTTCAACTGTTTCAGCAAGCGGTATATAATTAAATTTCAATATATTAGCAAAATCCAGTACACGAGGTCCATCTTTGTCTATTCCGGCAATTAAAAGGTTATTGTTAGAATCATAAACCGAAGCTAAATGCTTCAATGTCCCATGTTTTTCAGAATCCCACAGATCCAATTTTATTAATCCGGCATTTTCACCTTCTAATAAATTCAACTCTGTTTTTCTTAGGTCAACAGCATAAAAGAAAACTTGTGAATTATTGACCAATGCTTTAAGTGAATAATTTGATAATTTGGGATATTTTGGAGAAAAATGAAAAGCCTTGTCGCCACCAACAACATAAGCACCTAGTCCCAAAGCAAGCGAGGCAATTCCATCTTCGGGTTTTATGTATAAAAACGGATAATAATTATAAGATTCTGCTGTTCCGCTAATATGGGGATAATAATATTTATCAAATTCATTACCAACTACTTCTTGAATAACAACAGCCATCTTTTCCTCTTCTATTTTATAATCTATAGCCTCGATATAAGAACGGGAAATCGGAGAAAAAACAGACGCATAAACAAGTTTTATTGCATCAATTAGTTGTTGTAATCGTTTTTCGTATTCTTTGTTACTATTAGGAATAATATATGTTTCAAAAACACCTGCAAAAGGCTGCATAAGAGAATCTTCAAAAAGCCCGGAAGAACGCACTGCTAAGGGTTTACGAATAACTCTAACAATAATTCTTAGTTTATCGACCACTTCTTCACTAAGCCATGCATTTAAAAATATTTTTCTCAAATCAAGGTTAGAAATATCTTTATTAAAAATAACATCTCTAAGATTGTTCGTTTCAATAAATTCATCAAAAGTATCTGTTCCAATAATAAAAGTAGAAGGAGTTTTGATATTTATATCAGCAAATTTTTGATCAAGTCCAAAGCCATAAACCAATTTATTTATAAAAACCAATCCCCTGCCTTTTCCTCCAAGTGCTCCCGACGATAAAGTTACAACTGAACTCTGATTATCTAACTCTGTTTCTTTAAATTCAACTAATTTACCTTTGGTTTTTTCATAACGAAGTCTTTTTATAGTTTTCATAAGAAACCCTCTTATATGCGAAATATCTTTGAAATCTTCGGAACGTAATCTAGCTAAAATTTCGGCAAAACTAATTTCTCCACGTACCATAAGCCATAAAGAAAAATGATTTCTTAATGCATGATACATTAAACTTTCATCGGGTATCTTATCTAAAAAATATTCAAAATCATCTAGATTTCTAGCAATATAGCCTATTTCAATTCCGTTTGCATCTCTGTAAATAAAATCACCAAAACCCATGTGATATTTTACAACTCTTTTAATATCATGAGCTAATATATCAGAATCTTTGTAGATAAAAGAACAATCAATATTATTTGCCTTTTCTTTATTGCTCAAATCTCTGGATTGGACAACTATTGGGAAGTCGATATCGGGTAAAGCTTCTTTAATATGTTTTGCAAGGTCAATTCCTGCATTTTTATCCTTTACTCCATTCCTATAAAATTCGACATCTGTTATTAGACTTAAAAAATTATCCTTATAATTTTCAAATATTTCCAGGGCATCTTCATAAGTTGAAACCAAAAGAATTTTTGGCCTAACTCTCAAACTTAAAACCTTATACAATTCATCTGTCTCGTTGATGTTTTCCATCACACTTCTGGTCTGTTCAAAAATAATCAGGTATAATTCAGGCAAATATCTGGAATAAAATCGTGGAGTATCTTCAACAATTAAAATCAATCTTGTATGTCCAATTTTTGTGTCATTCTCAAGATTTACATTATCTTCCAATAACTTTATCATTGAAAAGAAAATTCTTGAATCTCCATTCCAGATAAATAAATTATCAACTATTTTATTCAACTTAAAATCAATAAATTCCGACACATCAGCATTATTATTCAAAAGCAAATAAACCGGAATATGTGAAAAATCTGTTTTTAGTGCTTCAAGTGCCTTTATTGGAGTTTTTTTGTCATTTCCGACCATTACAATTATCAGGTCAAAATGTTTCGCACACAATTGCTTAAAAGCGTCGTAATAAAACGATACCGCAGTTATTCTTGGAAATGACGTAAGATTTAATTTAAAAAATTCACCAAGAATTTTTTGTGAAAAATTACCTTCACTTTCAATTGTAAAAGCATCGTAAAGAGAAGAAATAAGAAGTATTTCCCGAACTTTAAAAGGCATTAAATCGTACAAAACATCTCGCTGATAGAAATTTCTAAACAAAAATTCGTCAAACCCTTGATTTGATTTATGTTCGTCGGGAGAAAATTTTTGTTGATGATGAATACAGGAATCAAACTTCTTCAATACTTCTTCATCGACAACGCCCATGTGCTTTGATATTATTTTAGCAAGATTGTTAAACGTTTCAAAATCAGTTTCAGTAACAGCGGACAGAGCGCTTTCATCAAAAAAAACTTCATAAAAATACTTATCGTTATCAACAGTAAATGGAATTGTAAAAAAAGCTTTCCTTTGTTTTCCATTTTCACATAATACCCCGGGATTATACTGATTTATACGAGTAAAAACACTTTTAGGACTATCAAACAATTTTGCCGAGCGCATACAAAAAATTCGGAATGCTTCTTCGAGTGTCTGACAATTAGCCAGAATTTCATTCAAATGACTCAAAGATTTTAATAATCGTTCTTTCATCTATATGTTTTTTTACATTTTGAATCCAACAACTAAAACATCGTCGAGTTGAACAGAATTTCCTTTCCAGTTTTCAAATTCTTCTTTTAATAAAATTTTATGTTCTGAAAAATTCTTGTCTTTAATAGAACTAATAAAATTATAAAAATTACGTTTCAAATATTTACTGTTTTTCTCTTCTCCAAATTGGTCGATAAATCCATCAGAACTCATATAGAACATATCACCTTGGTTATATTTAATTGTTGTTGTTGAAAACTCTTTAACATTGCCGAAATAAGTACCAATTGGCATACGGTCGCCTTTATATTCATCCATTTGGTCTTTGGCAACATGCAATAATCCATTATTTGCGCCGGAAAACTGAATTTCTTTAAAATCCTTATCGATAATACAAATTGCTAAATCCATTCCATCTTTTGAGTTTAAGTCTTCTGATTCTTGCTTCAAAGAAGTAATAACTTTTTGTCTCAATTCATCTAAAATTTGACCTGAACTAATATCTTTTTTATCTGCAAAATCAAGTTTTTTAGCCACAATTTCATTAAAAAAAGCAATTCCCAACATGCTCATAAAAGCACCCGGAACACCATGACCGGTACAATCGGCTGAGACAATTATTGCTAAGTTTTCTTTTTCTGCAAACCAGTAAAAATCGCCTGAAACAATATCTCTTGGTAAAAAAAGCACAAAACTTTCAGGAAAATAATTCTCTATTGATTTTAACATTGGTAAAAGCGCACCTTGGATACGACTTGCATATTTTATACTTGATGTAATTTGCTCTTTTTGTTCTATTACAACTTCGTATTGAGATTGAATTTCTTCCTTTTGAGATTGGATTTCTTCGTTTTGTTGATTTATTTCAGCATTTTTCTGCTTTAGCTGAAGATTCTGTTTTTCAATTTGAACTTCGTATTTTCTACTAATAAATCGGGAAGCAAATGTTGCTAAAATAGCAATAATTAGTCCGGCTAAAATAGAGCCAAACAAATACATACTCCTCTCCTTTGCAACAGCAGCTTGAACAAGAGCAATATTTTGATGAAGCGCCAAAACCCAATTTGTTCCTTCAACAGGCTGAAGATAAGCAATATCAGCTCCCTTATCGGTTTTAAAAATTCCGCCGCCGCCTTTTGTGTCCATTATGTAATCAGTTGTCAAAACATCATTTGCAGCTTCAACTTCTTTGAACCTAAATGTATTAGGTAATTGCATACCTATCATTTGTTGATTAGGATGACAAACTAAATGTACGTCTGTTTTATCAAACATACACAGAAAACCCTTTTCAACATCTGTTCCCATAATCGAATTTTGCAAGCGTTCTAAAACAACATCTTGCGGAACACCTGATTCGATCTCATATTCAAGATAATGAGCCATGTTTTCAGCTTGTCGTTTACTTGTTTCCAACTGAAGCTCTATATAAGTATTCTCAAAATGATCGAGAGCAAAAATCATTGCAATAAAACCGGCAATAAAAACACTAATAAGTACACCAAAAAATGTTAATATAAGGAGAGTTTTCTTTTTAACCATGGTAAATTATTTTTAATAACTGACAAATAACCAGTTAAATATTTTTCATAAAAATAATTTTTTTTTGGTAAAATCAAAAGAAAGAATTTCTGAAGTTTAGATTTGAAGAATACATAGAATCTATTAAATCAAAATAATACAGTAACTCTTTCAAGTATAAAAATAATGATAAAATGTTTATCACAAGCTACCGGCAAACTACTTAAGTCCCCAGGAATCTCTGTCTAAACTTCGATATTGAATTGCTTCTGCAAGATGCTGGGTTTGAATATTTTCTGAACCTTCCAAATCTGCTATTGTGCGGGAAACTTTTAAAATTCGATCATAAGCTCTTGCAGAAAGGCCCATTCTTTCTATTGCTACTTTCAGCAAATTAGTTCCATCTTCGCTAACAGCACAAAATTTTTGCATCATTTTAGAAGTCATCTGGGAATTAGAATGAACTCCTTTGTATTCCTTAAATCTTTCTTGTTGGATTTCACGAGCTTTTGTGACTCTTTTACGCACTTCGGCACTACTCTCCGAAGGTCTAACTTTTGACATATCTTTAAACGGAACCGGCACAACTTCAACCTGAATATCAATTCTGTCTAATAATGGACCGGAAATCTTATTCAAATAATTTTTAATAGAACCTACCGAACAAACACATTCTTTTTCGGGATGATTATAATAACCACAAGGACAAGGATTCATTGATGCTACAAGC
Source organism: Bacteroidales bacterium (assembly GCA_016938685.1). Taxonomy (GTDB): domain Bacteria; phylum Bacteroidota; class Bacteroidia; order Bacteroidales; family JAFGUD01; genus JAFGUD01. The sequence goes on along the minus strand of JAFGUD010000379.1, from coordinate 1,845 downwards.
ATAAAACTAGCAGGATACTGAACCGCAAACTTAGCACGTGAAATGTTTATAACTCTGTCTTCGAGAGGTTGTCTCATAACCTCCAAAACAGTTCGTTTAAATTCGGGTAATTCGTCCAAAAACAGAACTCCGTTATGTGCAAGCGAAATTTCGCCTGGTTGAGGGTAAGTTCCTCCACCTACAAGCGCAACATCAGAAATAGTATGATGAGGAGAACGAAAAGGTCTTTCGGTCATCAAAGCCATATCTGAATCAACATTACCAACAACTGAATGAATTTTTGTGGTTTCCAATGCTTCTTCGAGACTAAAAGGAGGTAAAACAGACGGCACACGACGTGCAAGCATTGTTTTACCCGAACCCGGAGCGCCAACCATAAGAATGTTATGACCTCCGGCAGCAGCAACTTCAACAGCGCGTTTAACATTTTCCTGACCTTTAACATCAGAAAAATCAAGCATAATATTATCTAATTTTTTATAAAACTGGCTTTTAAAATCAACAACTTGGGGTTTAATTTCTAATCTTCCTTCCAAAAAATCTACAACTTCCATTAAACTTTCCACGCCATAAACCTTTAATCCTTCAACAACAGCAGCTTCCAGAGCATTTTCCTTAGGCAAAATAATTCCTTCAAAACCTTCTTCTTTTGCATTTAAGGCAATTGGCAATACTCCTTTAATTGGTCGCAAACTTCCATCAAGCGAAAGTTCGCCCATAATTATGTGTTTTTCCAAAATATCCTCCCCTACCCTAATCTGATCAGAGGCAGCTAAAACAGAAATAGCTAAAGGCAAATCGTACGATGCACCTTCTTTTCGTATATCAGCCGGAGCAAGATTAACAACAATTCTTTTTCCCGGAACTCTAAAACCATTTGTTCTCAGAGCGGCTTCCATTCTTTGCTGACTTTCTTTAACTGCATTGTCGGGTAAACCAACAAGATAAAATTTAGCGCCACGAGAAATTTCAGTTTCAATAGTTACCAAAGTTGCGGCTATTCCAAGTACCGCGCTTCCAAAAGTTTTAACCAACATAATTACTGATTTTCAAAGCCTTAAAGAAAAAACATTGTTCCAAATACGAACAAAGGCTACTCGCCCCATTTTCAAAGGGGTTTCACTCATCTTTGTCATAAAAAAAACCACGACAAAGTAAAATATATTTCACTATTTTTAAAGCTTGTTTTACAAATCTAAACAACTTATTTTTACAAAATTATACAAAGAAAAGGATATAAAGACTAATTTACAACTTTAAACAAAAAAAAATTGTCTATAAAACAAGACATAAAAAATATCATAAAAAAAAACAAGAATAATCACAAACAACTAACTTACAATTATTTACAAAGAATTTATTAAAAATTTAATTTTAACAAAAGCTAAAAACAGAGACATAATCAATTGATTTAGAACAACTTAAAACCTAAAGACTTCTATAATTAGCGCGAATAAAACTATTATTTACATAATTAAAGTCAAGTCGTCTTAACTTTGGCACTCTTTTTGGTTTATTCTAGAAAAATTATTGGACAACTATCTAAACACATAAAAATGGAAAATTTAATAAGAGTAGAAAGAGCCAAAAAGAAAATCACACAGGCAGAATTAGCCGAAAAAGTAAATGTTTCAAGACAAACAATTCATGCTATTGAAACCGGTAAATTTATTCCTTCGACAGTTTTGGCGCTAAAAATCGCAAAATTCTTCAAAGTAAAATTGGAAGATTTATTCAAACTTGAAGAAACTGATTAGAATACCAAATTGTTAAAATAATTCCGAGAATTATTTTTTACAAGTTGTTATGCCGATTGACTTTAAAACCGATTTTAAGAAAATGAAA
>JAFGUD010000378.1 GCA_016938685.1 Bacteroidales bacterium | reverse complement strand
CGTTAGCTGTTATTTTACTGAGCAACACCTTAAAACTGAAAGACAAGAAAAAAATGAAGAAACAATTATTAATGCTTTGCCTTTTCCTGACAACTTTTTCTGCGTTTGCACAAGTTGACAAAAATTCAGAACTCTATAAAGCCATTCTTGCAAAAGACAGTTTGCTATTTGATATTGGTTTTAACATGTGCGACATCAAACAATTTGAAAATTTGTTGAGCGACAACTTTAAATTTTATCACGACAAAGACGGTATTTCAGATAAAACAAAATTTATCATCGATTTAAAAAATGGGATTTGCAATAGCCAAACAAATCGTCAGGTAAAAAGATTTTTAGTAGAAGAAAGTACCCAAATATTTCCACTTTATAAAAATGGTGTTTTGTATACGGCTGTTCAGAATGGCGAACATATGTTTTCGGAAAAACGAGAAACACAGGCAGGAATTGCCAGGTTTACTAATGTTTGGCAATTGGAAAAAGGAGACTGGAAATTAGCAACTTCATATAGTTTCGACCATCAGGCATACGAAAATAAAACAAGGGAAAAACCGATTTTTGACAATAATAGTGAAATTGAAAAATGGTTAAAAGAAAACAAAATTCCGACCTTAGGAATTGGAGTTATTGAAAATGGCAAACTTCAACAAGTAAAGGTATTTGGCGAAATTACCAATGGCATTTCGGCTCCATACAACACTATTTTTAATGTTGCTTCACTTACTAAACCTGTTACCGCATTGGTCGCATTGAAATTGGTAAGTTTAGGAAAATGGGATTTAGACGAACCTATTTACAAATATTGGACTGACCCGGATATTGCAAATGACCCACGAAACAAAAAAATTACAACCAGAATTATTTTAAGTCATCAAACGGGCTTCCCAAATTGGCGATGGATGAACGAAAATAAAAAACTCGACTTCCAATTTGAGCCAGGAACAAAATACCAATATTCAGGCGAAGGAATGGAATATTTGCGGAAAGCGCTGGAGAAAAAGTTTCATAAATCGTTGCAACAATTAGCCAACGAGCTTATTTTCAGTCCACTAAAAATGAACGACACAAGATATGTTTGGGATAAAAATGTGGACACTTCAAGATTGGCAATTGGTTATGACAAAGACGGAAAAGCCTACGAAACAGTAAAAAACAAAACACCAAATGCAGCCGATGATTTATTGACAACAATTGAAGATTACGGGAAGTTTTTGGTAAGTGTGATGAATGGTGAAGGGTTATCAAAAAAAGTCTTTGAAGAAATGACCACAAACCAAGTAGCGAGTGCAAAAGGAAAGCACTTTGGTTTGGGCTTTGAAATTTATGATTTGGGTAATAATGAAATTGCTTTATCTCACGGAGGTTCAGACAATGGCGTACAAACCATCGTATTTATCTTACCAAAGACAAAGCAAGGTCTTTTAATTTTTACAAATTCTGACACAGGCGTAAATGTTTACGAAACTTTACTAAAAAACTATTTAGGTAACAATGGACAAAAAATATTTGATATTGAAACGAAATAAAAACAACAGCTAACATTTTGTATAAGTAATGGCAGGCAATGTGGTATATATCAAGGCTTGTACACCGCTCAAACAGCGTAGCGGTTTGACAGGAAAGTGCCACGCAATCTGCCACTACTCATACAATTTACCGTTAGCGTTCATGCTAAGGAAACGACGCGGTCACAAAATGACAAGAAATAAAACAGTACCTTTAACTTTAAAAATGACAATATG
>JAFGUD010000377.1 GCA_016938685.1 Bacteroidales bacterium | reverse complement strand
TAAACTCAATATTTATGCAGCTTTCAGTAAGAATTTCAAGCTGAAAAAAACGAGAATTTTTTTTGCGTTTTTATTTGAGAAGACCTATTGCCTTTAAAAAAATAAGTAACAGAAAAAATAAAGATACAGAAAGTGAAAACTAAAATCGGATATAAAGAGTCGTTGCCGATTTTAATACGATTAATTATTTTGACTGAAAGTTTCCCTAACAAAAAACCTATTATTGCACCAATGCCAAGTTGTAGCAATAACGTACCACCTGCTATCCAATAGTTTGGTGAAGCATCTGTCTTTATAATGCCTATCAAAGAAATAACCAGAACGTAAGCCATAGGGTCGTTACTTCCACTTTCGAGCTCAAGCAAAGGGCGAAGGTTGTTTTTTAAGTGTAGCCCTTTTGAACGGAGAATAGAAAAAACCGAAGCAGAGTCTGTTGATGCCATTGTTGATGCTAACAACAAAGAAGTTAAAAAACCAATGCCAGCAGATGCCATTGTCATGCCTAAAAACCACCATATTATTACCCCTGTAATGATTGCAGTTAAAAAAACCCCAACAGTCGCCAGTATAGCCCCTTGTAAAATTATCGGACGAATCTCTGAGATATTTGTATCTAATCCACCAGAAAATAGTATGATACATAAAGCAATAGTTCCAATATTCTGTGCAATACGATAGTCTTCAAATTGAATTCCTAATCCATCGCTACCACATAGCATTCCAACACCTAAAAACAACAGCAATGCTGGAACTCCAAATCTTGAACTTGCTTTCCCTGCCAAAATGCTTAGAAAAAACAGAGCCGAAACAACTAATAAAATAATCTCAATTTTAATACTCATAATTTTAAACGATAACTATTTTTGTTTGATTTCTATATTTATGGTAAAATAATTAAAGGAGTTTGGCCATCGTAAACCAATTCATTAATCAAAAATTTACGAAAAAGTTGGTCGGTCAAAAGGCGTGAGCCTTTTTGAACAATCAGTATTTCGTCAATCTTATTGTTTATTACTTTCTTAATGTCGGCAAATGTATTGCTAACTTCATAAATTGCGAAAGTTGTATCAAATCTGTCGGCAAACAATACAGTCAAATCTGTAAGATATTTTTCTATATTTTTTGTTTTTTCATTGGGTTTTGCCAAATAAAAAAATGTTATGCTCGTGTTTTTAATGTCAAAAAAATTAAAAAAGTTGTTTAACATCAATAGGTTTAATGGATATTTTTCTGTAGCAGCAATAAATACATTTTTGTGCAAGAAAGTGGCAATTTCTTTAGGCATAGCAACAATAATATCCTTTGTATTTTCGATAACCTGAAGTGCTACACTACCAATAAATATTCTCTTTAATAACCCAGCACCCTTGATTCCTACAAAAATCAAATTATCAAATGGCTCTTCTAAAAGGTTAGATAAAGTAATATGCAAATGTTCTTCTGAAACATAGAATGCAACTTTTACTCCTGGTGGAATTAGGCCTTTCGCTAAGGTTTTAAGTTTTTGCAATGCTTCATAATTTGTCTGTTGTGCAATTTGCAGTTTACTTTCATTGTCGGTAAGTGCAGGGCTTAAAATAATGGTTTGATGAACAAAAACCAATTCTGCATTTACTTGAATGCCCCAATCGCAAGCATAACGTATTAAGTTGCCTGAATATTCCGAAAAGTCAATAAGTATGATAAAACGTTTCCTCATTCTTGACCTCAATAATGTCTATATTTACCCAATAATATTCATGAAATTGCTAATTTACAAAGAATAATCACCCGCTCCTTCTGGTTGATAAATAATTTCATCAATCCTAATATTTGTTATACCCGCAGGAACAATCCACTCTATTTCATCTGAAACTTTATAACCAATCAATGCTGTTGCTATTGGCGAAAAAATTGAAATTTTGTTTTCTTTCAAATTTGCTTGGTCAGGATACACTATCTGAAATTGCACCTGTATATTATTATTCAAAAAACTCAATTTTACAATTGAATTCATTGTAACAACATTTGAAGGTATAGCTTCAGGCTCAACAATCTCTGCAGAATCTAATTCTTTAATTAGTTTTTCAGCTTCAGCACTACTAATTGATTTAAATTGTTTAGCATCACTAATACACTTTTTTATCCGTGTGTAATCAAGTCTGTTGATAATTATCTTTTTCATAATAAGCAATTTAGAATCTAAAAATATTCAATCAAAGATAAAAAATAATGTTCAAAAAAAATTAGATTATCGAATTCTGAGGTCGTACTCACACTTGTTGCCAACGGATGGCAATATGCGTAGGCCGGGATTTTGAAGCTCCAACCTATCAAACCGTTACGAATTTGAGCAAATGCACAAAACTTCAAATTACCTACATCGCCCGGCTTACGTATATTGCGTGTTGGCTGCTGTGCTTCTTTTTTCTGCCTGTTTGTCAATTAATTAAACACAAGCCCTATGGTCAATCCACAGGGCTTTGTCTTTATTACTTTTTGTTTTTCAGTCGGTCGTTTATTTGTTTTGCCCATTTTTCAACAAACTGCAATTCTCCACTTAACTGCGTATTTATTTCTTCGTCATACAATTCAAATTTTACTTCTCCCTTATTTTTGTTTGTAGGTATAAAACTAAGGTCTACACGCTCAATAATTGAATGGTTCTCTTTATCGATTTTAACGTTTCGTGTTTTCTTAACGGCTTGGCAAATATGAACTTCTGAAAGGTCAACAAACATAGAAATTGCTTCTTTTTTTTTCTGTTTGAAGAAGAAAACGAAATTTCTGTTTTCGTCTATTCCTAAAACAAAGTCGCCACAAATCTCGTGTTTACTAATAATGCAACTCTGTTGATTTGCAATGTTGATTAATGATTGTAATGCTTTTTTTTCTGTTTTTTTTCTGTTTCTGCCCATTAAAATTATAGGCACGATACAGATAGCTATCAGAATAGCTCCAATAATGGTACTACCTAAATCCATTTTTAAGTCTTTTAAAATTCATAAATAATAATTTGGCAATGTGTATAACAAAGCCTTTTAAACTCAAGTTATTTCACTTGAATGGGAACGAGAGCTAAAAAAAGGATTACCAAAAATAGTGGAAGGGGAAAATGATGTCTGTTTTCCGATATTGTATCAGAAAGTTTCTCGAAATATTGGTATACTGCGAAAATGCTGTTTCAAATAAATGCTCTGTTGTTTTCGCAATTGTCCAAAGTTCATTAATTGAGTTTTTGAAATTTGGGGCAGGTAGATTATTTATGTTGCTAACTGAACTTTCGGTTTGGGATGTGTGGCAGAACAGTTTTGTTGAAAAATCTGAAAAATATTGCTCTTGCGAAGTAGTTGAATTGTTTTGAAAATCAGAATGGGTAAGTGATTCTTTAACAGCACCTACTGCAAAACAATAAATCGCTGTTAAAACTACTGCACTTAATATTCTAATTTTATTTTTCATGAGGCAAAAATAATTAATAATTACTAGGTGAATTGAATTGGTAAAAAATATTTTTTACATTTCTTTCATTACTAAATTTACCGAACTAAAGTTCCAAATTTAAGAAGTTAATAATAATTGATCATCTTCGCGAGCAAAAATTTTGGTTTTATTTATGGATTGTG
>JAFGUD010000376.1 GCA_016938685.1 Bacteroidales bacterium | reverse complement strand
AGCGTTTCAGCATCTAATAAACTTTTGTGTAACTTGAAAGGACAGTGCTTCGAAATCGGCAACAAAAACATACCGCCAATCCGTTATGGGCAAGCATAAAAAAAGACCTGCATGAATGAAAATTCACCACATATAAGTAAAAGTATTTTTGTAGAAATTTTACAAGATAAGGAGCTTATTCGCCCAGATGATATATTGATTTTTCAAACAATTTATTCGCTTGAAAAACAAGAAGCATCTGCGACTGAACTGGCAAGAATTATTGGGTGGACTGATAAAAATGGCGTAGTCGGAAGAATCGTAGGACTTGGTAAAAGGATTTTGAAGAAATATGAAATAAAACAAAGAGTACGAGAAAATGGAACAAAAGCCTTTTGGGATTTTTTCTTTACAGGTTATGACAAAGGTAATTTTTTTATTTATCAACTAAAGCCAGAATTAAAATCGGCACTTGAAGAGTGTGGGTTAACTAAAAATATCGGACAAATAAATTTGCAGAATGCATTTCTTTTCGCATGGAATCCTGATAACTGGAAATGGATTGATTTAGAAAAGAACCTTGAAGAACTAAAAAATACTGGAAAAGTAACTTTAAAATGGAGTTGTATAAGTCATAACAAAGTTAGACCTGGCGACAGAGCTTTTTTGATTAGATTAGGTGTTAATCCGAAAGGACTAATTGGTTCAGGTAAAGTTATTTCGGAGCCATTTTTATCACCTCATTGGGGCGATAAGGATAAAGATGTTCATAGGGTCTTGATTGAATTTGACGTGTTGATTGATGCAGAAAAAGAGCAAATTTTGTTACTTGAAAATCTTAAAAACAAACTGAAAAACCAAAATTGGACGCCTCAATCGTCAGGGATTTCTATAAAGAATGAGATAATTCCGGAACTTGAAAAAGAATGGTTTAATTTTTTAGCAACCACAAAATTAAGCTTCAATCCTTTTGAAGAAAAAACTGATAACTCAAGGTCTTTTGTTGAAGGTTCTGCATTACAAGTAACTCAAACACGATATGAAAGAAATATTGAAGCTCGAAATGAATGTTTAAAGCATTATGGTTTTACATGTGTAGTATGCGGTTTTAATTTTGAAAAAACATTTGGAAACTTAGGATATAAATTTATTCACGTTCATCATTTGACCGAAGTTTCAAGAATTAAAAAAGAATATAATGTAAATCCAATTGCAGATTTAAGACCTGTTTGCCCAAATTGTCATGCAATGCTTCACAAGCAGAATCCTGCAATAACAATAGAAGAATTAAAGGAAATAATCACTAATCAAAAATAAATGCTATGGAAATTAAAGTAAAAACAGCGTATGAACTTGGACAAGAAATTAATGAAAACGGTCTAAAAGGTAAAGTAGTAAGAATTGACGTAATTGTTCATTCTGAAGATAGACAAGATGTAGAGTATATTTTGGATAATGGTGGTAAAATTGTAATAGGATTCAAAAAACCATAAAATGCCAGCCCATAACATGCAATATACAAAATTGGGGTTTAATAGGTTATTCAAGGGTTGTAGCTCGCATCAAGTGCCGTGTAGCTTGATAGTGAATCGCTCCGTAATCCCCAACTTTGCATATTGCCATCGTTAGGGCACATTAAAATAAAAAAAATGAAAATTAAATTAACAGCACTTGCAGCTATCGTTTTATTATTAACGTCTTGTAATCATT
>JAFGUD010000375.1 GCA_016938685.1 Bacteroidales bacterium | reverse complement strand
TGACACAAAACATTATACGGAAAATTTATACTTCGGAAAAACTTATTATTGGCGGGTTAAAGTTATCAATTCAGTAGATACTTCCGATTGGTCAACTGTTTGGACTTTTAACACACGCGACTATGTGTCGCTCAACACACCGTCTGATGGAGCTTTAAATCAAAGCGTATCCGGAATTAATCTCGATTGGTATTCTCATACCGGAGTAGATTTTTACAATCTACAAATAGATAAAACAAATCAGTTTAATTCAATTGATTTTCAGGAAATTTCAAAAGCATATATAAATTCAAGCAGCACTAATTCAGACACTTATCAGAATACTGGAATATTAGATGCAAATACTATTTATTTTTGGCGAGTGAGAGTTATTAATACAGTTGATACATCACAATGGAATACAAGATGGTTTAGTACCGGAAGTTCACCTTTAAATTTGCCGGAAATACCAGTTTTAATTAGCCCTTCAGATAATTCAACAAATCAGTCAACCTCTCTAACTTTTGATTGGCAAGACGCAAATTATGCAACATCTTACGAATTGGAATATTCTGAGAATAACCAATTTACAAGTTCTACAACTGAAACGACTTCTATTTCTGAATTTTCAGTTTCTGATTTAACCCACGAAACAGTTTATTATTGGAGAGTTAGAGCGTCAGATGGTTTAAATTTTAGTGAATGGTCTGAAATTTGGTCGTTTAATACCAATTACCCCACTCCAACACTCATAAGCCCTGCAAATAATTCAACAAATATTAATTATGAACAAATCACATTTGAATGGTCAGGGGATATTTCAGGTTTTTGGTTGCAAATTTCCGAAGATCCTACTTTTACAACTTTTGATGAAATAAACACGTCTGTAATGAGTGAAACTATTTATGATTTTACACCATCTACTACTTATTTTTGGAGAGTTAGATATGATGCATACATGGTTTGGTCAGACGTTTGGAGCTTTACTACAAGTGAATTAATTCTTAGCTCTCCTACCCTAATTTCACCTGCAAATAATTCAACTAATTTAGATAGCACTTCTTTAACATTTGAATGGAATAGTGTTACAAATGCAACTGAATATGTTATTGAAATTGCAGAAGATTCAGAATTTAGTTCAATTTTCTACACAAACACTACTAGTTATTTTTCAGAAGTTGTCGCCGATTTTTCTTGCGGAACAACTTATTATTGGCATGTAAAAGCATCTGATGGAACAATAGAAAGTAATTGGTCGTATACATGGGTATTTTCAATTTCAGTTTGTACAACAATCGAAAATTTGAATGAAACAGGATTCAATATTTATCCAAATCCTGTCAAAAATGACGCAATTGTCAATTACAATCAAAATTTATCCGGTTTGGATATACAGATAATTGATATTCAGGGTAAAACTGTATTATTTGAAAAATTAAACACTAAATATTTAGACCTAAGTGGTTTTGAATCAGGAGTTTATATAGCAATAATTAAAAAAGAAAATAAAGTAATTGGAAGAACAATTTTTATTAAAGAATAATTTTTTTAGAAATCCGCTCATTGGGCGGATTTCTTTATACTATATTTTCAACATACAATTCAAAATTTTCAATAAAAGTTTTTTTACCTTTTTGAATCACTTTTATTCCTTCATTTTCAAGCATTTCTTTTTGGTTTTCAATTCCGCCCGGATATTTTTCTACAAGTTCTCCTTTGCTTTTTGTTGTTCTCCAAAATGGCATATTCGGTTTTTTAGCCTCTTTTTCAGCAATTTCAACAGAAGCATTTGCTGCAATCCAAATAAAAATTCCTGATGTTAATGGACATGTTGTATCTGTTCCGAATTTTTTGGACAAAATAACTCTTATTTCAGCAACTGTAATAATTCTTCCATAAGGAACGTTTTGCATTATATCATAAACATCTTTTGGACTTGGAACAAGCATTGTTTTAGCGCCATTAAATTTTTTTTGACCATTTTCATCAAGTTCTACAACTTTTGGCAAATCATTTGCTTCTAGTTTTTGAATCCAAGTTTTTTTCATATTTATTTTTTTTGTAATTTTACAAAATAATTACCAATTGTAAAATAATATTATGAACATAAAAAAATTATTAAGTTACCTTTTTGTTATTGTGCTACTTTATTCTGTTTCGCTTTTAACAATCTCTTTTAAAAACGGAGAAATAACAGAAGGTAAAAGGGCAGGCTCCATTCACGATGATGATCCTGTATATTATTGGTACTTTGTACGAGTTAGAATAGACGATAGAACAAATACTTTCAAACTATCAGGTACAAGTGGAGGTTTAGATTATGGCTACTTAATAGATTTTGAAAAAAATCTTTGGAATGGTCTATCAAAAAGACAAATCGCTGTTGGACCTTTTCTTTCACGAGAAGAAGCGTTGAATGCCAAAAGATTATATAAAACAAGTGCAGATAAAATAAATGAAATGCCAGAAGGTGAAATTCCGGATAGAATTCATTGGTTTGCAATTACATTTGAACAGTCCCCACGGTTAAGAATATTTGTTATAAGACGTGCTCCCGGTGCTGTGCAAACAGGAACTGTTGATCAATTTATTGCAGCGTTTTATGAGCAATTAAATGTTAGACTTCTCTCAATTGGACCTTTTTACTATTACGAACAAGCCGAGGAAGCAAAAAGACTTTATCGTGTTAACGAATAAAAAAAATGACGCTTATGCGTCATTTTTTTATGTCATTGTTTCATCAGGTAAAATTGTTTTTTCTTTAATATTTTTAACTTTTCTGAAAACGTAAGCCCAAAAAATTCCTGCTATAAATCCAAATAAATGAGCCTCCCAAGAAACATGCGGGTCGCTTGGAACAATTCCGCTTATAATTGCTCCTCCATATAAAAATCCAACTCCAATTGCTAGAAGCAAAGCTTTTACCTCCTTACGAAATATTCCGCTAGCCAAGAAAAAACCTAATAGAGCAAAAATTGTTAAACTAGCTCCAACGTGATAGGTTGGAATACTGTTTTGAATACTTTCTGTAATAACAACAGTATTAGCTCTGGCAAAAAGCCACACTAATGCACCTCCGGATATTGTAATCAAAATCCAAACAACTATCCATATTCGTTTATAAAAAACCCCTAACATCCAAGTTAACAAAAACAAAGGAAGTGTATTTGAAACAATGTGGTTAAAATTTGCGTGAATAAAAGTAGAGAAGAAAATACCTCTTATTGAGCTAATATCTCGTGGATGAATACCATAAACAATTGCTGAATCTCCAAACAATAACCAAATTGCCCAGATAACACCTATTAATATTAATGAAATTGTAAGTCGCATATTTTTTATATATATAATGCAAATCTAATGAAATTAGAAGAATAATTGCAAATTTTGTTTTTCAACAATGGTTTTATCAAAAAAGACAATGCCGAATTTGAATAAATCTACGGTTGAAAAATTATTTGTGTCTTTAATTTTATTCCAAGCCTCAAACATCCCTTTTGACCATCTAATATCGTCAAATATTATTACTCCGTTGCTTGAAATATGTTCTTTTAGAATATTAAAATATCTTAACGTTGCTTCTTTTGTATGATTGCCATCAATGAAAATTAAATCATATTTTTCATCATGATTTTTTATTTCAACTAAATAATCATCAAAATTTATGTTAAAATGACTAATATTTGAACCTTCTTGTTTAAAAATATCATTTGCAAGCTTGTAAATAGAATTATCTCCCTCAAGGGTAACTATTTTTTTTACATACTCAGCTTTTGCAAAATATAAAGTTGTAATTCCAAGCGAAGTGCCTAATTCTAAGATTGTTTGCGCTTTTGTAAAGTTTGCTATACTGAACAGTAATCTACAATATTTGGGTTTTGTCAAAGAATGTTTTGCAATTTTTGAAACAATTCTTGTGTCTCCTTGTTTTTTTTTTGTTCCGGCACCTAAATCTACTACTTTAATAATCTGATGATTACGCAATAATTTTTTTCTAATATTTTCAATTTCAATAAAATTATTGATATTTTTAAAATTATTTAATACTTTTATAGCGAAATTACTTAAGTATGTTGAATGAATTCCATTTACATTCTTCTTTGAAAAAATTAGGTATTTGAAGTATTCAAAAATCATTATCTATAAAAATTTATGGCCAATATAAATAAAAACAATATTACAAATAAAAAAACTTTTCTTCAAATGGCAACACATGCCGAAAGTTTTTGGTCTTTTGCTTCAAAGCTTTGGATTTTGAGTATTGTTATTTTTGCAATTTGGGCATTTAGTGCAAACTATAAAAACAGAATTATTGGTAATGAAAATCAACAACTTAAAGATTCTCTTACAGAATTGAATGAGGTAATTGTTAGGACAAATGAAGAAAAATTACTTGCTTTTAATTTTATAAATTCTTCTACTATTGAGATGAATACACTCTTTCAACAAATTGATATAGTCAAACAAAATGTAAATAGTATGGAGGAAGACGAACGCATCAAAAACCTAAAACAACAGATTATTCTTCTTCAAAATCAGGCAAATACGCTTAATAATCAAATTACCTCGATGAAAAAAACTTTAAACTCTTCTCAGAAAAAGGGTAAAAGTTACTAATTTCTATATTTGTGTTTTCTAAATTTTATTTCCTCACCAATCTCGTTTGTTTTATTCAAAAAAATATCAATTTTACTATCTATAACTGATTTTATTTACAAAAAACACTTTACGTTTTTTAGACGACGTTTCGTCTGTATTATTCTTTATTTTCTGAAATCCATAAGCAATAAAATAATTATTGTACCAATAAACAACTTCCGCTAACGAATATCTTAATTTATCGTTTTCATTTCCGGTTTCTAAAAAATCATAATCTTTTTCACTTTTATTTTCTCCGAAAACAGAAAAAGCAATTGATACTATATTACTTCTATTAATAAAAAGCAAGTTTATATTTTGATCAATAATTGTCATTGTAATAAATTTTTTAACAAAATATGGTTTGTAAGAAGGCCACATTTCAAATGTTTTATCCCAAAGTTTATTTCCAAGTTCGTCAAAAGCAACTAAGGTAGCATGAGTATACTGATAACCGTCAAATACCTGTCGGGTTTGAGTTTGTCCATTAGAATCAGTATAGGTTTCTGTTCTGTACGTTGGGTAAAATGCTTCGCCCAAATAGTAATAATTATTGTCAATTTGAATTATTTCATGCGACGCCAACAAATAGTTTAAAGAATAAGATTTGCCATTATCTTTTTTACGTTTCTTTTTCTTTTCTATTTTATCAATCTTGCGTTGAGGAAGATACGAAAGAAACTCGTCAAATTCCATAAAATTATAAAATTTAATAAATTCTGTTTTTCCATTGATTATTTTACAAAAATAAAGACCTTCACCCGAAGAAACTTTTTTTGATGAATAAGTTCCTGAAAAAATATATTCGTTCTTTGAAATTGCTGAAACAGAAACTGAAGACAGCTTTTGTTCCAGATTTTCAGACAAATTAAATGTTTCTTTTAATTCGGCATTTTTATCATATTTTAGCACATATAAGTTATGTTCATTCCCTTTGTAAGCATTAACAAAAACAAAATACTCTTTTGTATTTTCAGAAATTTGAACATTTTCGATTGATGTGTTTTTTTCTTTGTAACCTTTAATAAAAATAGGAATTACACTTTGAATTGAAGTATTTAGGTTTAAAGTTGTTATTGAATTATTTCTTTTTATTGAAATCTCAAAAAAAACCATATCATCAATAGCCATTATATTGTAAACATAAGTTTTCTTTGGAAAAGCACTTTCTTTTTTTGTAATAATCATGTCTTTAACATCAATCACAACAAGAGTATAACTTCCATTTCTGGCTTTAAATAGCAAATATAATGTAGAATCATTGCTGAAATAATTTGTGTAATTCTCTTTGTCAGGAATTTCAAAATACTTTGTTTCAACAATGTCTAGGTTCTGATTTAACAAGTTAACTTTGTATTTGTTAGAAGAGCCTTGTTCCGAAATCAATATTGCACCCAACGAATTAAACTCATAAAAATAATACGATGAGTTATAATTTTCAACATCAAATTCTATTCTTTTTTCGGTTTCAACCTGGGAGTATAAGTAGTTTGTAATCAGAAGAAAAATTACAATGATTAAGGATTTTTGCATAAATGTTTATTTTTCACAAAGTTAATTAAAACAGCAATTAAAAGTTTTTATTTTCTTAAAATTGGTTCATAAAGTTGCTTAAATTTGAAGAATACTTATATTTGAAACAAAAAAAACATGAAACGATTATTTATTCTATTGTCAATTTCAGTAATGCTGATGATTTCTTGCAATACTCAGAAAAATATCAATCAAGTAGTTTATAATGAGAAAGTTAGCCAGAAAATTTTACTCGGAAAAATAGACAGAGAAGGATTAACCAAAAAGCCTTTTAAAGAGTGGTTTACAAAAGAATACGATAATTATACACCGGAAGCAAAAACAATTGAATATTTAAAAACTCGTGTTGCCGAAAACGCAGAAATAATTGTTGTTTTAGCAACTTGGTGTCCGGATAGTAGAAGAGAAGTTCCACGTTTGTATAAAATTTTAGATGAAATTGAATTTGACGAATCAAAACTGACAGTAATAGCAGTTGACAGAGATTTCAGGGCTAATGATGAAGATGTCGCTCAGTATAAAATAGAACGTGTTCCGACAATTATGTACAAACACTATGGATACGAAGCAGGAAGAATTACAGAAACTCCTAAAATATCTATCGAGAGCGATTTAGCAGGATTTACCAAAGCAAAAGGGAAGTAAAAATAATACTGATTTGAAAACAGAAATTTGTGAAAATTTCAACAAAAAATTTGGAGATAATATTTTTAGTATTACCTTTGCAACACTTTTTTAATGGTCTGGTAGTTCAGTTGGTTAGA